>CAZAFU010000086.1:0-12154 GCA_964484475.1 uncultured Caulobacterales bacterium | reverse complement strand
CGGAGCCCGTCATCGGAGAGCACGTTCATCGAGCCGTACTCCACCCCGAGATAATCGAGGATCTGCACCACCGCGGCGGAGAACCCGCATTGGGGGAACTGCGGCGTGCCTTTCATGAAAAGCATTACCTGGTTGTCGTTGACGGCGGTCTTGATCGTCTCGTGGGCCTGATCGGTCATGGTCATCTCCCTTTCGCCTGAGCTAGAGACCGGGGCGTGTCTTCGCAAGAGATCCCCACTGTCATCATTGCCGGACCGACCGCTTCAGGAAAGTCCGCCGCCGCGATGGAGCTCGCCATGGCCGTGCGCGGGGAGATCCTGTGCGCCGACTCCATGCAGGTCTACCGGGACCTCCGCGTCCTGACCGCAAGGCCGGGTCCGGGCGATGAAGCCCGTGTTCCCCATCATCTCTACGGTCATGTCGACGGGAAGGAGCGCTATTCTGCGGGCCGTTTCGTACGCGAAGCGATCCCCTTGATCGAAGATATCAAGGCGAGACGCCGCCTTCCCATCCTGTGCGGCGGCACGGGGCTCTACCTCAGGGCGCTGACCGAAGGTTTCGCACCTGTCCCGGAGGTGCCCGGAGACCTCGTGCAGGAGCTCGAGGCCCTGTGGGACCGGGACTCCGAAGCTTTCCGCGCCGATCTTCTGAGCGCCGATCCCGCCATGGCCCGGCTCGAACCTGCCGACCGGCAACGGCACGTCAGGGCGATGGCTGTCCTCAGGGCTTCCGGGCAGCCGCTCTCGCATTTCCAGGAGGTGCCGGTCGTCCCGCCCCTTGAGGGAAGGATCATCGGCGCGGTGCTGGCGCCCGGGCGGGAGACGCTCCACGGCCGCATCGACCGCCGCTTCGAGGCCATGCTCCGATCCGGCGCCCTTCAGGAGGTCGAGGCGCTGCTCGCCCGGAACCTGCCGCCGGACCTTCCGGTCATGAAGGCCCTCGGCGTGCGCGAGGTGGCGGCAATCCTCGAAGGCGAGGACGGGGCCGAAGCCATGGCCGATGCCCAGCGCGAGACCCGCCGCTTTGCCAAGAGGCAGCTGACCTGGTTCCGCAACCAGACCAGCTGGCCGTCTTTCGCGGACGGGCCCGCACTGATCAAGGCTCTGCTGGCAGGGCTCGGGGTAACCTCCGGCTGAGCGCGGACGAAGGAGGGGTGGCAATCCCGCACGGAAAAAGGCCCGATCATGCTCGCATCCCTTCTCGCTTCCTTCGCTCTTCTCGCGGGCCTCGGTCCGGACATCGGCACCGCGGTGCCCGGCCACCAGCGCTTCGAACCCATGATGGGGGAGCGCGGAGCGACCCTCGTCTTCGTCCGATCCGTCGACTGGTGCCCCTATTGCCAGACCCAGGTGATCGAACTCGACGCAAAACGCGATGGCTTCGCCGAGGCCGGGCGCCCCCTTGTGGTCATCAGCTACGACACGCCCGCACTGCAGGAGGCCTTCGCGGAAAAACGGGGTGTCGAAGCCAGCTTCATTGCCGACGAGGGGTCGTCGCTGATCAGGGCCTTCGGGCTTCTCAACGAAAGCCACGAGCCGGGCAGCCGCGCCCATGGCATTCCGCATCCCGCTGTCTTCGTGATCGACCGGGAAGGCATCGTGCAGGCCAAGCTCTTCGAGGAAGACTACGCCACGAACACCAGGAGCTATCGCAACCGTCCCGCCGCCGAAACCATTCTGGAAGCAGCGAGGACGCGGTGACCGCGCCCCGCCGGGCGGGCGTTCAGCCCTTGGGGAACAGCCCCGCCAGGTTGTCGAGATAGGCTTTCCAGGCCAGCCTTCCTTGTTCGGTCAGGCTGGCCGTGGTGCGGGGCTTGCGCCCCTCGAAGCGCTTGTCGATCGCGACGTAGCCCGCATCCTCGAGCTTGCGCAGGGCGACCGAAAGGTTGCCGTTGGTGGCCTCGAGGGCCTCGGCGAGTTCGGTGAACTGGGCCTCCGAGAGGCCGCTGAGATAGGCCATGATGCCGAGCCGCAGGCGGCCATGGATGACATCATCGACGCTGTTCGGATCGAAGGTCTTCGTCATGCCTCGTCGCTGAGAGCAGGGGGCTCGCGGGTGATGAGGACGAGGCCGGGGACGATCCCGACAGCGAGGACCGCCGCCGTTCCGAAGAGGTAGAGTGCGGGCTCGCCGATCAGGGTCAATGCGACGCCAGCGCAGACGAAGGAGAGGATCGTCACCCATCTGAACCACGCGATCTGCGCTGCTGCCCCGGTCGCCGCGAAGGCGACGCCGTAAAGCACAAGAGCGACCGGCGCGATGGTATCCATCAGCACCGTGCCCACCCGGCCGAGCAGGATCGCCGCCACCGCACCGCCGACATAGAACAGGATGCCGAAGCCCACGGCTCGCCAGACGGCCGCCTCGACCCGGTTGCCAGCCGATCCGGTCCCCGGCTTGGCCCTGATCCCGCGGCCGAGCCAGAACGAGCCCGCCCCGCCCAGAAGGCCGAACCCCGCCCACAGGAACCCCAGGGCTTCGGGGCCGAACGGGGTCCGGCCGACGAGGATGAGGTAATGCAGGACATAGGCGAAGGCGACGAGGCTGCCCCAGAAGATGAGGAACCGCCCGCCGAGAAGGGGCGCGCCGGCCCCTTTCTCGGCGACGCTGCGCAGGAACGCGAGATCATTGCTCGAAGCGTTGTCGGTCATCGCTGATCCTCCGTTGTCCGGAACGCCCTAGCGGGCGCCCCCATAACTCATCGACAGGCTGATCGACTTGCCCTCGGCCGGGACGACCACGGCAGTGTCGGAAAAGGCGGGTTCGCCTGCGGGCATGGTCCCGCTCATGGCCCAGCCGTCGATGGGCATGCCGGCATCGCTCATGTCGAATTGTCCGTTCCCGTTATAGTCGTGCCACACGCTGACGGCATAGGTGCCGGGAGCGAGGTCGAACGTGAAATCATGGGTGCCCGCATCGGGGCCATCGACGATGTCACCGGCGGTGCCGCGATTCTCCATGAACTCCTCTTCGGTCTGGACCGAGACGTAGAGCTTTCCTCCGCGGGCCTCGACGCCTTCGAGGGTGACCGAAAGCGGCGCCGGGTCGGCCGCATTGGCCGTGCCGAGTGCCGTGGCGAGAAGAATGGTGGTTGCGAATTTCATAAATAGCTCCCTTTTCGCTGACTGGTTTAAAACATAAACCTGTTGGCCGGTCAACCGGGTAATCGGGGGCTTGTTCCGGGGTTGAGAACTGGGAGGCACCGGCCGGTCGATCCCCTGCCGGCCGGGGCATGAGCCCGACGAGGCGGCCGGACCTGCAGGCATGATACCATGGGCGGTGTCGCCGTGTTCGGGTCATCCGTTCTTACAAGGAGGCGAGCCATGAACCCCGAAGACAGCGATCCGATGCTCCACGTCGCGGCCATGCGCACCCGTTTCGGGGAGATGGCCGAACACCTGCGCAGGGATCTTCGCAAGTTCGAGGAGCCCCAGGCCAAGGCGATGTTCGAGACGGCCGCCGAGGTTCTCGGCGGTCTCGACAGGGCTTTCGCGGATTATGCCGAGGGCAGCGAGGCCGCCTGGACCCGGAAGGGCTAGGCCGCCTCGGTTTTCATGAAGTCGGGGACGTGATCGCCGAACCCCTTCACGTTGTCCGGGTGGCTCATGGCAGGCCCGTCGTCCCGCCGGCCCCTGCCACGGGGACGCCCTGAGGGACGTTCCTGCCGCTCGGGGCGTTCGCCCTTCTCGCTTCTTTCGCTTCTTTCGTTTCGCTCGCCTCTCTCGCTCCGGTCGGAGCGGGGGCGGCTGCGGCTGCCTTCGTCACTGCTGCGGCTGCGCGACGTGGTGGGGATATCCTTGTAGTCCTTGAAGAAATCCGAGAGGTCGAACTCCTCGATTTCCTTCATTCCCGTGGTCTTGAGGACCGCCTCATAGGCTTTCACGTCGCTCGGGCTGACCATCATCAGGGCGGTACCCTTGCGACCGGCGCGACCCGTACGGCCGATCCGGTGGACATAGTCGTCCGCATTCACCGGCACCGCGAAATTGAAGACGTGACTGACCTCGGGGATGTCGAGGCCACGTGCAGCAACATCCGATGCCACCAGCAGTTTCAGCTCGCCGTCACGGAATTTCTGCAGGGTTTCCGTACGGAAGGACTGGGCAAGATCGCCGTGGATCGGCCGCGCGTTGTAGCCGTGCTTTTGCAAGGATTTCGCGACGACATCGACGTTCTTCTTGCGATTGCAGAAGATGATCCCGTTCTGGAGGTTCTCGGCCCCGTCGATCAGCTTGCGCAGGACCGCTCGCTTCATCGCGTCATCGCCCTTGGGCAGCCGGATGATCTTCTGGGCGATCGTCGCCGCGGTGCTCGCCGGCCGCGAGACCTCCACCCGTACCGGCGCAGAAAGGAACTGCTGCGTCAGGCGGGTGATCTCCGGCGGCATGGTGGCTGAGAAGAAGAGGGTCTGGCGGGTGAAGGGCGTCAGGCCGAAGATCTTCTCGATGTCGGGGATGAAGCCCATGTCGAGCATCCGGTCGGCCTCGTCGACCACCATGACCTCGAGACCGGTCAGAAGGAGCTTGCCGCGCTCGAAATGGTCGAGCAGGCGCCCCGGCGTCGCGATCAGGACGTCCACACCCCGGGTCAGGGCGATTTCCTGGTCCTTGAAGCTCACCCCGCCGATCAGGAGGGCCATGGAGAGCTTGTGGTACTTGCCGTATTTCTCGAAGCTTTCCGAGACCTGCGCCGCCAGCTCGCGGGTCGGCGCGAGGATCAGCGTGCGCGGCATCCTCGCCTTGGCCCGTCCCTTGGAAAGGCGGTGGATCATCGGAATGGCGAAGGCCGCAGTCTTGCCCGTACCGGTCTGCGCGATGCCGAGGACGTCCCGGCCCTTCAGGGCCTCGGGGATCGCCTGGGCCTGGATCGGCGTAGGGATGTCGTAGCCTGCGTCGTGAATGCCCTTGAGGAGCTTCTCGTCGAGGCCGAGATCCGCAAAACGGATCGTGGGCTTCACTTCCTCCGCAGGAGAGGTTTCGGAGACGCCTTGCTCCCCGGAGGGAGTTTCAGCGTTGTCTCCAGCCGTTTCGGCGTCGAAATGAGGGGCGTTGTTGACGTCCCGATCCTGGACGTTGTCTTGTTCGTTCATGCAGCTCTTGGTTGGTCTTGCTTTGTCTGTTCAGTCGAGGTGGTTTCTCAGCGCCCCACCCGCCAGAAGAAGCAAGGAAGACGCCACGGTCGGCAAATCGCGAATGACTGACTTTGTCCCCGCCGCGGGGCTGCATTCGCAGCGGGGAGCTAACGGGCGTTTCCGCAAAAGTAAAGGCGACTGAGCGTGAGGACTCCGCAAGTCTCGACGCTGTGTGGCTTCAGCGCGTCAGCACAACCCTGTACCGGGCCTTCCCGTCCCGCAGATGCTGGAGCCCGTCATTGCAGCTTTCCATGGGAAACTTGTCCGTCATGGGCGCGATGGCGTGCCGGCCGCAGAATTCGAGCATGCGCTGCATGATGATCGGCGGCGCGAGGCTGGAGCCGCCCATGCTGCGCTCTCCGGCGATCAGGTCGAAGGCGCCGGCCTTCAGGGGTGCGTCGACGAAACCGCCCACGGTCACGAAACGTCCCTTGGCGCAGAGTGCGCCGAGATAGTCCGACCAGGGCAGCTCGGCCGCGGTGGTGTTCAGGACGAGATCGAAACTGCCCTTGAGCTTCTTCAGGGTTCCGGCGTCACGGGTGTTGGCGACATGATGGGCGCCCAGCGCCTTGGCCTCGTCGGTCTTGCTGTCGGAGGTGGTGAAGGCCGTGACATCACAGCCCCAGGCCCTCGCGAACTGGATGGCGAGATGGCCAAGGCCGCCGATCCCCACCACACCCACCCGGTCCATGGGACTGACACCATACTGGACCAGCGGATTGAAGACCGTGGCCCCGCCGCAGAAGAGAGGCCCGGCGGTCACGGCATCGACACTGTCGGGTATCGGGATGCACCAGAGGGCCTGGGCCCTCACCCGGTCGGCGAAACCGCCATGACGGCCGACGATGGTCCCCTGGCCATTGACGCAGAGATTGTGATGCCCGGAAAGGCAGGGGCGGCAGTGCCGGCAGCTTTTCGAAAACCACCCCAGGCCCACCCGCTGGCCCTCTTTCAGGGTGCCGACGCCTTCGCCGAGCGCGGTGATCCTGCCGACGATCTCGTGGCCGGGCACAAGGGGATAGCGCGAGAACCCCCATTCATTGTCGATCATCGACATGTCCGAATGGCAGATGCCGCAGCTTTCGATCTCAAGCTCGACCTCATCGTGGCCGAGGGCGTCGAATTCATACGTGAAGGGCTGGAGGCGGCCACCCTGTTCGGTGGCGGCATAGGCGTTGACGGTCATGGGCGGCTCTCCTTGAGCCCACCAATTAGTTCCCCCGGGGGAAAACCAAACCGCGGGTGACTGAGACGCATTCTCATTTTTGTGGTCAGCCCTGCCCGCTTCGGCTATGGCCCTGTCCATGGACCAGCCCATCAACCGACGTCCCGCACTCCACCCGTTTCTTCCGCAAAGGCTTCAGCGCGGCAGCTTCCTCCTGTGGCTCAAGCGGACCCATGCCTGGACCGGGCTCTTCGGGGCCGCGATGTTTGTTTTGCTGGGCTTTTCGGGGTTCCTCCTCAATCACCGTTCGGTGTGGAAGATCGAGGTCGGCGCGCCGGAGGTCAGTGCGGTCGAGTTCGTACGGGAAGGCGAGCCCTTCGCGAACGAGGAAGCCTTCGGCGCGTGGGTCCGCTCGACCTATGGCGTCGTGCAGGAGCCAACGGCATCGCGTCAGGCCCCGGTCATCGAAACGGTGCGTTTCGCCGGCGACGAGTTTTCCCCGGCGGAGCGCTGGGACCTGCGCTTCCGTGGACCGAACGCGGCTCTCGAGGCGAGCTACCTCCCCGCGGCCAACCTCGTCGCTCTCGAGCGGACGGAATACAGCTTCCTTGCGTTCCTCAAGGAGCTCCACATGGGGCACGGCATCGGAATCGTCTGGATCCTGCTGATCGACGCGGTGGCCGGAGCGCTCCTCCTGATGAGCCTTTCGGGCATCCTGCTCTGGTCGCGCCTGCACGGGCCGAGGCTCGTTGCGGCCGGCCTGGTCAGCGCCGCGGCCGTCTGGGCGTGGCTCGGCTCCTGGCCGCACCTCGTCGGATCGATCGGCTGACCTACTGGTCCTTGGGGAAGTCTACGGTGACGGTTGTGCCGAAATCGGTGCCGTGGACGGAGATCTCGCCGCCGAGCGACTTCGTCAGGGCCGAAACGATCGAGCCCCCGAGGCTGCGCGTGCTCATGGCGCCCGTCGCCTTCGCCGAGCGTTCGGCCTGCTCCTCGACGCTGAGGCTCTTGTCGGGCCATTGCGAGCCCTCCGGCATCCCGATGCCGTCGTCTTCGACGGTCAGCCGGTAGGCGCTCTGGGCCATTTTCCGGAACCGTACCTCCACCAGGCCCCGTTCACGTTCCTCGAAGGCATGTTCGAGGGCGTTGGTGAGGAGCTCGGTGAGGATCAGCCCGCACCGCGCGCCCCTCTCCACCGGCAGTTCGATATCGTCGCAGGCGACGTTGACCCTGATGCCGCCCCGCCCATCGAGCGCCGTGAGTGCGGAGGCGATGCGGCTGAGATAAGCGCCGGCGGGGACGGTCTGGGAATGGATCTCGGTCACGCCGACAGGCGAGAGTTCGTCGTAGAGCATGGCCAGGCTCTCGATCCGGTGGGACAGGGCATCGAGACTGTCCGGCGTGACCTCCTTGGCGGCCTGCATGCGGATCAGGCCGACGACCATCGCGAGATGGTTCTTCACCCGGTGCTGGAGCTCCTGCAGCATCATGTCGGGTTCGTCGCGGGGCTTCTGGCCCGTTCCTTCCGGGTCGAGAACGCTCTGGATCCCGACAAAGGCGACGACCTTGTCGTTCTCGTCGGTGAGCGGAGAAATCAGCAACCGGTTCATGAACGCTTCGCCGTCAGCCCGATAGTTGAGGATGTCGACGCTGCATTCACGCTGTGCGGCGATGGCCTCGCGGATGACGCGGACGCTTTCGGGGTCGGTGTCCTCGCCCTGCAGGAAACGGCAGTTCCGGCCGATCGCCGCCTTCTGGTCGTAAAGGGTCGCTTCCTCGAAGGCACGGTTGACGTAGAGGATCGGCATGTCCCCGTCCGGGCTCGACAGGATCATGGCGAAGGGCATCCGGTCCATGGCCGGGGTAAAGTCCTCCGCGAGGCGCTGCTGTTCCATGTCCTGTCCTTCCGGCCATTCAGCGGAAGGCCGGGATCGCCTCAAGCGGAATGCTGCGGTCATCGTCTGGCGCTGTCACGGCGACAGCCGGGGCCCTTGCCACGGGGTTCCGCCGGAACCGCCCCGCAACACTTCAGCACAGCCTGCGTTCCTGCCGCAATCCTTGGCATGCCCATCCGGATGGCGCGCGCGGCACGCTCGCTGCCGCATTGCATCATGTCCCTGCCGTGCCTATCGTTTCCGCCCGGCAGGAGACGAGCATGTGGAAGCCCGATAGCTGGCGCGAAAAGCCGGCGAAGCACATCCCCGACGACTACCCCGATACCGAGGCGCTTTCGGCGGCGGAAGAGGAGCTCTCCGGCTATCCGCCGCTGGTCTTCGCAGGCGAGGTCCGCACCCTGCGTGAGCGCCTCGCGGCGGTCAGCCGGGGCGAGGCCTTCCTGCTCCAGGGAGGGGACTGCGCGGAGAGCTTCAAGGAATTCAGGGCCGACAACATCCGCGACACCTTCCGGGTGCTCCTGCAGATGGCGGTGGCGCTGACCTATGGTGCGGCGGTGCCGGTGGTGAAGGTGGGCCGGATCGCTGGCCAGTTCGGCAAGCCGCGCTCCTCGCCCACCGAAACCCGTGACGGCGTGACCCTGCCGAGCTACCGCGGGGACAACATCAACGGGATGGAATTCACCCCCGAGGCCCGCATCCCCGATCCCCAGAGGCTCCTGCGCGCCTACGGGCAGTCCGCCGCGACCCTCAATCTCATCCGGGCCTTCGCAAAGGGCGGCTACGCCTCCCTGCGCAACGTCCATCGCTGGAACCTGGACTTCGCCTCGGGACCCCAGAACGAACGCTACAAGGAGATCGCCGACCGGATCTCCGACGCGATGGCGTTCATGGATGCGTGCGGGCTGACCGGCTTCAATTCGCGGGCGCTCAACGAGGTCGAGTTCTACACCAGCCACGAGGCCCTGCTGCTCGGCTTCGAGCAGGCCATGACCCGCACCGACAGCGTGAGCGGGGACTATTACGACACCTCCGCGCACCTCGTCTGGATCGGCGACAGGACCAGGCACCCGGACGGCGCGCATGTCGAATTCTGCCGCGGCATCCGCAACCCGCTGGGCGTCAAATGCGGACCCACGCTCGAGCCGGACGAGCTGCTCCGGCTGCTCGACATCCTCAACCCGGACAACGATGCGGGGCGGATCGTCCTGATCGCCCGTTACGGCAACGAAAAGATCGCCCAGCACCTTCCGGCCCTGGTCAGGACCGTCGAGCGGGAAGGACGCAAGGTGGTCTGGTCCTCCGATCCGATGCACGGCAACACCATCAAGGCGGCTGGCGGCTACAAGACGCGGCGGGTCTCCTCGGTCCTTGGGGAGGTGGATCAGTTCTTCGACCTCGTCCGTGCCGAAGGGGCCTATCCCGGCGGCGTGCATTTCGAGATGACAGGCCAGGATGTCACCGAATGTCTCGGCGGGCTTCAGGCGATCGACGAGAAGGATCTCTCCGACCGCTATCACACCCATTGCGACCCCCGCCTGAACGCGAACCAGGCCCTCGAGCTCGCCTTCGCCCTGGCCGAGGAACTGCGGGCGGTGCGCGAGCGGGCGGCGGCCTGATCCAGGCGCGGGCCACCGGCTTGCAATTCTGACAGCGCTTGTATAACAGCGCTTGCATGGCCGAAGACCAACGTACCCTCGGAACGCGCCTGCGTCATCTCATCGATCTCCTCGACACCGGTGTCGCAGAGATCGAAGACGCGGAGGGACGCGGCTTCAGGGGGCGCTACACCCCAGTCCTCAAGGCCCTTCTGGACAAGGACGGCGCCAGTATCGCCGAGATCGCGGCGGCCGCCGGGATCACCCACTCCGCCGCCAGCCAGACCGTCGCCCGCATGGTCAGCGACGGGTGGCTCAGCTCCGTGGCCGGCAAGGACGCGCGACAGCGGCAGGTGGCGATGACCGAAAAATGCCGTCGGATGGTCCCTGCGCTGAGGCGGCGCTGGGATGCCACGAACCATGCCGCCGCGCAGCTCGAGAACGAGACCGGCCTTCCGCTTGCCGAAGCGGTGAGCGCCGCCATCGAGGCTCTCGAAAGCCAACCCTTCAGCGACCGCATCCGCGACGCACTGGCCGAAGAGGCCGGTGCGTCCGCCAACCTCAAAGAGACCCGACCATGATCGCGACACTCCTTGTCTCCGCTGCCTTCGCGGCGGCGCAACCCGGCGCGGGGGAGGCCATCACCCCGCGCATGGCCGCCTTCGAGGTCGCCGCCGCCATCGAGGAGAATTTCTACGATCCCGCGAAAGGCGAGGGCATAGCCCGCGACCTGCGCGCTGAGGCCGAAGCGGGCCGTTACGACGGCTTGGGGGACCCCCGCGAGATTGCCGCCGCGCTCACGGCCCGCCTCTCGCCCCTCGACGGACACCTGGCGGTCGATTGGTCGCCGAAGAACGCAAGCGCCGAAGCTGCGGACGCGGAGCCGGGCGCAGGGGGTGCCGAGCCGATGAGCTGGTACGACCTCATGGCCCGTCAGGGGCACGGGTTCCGCGGTGCTGAGGTGCTGCCGGGAAATATCGGCCTCATCACCATGACGGGCTTCGCAGAGATCGACTTCTCCGACGAGGACGACCCGGCCTGGCGCGCGGCCGACGCCGCCCTCGACCTCGTCGCCGGAACCGACGCCATCGTCTTCGACCTCCGCTCCAACGGGGGCGGATCCTCGACCATGACCGGTTACCTCGTCAGCGCGTTCGTGGAGGAGGGCAGGGAGGTCTACAACAGGTTCGTCTACCGCGAGGGGGAGGAGAGCGAGGCTCCGCAGGTCACCTCCGATCACCGCATGACCGACAGGCCGGTCTTCGTGGTGGTAAGTGCACGGACGGGCTCGGCAGCGGAAAGCTTCCCCTACACGCTCCAGGCCGTGGGCCGCGCGACGGTGATCGGTGAGCGGACGGCCGGCGCCGCCAATCCCGGCGGTCAGGTCACGACCGAGAGCGGCTTTCAGGTCTTCGTGCCCGACGGGCGACCGATCAACCCGCAGACGGGGACCAACTGGGAAGGAACCGGCGTCGTTCCGGACATCGAGATCGCCGCGGAGGACGCCCTGCGGCTGGCCCACGAAAAGGCCCTCGTGGCGGCGGACGCGCAGAGCCCCGATGCTCTCTGGACGCTCGCGGCGTTGCGCAGCGAGGCCGAGCCCGGCCCTCGTGCCCTCAGGCGCTTCGAAGGGACCTACGGGCCTTACGAGATCGCGCGCAAGGGCGACGGCCTCGAGCTGCGGCAGGGGCGGCGGATCCCCCTTCGCCTGCGCCCGCTCGCGGAGGACAGCTTCTTTGTCGAGACCGACCCCACCGTCCGCTTCGTCTTCGTCAGGGAAGGGGGCCGCATCGTCGCGGTGGAGCGGCGCACGGCCCATGGCGGGGTCAGGCGCCAGCCTCGCGGCTAGGGCCTAGTCCGTGGCGAAACGGCCGCCCTTTTCGGCATAGGCCTGGGTCCCGCGATTGAAGACCCTGTCGGTCCCCAGAACATCTGCCGGCGTATACTGATATTTGCTGGCGAGGTCCTCTTCCCGCAGCCGGTCGTAGAGCGGCGAGAATTCCGTGCGCAGGGTTTTCTCCAGGAGGTCTTCGTAGCTGTCGATGACGAAATAGGTCTGCTGGAAATCGTCGATGCGGTAGTCGGTGCGCATCAACCGCTCGACGGAGAAGCCGATCCTGTTGGGGGAGGTGTCCTCGAGGCTGAAGACGCTCTCGGCCGGCGATGACACGATGCCCGCCCCGTAGATGCGCATCCCGTCACCGGTGTTGATGAGGCCGAACTCCACCGTATACCAATAAAGCGCGGCCAGGTTCTTGAGGCAGCCCGAGCCGAGGCTCTTGAGGCCGCCCTTTCCGTAGGCTTCCATGTAATCGGCGAAGACCGGGTTCGAGAGCATCGGCACGTGGCCGAAGACATCGTGGAAGAC
>CAZAFU010000085.1:3447-12362 GCA_964484475.1 uncultured Caulobacterales bacterium | reverse complement strand
ACGAGCCGGAGCTGAAGATCATCGACGTCTTCATCTGCAAGCTCCGCAAGAAGCTCTCGGCCGCCACCGATGGCGAGCACTACATCGAAACCGTCTGGGGCCGCGGCTATGTCCTGCGCGACCCGGCGGAAGAGAAAGCCGCCTGACTCCCGGACCGGGACTTACGCCAAAAGAACGGGCCCTGCGGGGCCCGTTTTCTTTGGCGAAGGTCAGCGCCCGTTCCACGGGGAAGCGGCCGCCGGGTCGGCGATCAGCGCTGAACCCCAGGCCCCGCCCGATGGTCTCGCCTGACGGACAGGCCTTCATGTTCACCAGCGACGAAGACACCGACCGGGTCCCGACATCGGTCATCGAGGCGATGCCCGTAGCCCACCGCGAGGCACAACGGACCGGGCACGACGCCCTGCCGGCGGCGGCCGCGGCCTAGATCACGCCCGTGACCTGGGCGACCAGGAAACCGGTATACGCCCCATACGCCGCGAGGAGCACGGCGCCCTCGAGCCGCGTGACCCGCCATCCGGTCACCGCGAAGGTAACCAGCGCTGCCGTGGCCGCCAGCATGACCCAGATGTCGAAGGCCGCGATGGAGGCCGGGATCTCGATCGGCGAGACCAGCGCTGTCGCGCCGAGGATGAAGAGCACGTTGTAGATGTTCGATCCGACGATGTTGCCGAAGGCGATATCGCCCTGCCCCCGCCGCGCGGCGGAGAAGGAGGTCACGAGCTCGGGCAGCGAGGTCCCGACCGCGACCACGGTCAGGCCGATCACCGCCTCGGAAATCCCGAAACCCTGCGCGAGCTCCACCGCACCCTGAACGAGCCAGCGGGCGCCGAGCACCGTGAGGCCCAGCCCGGCGACGACGAAGACTCCGAGAACCCACAATGGCCGTTCACTGGCAAAGGCGGCGTCCGCCCCGGCGGGTTCCCCTTCGATCCGCCCCTGCCTGATGCTGATCACCACATAGGCGAGAAGGACGAGGACGAAGACCAGGCCGATGAAGGGGTTGAGCCGCCCCGAAAGGACCACGCCAAGACACATCAGGGCCGATGCCACCAGCACCAGTCCGTCCCGCCTGAAGGCTCCGGGCGTGACCACGATGGGACTGAGCACCGCCGCGACCCCGAGAATGAGGAGAATGTTGGCAAGGTTGCTGCCGACGACATTGCCGATGGCGACGCCGGGAGCCCCTGCCGCCGCAGCCTGCAGGCTCGTGACCAGCTCGGGCGTCGAGGTCCCGAAACCGACGAGGGTGAGGCCGATCACCAGGGGCGAGATCCCGAACCGGCTGGCCATGGAAGACGCGCCCCTGACAAGCAGGTCGCCGCCGAAGAAAAGGGCGAGAAGGCCGCCCGTGAGGAGGAGGGTAAGGGTCAAGGCGAACAATCCGGTCGGGAGGACGTGAAGGCCGCCTCCGGTTGTCTCGGGCTGCCGCCGGGAAGAGATGAGCACGCCCGCACGGTCCCGAAAGATCCGGCGGATGATTTATTTCACGGCCCCGCCCCCTCCATGATCTCCGCGAGATAGGCGAGCACCGCCTTCTCCCCTTCGGCGAAGAGCGCGCCTCTTTCTTCGGATGGCCTCTCATGCACCAGCCGTTCCGTGGCTTCGACCATGGCCACCGTTATGCGGGCCACGAGCCCTGCCTCGTCTTCGCGAAGGCCCGCCCTTGCCTCGCGCAGCCTCGCCGCGATCAGGCTGCCGATCTCGCCGTCCCCGCCCTGCCGGCCGAGCGCCGTCATCAGCGCGCCGTAGGCGGGATGGCGTTCGTGGGCCCGGCGGACAACCGCAAAGACACGCCTGACATTCTCCCGCCAGTCCTCAGCTTCGAGAGGATGGGCCAGCGCCTCGAGAGTGGGCGCGTTGAAGCGGTCAAAAAGGGCCGTGAGCATCCCTTCGGCGTTGGCGAAGTAGCGGTAGACCGTTCCCACCGGCACCCCCGCCTCCTCCGCCACGGCCCTGGTGGTCACGCCGCCGGGGGCCGTCCGGGCGAGGAGCTTCTCAGCCGCGTCGAGGACGCGCTGCCGGGTCTCGACGGCGCGGGCCTGACGCGGGGTCCGGGCCCCAGGACGTGCCTCCGCCATTCCGACCCTCCGCTCTTGACTGTCGTGGCGCCGGGATAAAAGATGAACAACGTTCATTTTTCAAGGACCCGCCATGCCCCGCATTCTCCTCGCCGCCTCGCTCCTTGCCCTTGCCGCGTGCGACGAGGGCGGAGGCCCGGGGAGCGGAGCTGGCGCGGAGGCGACGGCGTCCGATTTCCAGGACCGCCTCCAGGAACAGCTCCTCGATGCCGGGCCGGGTGATACCGTGACGATCCCGGCGGGGACTTACAGCCTCGACCGCTCGCTCAGCCTCACGGGGGACGGGGTCACGATCAGGGGCGCGGGGATGGATAAGACGATCCTGTCCTTCCGCGGACAGATTGCAGGGGCCGAAGGGCTTCTTGTCACTGGCGACGACTTCACCATCGAAGACCTTTCGATCGAGGATGCCAAAGGCGATGCGCTGAAGATCAACGAGGCGAACGGTGTCGTCATCCGCAGGGTGAGGGTCGCCTGGACCGGCGGCCCGAAGACCGAGAACGGCGCCTACGGCTTCTATCCCGTGCAGACCCGCAACGTCCTGATCGAGGACTCCGTCGCCATGGGCGCCTCGGATGCGGGCATCTATGTCGGCCAGTCGCAAAACGTTGTCGTACGGAATAACCGGGCAGAGGAGAACGTCGCGGGCATCGAGATCGAGAACACCCAGGATGCCGACGTCTACGGAAATACCGCAACGGGCAACACCGGCGGCATCCTGGTCTTCAACATGCCGAACCTCAGTCAGGAAGGCGGCCGGGTCCGCATCTTCGACAACGAGGTCTACGAGAACGACCTGAGGAACTTCGCACACCCCGGCACCCCCGTGGCTTCGATCCCGGCAGGGTCGGGCATCGTCGTCAACAGCCATGACGATGTGGAGATCTTCGATAACGAGGTACGCGACAACCGCACAGCGAACATCATCGTCTCCTCCGTCTATTCCTCGAACTACGCCGACGACAGCTGGTCAGGCAGCTTCGATCCCTATCCGGAGAGAATCTACATCCACGACAACGATCTCTCGGGCGGGGGAGACAAACCCGACGGGATCGAACTGAAGGCCCTCAAGACCATGATGTTCGGGCTCGGCGGCTCGCTGCCCCAGGTCCTCTGGGACGGCTACGCTCCTGACAGCCGTTCCCCTCGGATCTGCATCCGTGACGAAGGCGCCGAGGTCCTCAATGCGGACCTTCCGAACGGATCGAAGGATGTCCGTCTTGTTACGGAGGAATTCGCCTGCGAAGGCGAACCCCTCGCCGCCGTCAAGCTCGCCGCTGCGGAGTGAGAATGCTGGCGCGGCTCGGTCTTCTGGCTTTTCTCCTCCTTACCGCCTGCGCCAGGGAGGAGGTGTCGCCCGTCTTCTTCCCCGAAGACAATCCTCCGCTCCTGTCGGCCTGGGGCGCCCTGGGCTCGGACGGTCAGGCGCTCAGGCTGGGCGAGGGGGTCACGCCCTACGCCCTGAACGCGCCGCTTTTCACCGACTACGCCCACAAGCTGCGCACTGTCTGGATGCCGGACGGAGAGATCCGGTATGACGGCGAAGGCCAACTGGCATTTCCTGTAGGAACGGTCCTTACCAAGACCTTCTACTACCCGACCGGCAACGGCATGGTCGTGAAGGCGGAAGACAGGAACCCCGTCACCCCCGGCGAACCCCTCGTCCTCGAAGGACACAGGCTGATCGAAACCCGCGTCCTGGTTCACCGGGAGGACGGCTGGCACGCGCTTTCCTATGTGTGGGACGAAGACCAGACCGACGCCAGGATAAAGCGGACGGGCGCGGTGATACCCTTGCGCCTCGCGGATGGAGATCCGTTCCCCTACGTTGTTCCGAACGAGAACCAGTGCAGGGCGTGCCACGCCCCCAACGCGACGACTGCGGAACTCAGGCCCCTCGGCCCTACGGTCGGGCAGCTCCACCGTCCCTATCCGGGCATGTATGACGGGCAGAGCCAGCTCATCGCCTGGGTGGAGGAAGGGCGGCTTGCCCCGCTACCGGTCGATCCCGTCGGCCAGGCCGATCCTTCCGACACCGGCCGTTCCATTGCGGACCGGGCACGGAGCTATCTCGCGGCCAACTGCGCCCACTGCCACAACCCCGTCGGGCCGGCCGACACCTCGGGCCTCGATCTCAGCCTCGATGCCTCGGGCCCGGCAACCGGCCGCTGCAAGCCGCCGATCGCTGCCGGTTCCGGAACCGGCGGCCGCCGTTACGGGATCGAACCTGGCCACCCCGAACGTTCGATCCTGACCTACCGTGTCGCATCGAAGGATCCCGGCGCCATGATGCCCGAGCTCGGCCGCTCGCTGGTTCACGAAGAGGGCCTCGCCCTTCTCGAAGAATGGGTGGCCGGCCTCGAGGGCGGGTGCGCCTGACAGGGCCGGCATTCTTCCGCGCCCGAAGAACCAGCCAGGCGGCGATCAGGCTTACCGCCGCAGGGGGCACGGCGGTCAGGATGAAGGTCGCCGGGGCGCCGATCACCCTGATCAGCGGTCCCGCAGCGACCGGTCCCGCCACCGATCCCGCCGCCGCGGCCATCAGGACCGTGGTGAAGCCGAGCGTGCTGCGGCCCGGGAAGAGCGAGAGGCTCCAGAAGGACATCACGGCGCTCACCATCATCACCGCAAGACCGTGCAGCGCCGCCGAGCCCACAACCCCCGTCCAGCTCCCGGCCGCCCCGGCGAGAAGGCCGAGAGACGCAGCGAAAGCCGCAAAGACCACGCCCAGTGTCGCGGGAAGTCCGATGATCCGTTTTACCCGGCCTGTCAGGATGCCTGCCAGCCCGACCACGCCATAGGCCATGAAGACAACGGCTGCCCCGGAACCTTCAGCCACCCCCGGCAGCCCCCCGGCTCGCGCGATGGTCTCGGCAGCGAAGGCGATATAGACGCCATTGGTCACCCCGAAGAGGACCGCAACCGCGTAGAGCGGCGCGCTTTCGCGTCTGATGAAACCCTTCAGCGAAAACCGCCGCCCGGCGTCGTTGTCCGCGGCGGAGGGAACCCAGAACCACGCACCCGCCGCCGCGAGAATCCCGGCCGCAGCGAAACCGCCCCAGACGGTCCGCCAGCCAAGCGGCCCGATCGCCACGCCGAGGGCCAAGGCGCCGGCAACCGCGACCCCGAGGGCCGTTCCTGTCGAGATGACCGAGCATGCGCCTGCCCTCGCCTTTTCCGGGAGGTGGTGTTCGGCAGCGTCATTGAAGGGGGCCCAGCAAAAGCCCGCGCTGGCGCCCGCCAACGCGATACCCGCCGCAAGAAGGGTCGTATCGGTCGCCAGCGCCACCATCCCGGACCCGCCCGCCGCAGCCAGGGCGCCTGTCAGCACGGGCAGCCGCTGTCCGAAGCGAACGGTCAGCCAACTCGCAGGGGCAAGGCCGACCAGGAAAAAGAGGAAGCCGCCTCCCGCAATCAGGCCCGCCTGACCCGGCGAGATGCTGAAGGTCTCGCGAAAGACCGGAAGGAACAGGCCGAACCCCATGCGGGCCGGACCGAAGGCCACGGCGGTCGCGATGAAACCGGCCAGGGCGAGCCTCGCACCGCGATTGGCGTCTTCTTCTCTGCCGTGGCCGTTTTCCAACCCTGGATCTTCTCCGGCGTGATGGCGCCGGACACCGGCGCTTTTCGCTTCTGGAAAGCTCCGGACACGCAGGAGGCGTCCCGTGTTCGCAGGGCCTGCTGATCAGCCGCATCGGAAGCTGCGGCCCGCGCCCTCCCGCAGCCCCGATCCGGCCGTCCGCCAGATGGCGGATCCCGGGGGTCGGCGGGGAGCGGACACGAAAAAGGCCGCCCGGATGGGGCGGCCTTGAAAGCTCGGATCACGGGAAAGATCAGCTCTCCTTGTCCACCTGATGGTATTCGAGTTCGACCGGCGTCGCCCGGCCGAAGATCGAGACCGAGACCTTGAGGCGGGCATTGTCCTCGTCGACATCCTCGACCACCCCCGAGAAGGACGCGAACGGACCGTCGGTGACCTTCACCATCTCGCCGACTTCGTAGATGACCGAAGGCTTGGCGGGGGCCGCCTCGCCCTCCTCCATCGTCCCGAGGATACGGTCGACTTCCTTCTGGCTGATCGGGAGGGGTTTCTTGCCGGACCCGAGAAAGCCCGTGACCCGGTTGGTCTCGTTCACAACGTGGAAGGTCTGGTCGTTGAGGACCATCTTCACGAGGACGTAGCCGGGGAAATAGCGCCGTTCGGTGTTCACCTTGCGCCCGCGGCGGACCTCGACGACCTCTTCGGTGGGAACCAGGACCTCCTCGAAGAGGTCGGACAGTCCCTTCTCCTCAGCGGAGCTCTTGATCGACTCCGCAACCTTCTTCTCGAAGTTCGAATAGGCGTGGACAATGTACCATTTGGCTTCGGACATGATGGGCCGGACCTCTTAGAACAGGTTGATCGAGAGAAGACGGGGAACGACGAACCGCAGGAGCTGGTCCACCGAAAAGAAGAAGAGACTCATCAGCGCGACCATGATGAGCACCATCACCGTCGAGACGATGGTCTCGCCGCGGCTCGTCCAGGTCACCTTGCGCATCTCGGCCCGGACCTGCTGCAGGAACTCGATGGGGCCAGCGGACTTCTTCTTGACCGGCTTGGCTTCTGCGCGTTCCGCGCGGGCACCGGTCCTGGAGCCCGTGTCCGCCTCTTCGCCGCCGACCTGCGGCTCGAGCCGGGCCTGGGCTCCGGTGCTCGCGACCCTGTTCGACTTCGGTTTGCGGCGGTTCTTCGACTTCGGCATCGCCTCTGATCTCGTTTCGCTTGTGACAGCCGCCCGTAAGCCCCGTCGGGGTGGGAAGGCGGTGGATTGTCAGGAAGACCGCCGAGCTACGCCTTTGAGAGGGGAAGTCAAGATGCGACCCGTCCGGACACTCACGGGGTCGTTATGGTCCCAAGGGGCACTTTCGGACCGTGAGCTTGTCTCCTCCACGGGTCCATGACGGCCCGGAAAGCTTTAGGAGAACCGCTTATGAAGGCACTACTTAGCACCACCGCAGCTGCCCTCTGCCTCGCCGGCACCGCCATGGCCGCCCCGATCGCCGACGGTGAAACCGAAGTGAACATCGTGTTCGACCTCGATGGTTTTGATATCGAGGCCCGCCAGGATACCGAATCCGAGTTTCGCGACGTCGACTTCAACGACGACGAACAGCCGACCTTCCAGTTCGACATCACCGGCGGCGAACTCGAGCCCGGCCTCATCGCTGAAGACATCTTCCACGAAGGCAGCGGCCTGCGCCTGTCCGATGACGGTGGCAGCAGCATTCTCGCGGAGAACTTCACCTTCTCGCTCGACTCCCAGGAAGTCCTGGCCGACGTCAGCGTCAATGGTGGGACCTCGAGCGAACTCGCGCTCTTCACCTTTGAGATCGAAGGGGACACCACGGGCGATCCGTTCGACGCGATCGACGATGTCGTGTTCACTCTCTCCGCAACGACGACGCTGCTCCAGGCCCTGAACGATGTGTTCGACCTGGGCATCGAAGCCGACCAGGAAGTTCTCTTCGCGGCCGCGACCATCGATGCGAGCCCCGTTCCCGTTCCGGGTGCTGCGCTCCTGTTCGCTCCGGCTGCCGGCGCGCTGTGGATGCGTCGCCGCAAGCAGAAAGCTGCGTAAGCTGCCACTTCCATCTGAATGAAAAAGGCGCCTCGCGGCGCCTTTTTTTTGGGTGTCACATGTTCGGGTAGTTCGGCCCGCCGCCGCCTTCGGGCGTATGCCACACGATGTTCTGGGCAGGGTCCTTGATGTCGCAGGTCTTGCAGTGAACGCAGTTCTGGGCGTTGATCTGGAATTTCTGCTCGCCCCCGTCCTCGACATATTCATAGACCCCGGCGGGGCAGTAGCGCTGCGAGGGCCCGGCATATTCGGGCAATTCCACCGTATAGGGAATCTGTTCGTCCTTCAGGCGAAGGTGGGAGGGCTGATCTTCCTCATGGTTGGTGAACGAGTAGCTGACATTCGTCAGCCTGTCGAAGGTCAGGACACCATCGGGCTTCGGGTAGTCGATAGGTTTGTGCTTCGAGGCAGGTTCGGTCGCCTCCGCATCGGTCTTGCCGTGCTTGAGCGTCCCGAAGAAGGAAAGCCCGCCGCCGAGGACATTGGTCCAGAGATCGAAGCCGGTGAGGCCGATCGCGCCGAGGACCGTTCCGTATTTCGACCAGAGCGGCTTGGCGTTGCGGACGGCGTGCAGTTCCTTTCTCACCCAGGATGTCTCGTAGGCCGCCTGGTAGGCGGACAGCTCGTCACCGCTGCGCCCTTCGGCCACGGCAGTGAACGCCGCCTCCGCCGCCATCATCCCGGTCTTCATGGCGTTGTGGTTGCCCTTGATCCTGGGGACGTTGACGAAGCCTGCGGAGCATCCGATCAGGGCGCCGCCGGGGAAGCTCAGCTTGGGGACCGATTGGAGCCCGCCCTCGGAGATTGCCCGCGCGCCGTAGGCCACCCTTTCGCCGCCCTCGAGGATCTCTGAGATATCGGGGTGGGTCTTGAACCGCTGGAACTCATGATACGGAGAAAGATAGGGGTTCTTGTAGTTGAGGTGCACCACATATCCGATGGAGACGTAGTTGTCCCCGAAATGGTACATCCACGAGCCGCCGCCGGTGTCGTTCTTCAACGGCCAGCCGAAGGTGTGCTGGACGAAGCCCTTCTTGAAGTTGGCGTCCGGAACCTTCCAGAGCTCCTTTAGGCCGATGCCGTATTTCTGCGGCTCGCGGCCTCGCCCAAGGTCGAACTCCTCGATCAGCTGCTTGGACAGGGACCCCCGCACGCCTTCGGCGAATAGGACGTACTTGCCCAAGAGCTCCATGCCGGGCTCGTAGCTGTCTCT
>CAZAFU010000085.1:0-3312 GCA_964484475.1 uncultured Caulobacterales bacterium | reverse complement strand
ATTGGCCATCGAGACGGCGTAGCAGCCGTGGTTCTTCACCATTTTCGGCAGGGCGAAATTCGGCAGCGGGACCGAGCCCGCCGGTCCGAGATAGAGAAAGCGCTCCTCGGTCACCGGGGTGTCGATCGGGCAGCTCTCGTCCTCGCGCCAGTCGGGCAGGAGTTCGTCGAGGGCCTTGGGGTCGAGAACTGCGCCCGAAAGGATGTGGGCACCGACCTCGGAGCCTTTCTCGACCACCACAACGGAGATGTCCTGACCGCGTTCGGCTTCGAGCTGCTTGAGGCGGATCGCCGCGCAGAGCCCGGCCGGGCCGGCGCCGACGATCACCACGTCGAACTCCATGCTCTCGCGCTCAACAGGAGTGTCGTCGTACATAAAACTCTCTTTTCTGCATCAAATCCCAGTTCCTATGCCCTGCCCGCGTAGGAAAATCCATGTGCCGCCTCACCGCAGCGCGCTTGTGATGTCTGCCGCCCGAAGGCAAAGCTTCGGTGAATGTCCCAGATGACCGAAGACGAAGCGCGCCGGGCGCTCCTTGCCTTCTACCGCGATGCCGGTGTCAGCACCGTCGAGGCGGAGGAGCCGGGCGGGCTGATGACATGGAAGGCGGAGGCCGAACGGCCCCTGACGCCGCCTCCCCCCGTTCTCGAGAACGACAGGGCCTCAGTCCCGAGGCCAGCGCCGACGGGCGGGAAGCTGAGCGCGGACGAAGCCCTCGCCGGAGCGGAAAGAGCCGCAGCCGCTGCCGCCACTCTCGAGGAACTCGTCAGCGCCATCGCCTCGTTCGAGGGTTGCGCCCTTCGCGAGAGCGCCCGCGGTCCTGTCATCTACGACGGGGTGCTCGGCGCCGACATCCTGATCATCGGCGAGGCACCGGGCCGGGAGGAAGACCGCATGGGCAAGCCTTTCGTCGGACGCTCGGGCCAGCTTCTGGACAGGATGCTCGGCACGATCGGCCTGTCACGCGCGCCGCAGGACGGCGAGCATCCCGTGGCGATCACCAACGCGATCTACTGGCGTCCGCCGGGCAACAGGAACCCGAGCAGAAGCGAGATCGCTGTCTGCCGCCCGTTCATGATGCGTTTCATCGCGCTGTCGAAGCCCCGCCTCATCCTCCTGACCGGGAACGTGCCGACCCAGGCGCTGTTTCCCGATGCGCCGGGAATCACGAGGTCGCGAGGACAGTTTCGCACGCTGACCCTCGACGACGGCACGCAAGCCCCCGCCCTACCGATCTTTCACCCGGCATTCCTGCTCCGCCAGCCGGCGCAGAAACGGTGGGCGTGGCGCGATCTTCTTCTGGCGAAATCAAAGCTTAACGATACACTGCCCTAACATTGCGATCTCGAGATACTGGCTAGGGGTCAATCCTTTGCGTCTTCGTACATTCATCGCAGCAGCGCTCGCCGCAGCGTCGTCCATGGCCGTCGTTCCGGCTTCCGCCGAAGCGCCGGACGTTCTCTCCCGGGCAGACGAAAAGCGCTATCACGACATCTTCCTGCTGCAGGAGGCCGGAAAGCTTTCCGAGGCCGACAAGCTGATCGAAAAGATCGAGAACCCGGTGCTTCTCGGCTACGTGCTCGAACAGCGCTACATGCACCCCACCGCCTACCGCAGTTCGTACAAGGAACTCGCCCGCTGGCTCTCCGCTTATGCCGACCATCCGATGGCGCCCGGCGTCTACAGGCTCGCCGTCAGGAGGCGTCCCGCGGGGGCCTATCCGCAGCGTCCCGTCAGCCGCCGCTGGCGCACCTATGAGGATGTTGAACTCAATCCCCTCCTCGAAGCCGATTACGACGAGATGGACCGGAGCCGCAGGGCAGCGATCGCGCGGATCGAGGGGCGCGTCCGCTACCTCTGTGCAAAGGACAGGCCGACCCAGGCGCTCAACTACGTCAACGATCCGCGTCAGAACAATCTCCTGACTGCGAGGCAGACCGACCGGATCCTCGGCTGGATCGCCGAGAGCTACTACCTCAACGGCAAGCTTTCCGACGCCCGGCGTGTGGCCGAACGGGCCGCGGACCGCTCCGGCGGCTCGGCAGTTCTGGCCCAGTGGACGGCCGGGCTCGTGGCCTGGCGCCAGGGGGATCTCGAGAAGGCCTACCGCTATCACAGCGCCATGGCCGACGAGCCTCATCAGGAGGCGTCGTTGCGCGCAGCAGGCGCCTTCTGGGCAGCCCGGGCGGCCCTCGCCACGGGCCGCGGCGAGGAAGCGCTCCTCTATCTCGATATCGCGTCGAGCATGCCGCTGACATTCTACGGCCAGCTCGCCCTTGGCCAGCTCGGCCGGGACAGCGGTATCGCCTGGTCCGAGGTCGAGCTCCCGGAAGGCGAGCTCGACAGGCTCCTCGACAAGAGCCCCCGCCTCCTGCGCGCCGCCGCCCTTGCCGAGGTCGGCAGGACCGAAGAGGCGTCGGTGGAGCTGCGCTACGCCCATGGCGAGCTTTCGGACGAGGACGACGCTTCCCTCCTCGCCCTGGCGGGCGAACTCCGCTCCGCGTCGGCACAGGTGCATATCGCGGAGGCCATGGGCATCAGGGAGCTGTCCGACCAGACGCTCTGGTCCGCACTCTACCCGGTGCCCGACGACCTCGAACCCAACAACGGCTTCACCGTCGACAAGGCCGTCCTGTTCGGGCTGATCCGTCAGGAATCGAAATTCATGAACGATGCGAAGAGCCGGGTCGGTGCTGCCGGGCTGATGCAGCTGATGCCCCGGACCGCATCCTACATTTCAGGCGACCGGCGCCTGCAGCGGGTCGGCACCCGCGCGTCTGAACGGCTCTACGACCCGGGCTACAACATGCAGCTCGGCCAGTCCTATGTCGAAACTCTCCTGACCCGGTACAATGACGGGCGCGGCGACATGTTCGAGATGGCGCTCAGCTACAATTGGGGGCCGGGCAATTACAGTCGCTGGAGCGGCCGGGCCGGGATCGACGACCAGCTCCTGATGCTGGAGAGCGTGCCGAACCGCGAGGCGAGGCACTTCGTCGATTACGTGATGACGAATATCTGGGTCTATCGCGACCGGATGGGCGAGCCCGCGCCGAGCCGCGACCTGG
Source organism: uncultured Caulobacterales bacterium (assembly GCA_964484475.1). GTDB lineage: Bacteria > Pseudomonadota > Alphaproteobacteria > Caulobacterales > Parvularculaceae > Parvularcula. Next base: position 244 of record CAZAFU010000085.1, on the reverse strand, counting down.
CCGCCGCCGGCGCCCGACCCACCTACCAGAGCGTTGCCGGGCAGTAGGACCGGGGATTTCGGGGAGAGGACCGCTTCACGCTGATCCTCGGCCTCCGTGAGACCCGGCCTTGTCGGGCAGGTTCAGCTCGGCAGCAGGCTTGTCGCCCACGGCCCTTGGCAACCCTTTCCCAGCCTTCGATTGCGATAGCGGGAGCGCGTCTCTAGGGCTGGCGGCGTCGCCTCGTTCACGCGGAAAGCCTTTC
>CAZAFU010000084.1:0-13018 GCA_964484475.1 uncultured Caulobacterales bacterium | reverse complement strand
TACGAGAACGGCGAGTTCTTCTTCATCGAGATGAACACCAGGCTTCAGGTCGAGCATCCCGTGACCGAGCAGGTCACCGGCATCGATCTCGTCCGGGAACAGATTTCCATCGCGGCCGGCAACCCGCTCTCCTTCAAGCAGGAGGAGGTGCGCTTCGAAGGCCACGCCATCGAGTGCAGGATCAACGCGGAAGACCCGCGGACCTTCGTGCCTTCGCCCGGGCGGATCAAGGAATTCCACGCTCCGGGCGGCCTTGGCGTGCGCTTCGATTCGGCTGTCTATGACGGCTACGACATTCCGCCCTTCTACGATTCGATGATCGGCAAGCTCATCGTGTTCGGTGACAACCGCGAGCTTGTCCTCAACAGGCTTCGCCGCGCCCTCGAAGAAACCGTGATCGCGGGGATCAAAACCACCGTTCCGCTGTTCGAGGAACTGCTGGATGACGAAGAGTTCCGGCGCGGCGACTACCACATCCACTGGCTGGGCGACTGGCTGGCAGGCAAGGACGATTGATGACACTGGCGAACTGGCTGACCATTCTGAGAATGATCCTTGTGCTGCCTTACGCAGCTTTCGCACTCTCTGGAATGCCGGTCCTCGCCGCCATCGTGTTCGCCGCCGCCGCGGCGACGGATCTCCTTGACGGTTTCGTTGCCCGCTCGCGTCAGGAAGTGACAACGCTGGGCGCCGTTCTCGATCCGATCGCAGACAAGATGCTGACGATCACCGCCTTCCTCGTGCTGGCCCATCTGGGGCGCCTCGATGATGGCCTGGTGGTGGCAGCCTTCCTCATCACCATGCGCGAGCTGTGGATCAGCGGCCTTCGCGAAGGGCTCACCGAGGAAGGGGCCGAACTGCCGGTCTCGAACCTTGCCAAGATCAAGACGGGGGTGCAGCTCCTCGCCCTTCTCGTCCTGACCCTCTCCAGCGGCATCATCGGGGCGGTGCTCCTGTGGGTAGCCCTCGCCCTCACGCTCTGGACGGGTTATCAGTACACCCGCCACGCCTTCCGGGTCATGAACCTCGCTGCGCCGGAGCCTCCCACGAACTCGTAAGCGCCTCGGCGTCGAGCCGCGCACGTTCCTTGGCCACCTCGGTAGCCGTGCCGATATAGACGAAGCCGACGACCTTCTCGTGCGGCAGGAGGCCAAGGCCCGCGATCACCGTTTCGTCGTAGCTGTACCATTCGGTCAGCCACTGCGCGGCATAGCCTGCCGCCCCTGCTGCGATCAGGAGGTTCTGCGCCGCAGCTCCCGCCGTGAGGATCTGTTCCCATTCGGGTGTCTTGTGTTCCCTGTCCGGGGTGCTGATCACCGCGACGACGAGAGGGGCACGGGTCAGGCGCTCCCGCTCGAGGTGGGCAGCATTCTCATCGGTATCCGGATTGGCCTTGATGAAGGCCGCGGCGAGGATGTCGCCGAACGCCGCTCGCGCCTCCCCCTCGAATGTCACGAAGCGGAAGGGATGCACCCTGCGATGGTCGGGCACGCGGGCTGCAATCCTCAGCAGGGCGTCACGTTCCGCCGGCTTCGGTCCGGGCTCGCCCATCTGTACGGCCGTATGGGACCGGCGAAGCGCCAGCCGCGCGAGCATGTCGACCGACAGCTCAGGCTGAGGCAGGTCATCCCCGAGATGCGGCTCGGGCGGGAGTTTCGTGGTCCAGTCGGCCATGGGCGTCCTTTCCGGGAAAACGTCAGAAATTGCGCAGGAGCCAGTCCAGCGGCCCGCTCTTCTCCTCCGGCGCGCTCAGTTGCAAGGCCGTGGCCGCCGTCCGCGGCACCGCGCCCTGCGCCAGCTTCACCGCCGCCTCCGCGAAGGCCAGCGGCCAGGGGTCGGTCTTGGCGATCTCTCCGCGCGGGGCGCGAACCTTGATGCCCTGGTCGAGGAAACTGCGCACCACCCTGGGGCTCGTTGGCAGCCCGACCAGGAGCACCGCCCCGTCCTTGCCCGCAGCGGGCACTGGTCCGTCCGGCTGGGCTGTCCCGAGGGCTTCGGCGAGCTTCGTCGCGATTTCATCAAGGCGCGCTGAAAGCACGTGCCATTCCTCGTCCTTGTCGCCTGACTGGCGGTCAAGGAGGAGGGTCTGGGCGGTGGCTGCCGCGTCTTCCGGCTCGAGACCGAAAGTGACCGCAAGATCGGAGGCAAGATGCCCCGATCCCACCGGTATCGTGGCCGAGCGCGCCGTGCCCTCGCCCGAGAAAACCATGGCCACGCTGCTCCACCGGTCGATCAGGAGGAGCGGCGGACGGGGCTCGCCCTTGATGGCAAAACCTGCCGCGGCCGCTTCCTCGAGGGCCATCACGCCGGTCAGGCGCAGTCCCGAGGCGGCGCAGACCTTCTCGAGCCTCGCCAGGGTTTTCAGGGGACTGATGAAGGCCGTGACGACCATCTCGAAGCGGCCCGCCTCGCGTCCCACGGCGGAACCTTCGACGTGCTGCCCATCGATCAGGACCTCGCTCGGCTCGGCGCAGATCACCGCATGGCTCTCACCACCCGCCTGCCTCAGGGCCGCCGCGAGGCCGTCGCTGAGATCGGTATGGGTGACCCTGCGGCCGAGTTCTGTCTCGACACGGAAACTCTGGCAAAGGCTCGCCCGGGGGGGCAGGCAGACGACCACTTCGCCCTCAGCCCCGAAGGAGGAAAGCACGCCTGAGGCCGAGGCAGCGTACCCGCCCTTGCGCTCGATAATGGCGTCGCCGAGAAGGAGTTCCCCGTCATCCGAGGACTGAAAAGCGGTCACGGTTTCGCCGAGGAACAGAGTGTGGGTCACAAGCCGACCTCCCTCAGCTCTCCTTCGGTTTGTAATAGGCCCATTTGGGGTCCCGAAGGTCTATATAGTCGAGGGTTGCGGCAAGGGAACCTGTACCCGCTTCCAGTTGCTCGAGCCTGCGGAGCGCAAGCGCCACGTCGGTCTCGGGAAGCTTCGCGAGGAAGCCGTTCCTGAACCGGATGTCCACCCGCCTGCCCCCGATGACTTCGATGCCGGCGGTTCTTGCGAAAAGGACCGGGCGACGCCGCAGCTCATGCAGGAACGGCATGGCCTCCGAGGGGTCGAGGGTTCCCGAAATGACCGGCAGGTTGGTGTGCTCGGTAGCATCCGCCTTGGAGATCACCTCGCCAGCCGCATCGACCACGGAGAAGGTTCCGTCAGGGTTCTGATAGAGGGCCCTCGGCTGTCTCTCGATGATCGAGACGTGAATGGTGTCGGGAAAGAGCTTCTGCACCGCTGCTGCGTGAACGGGGCCGAGCGCTTCGATCCGGGCACGCAGGTCCTCCGCGTCGACGGCGAGAAGCGAACGTCCTATGACACTGCCATGGGTGGGGTCGCGCAGGGCGTTCATGATGTCCCGGGTCGAAAGCTCGTCGCCGCCTTTCACCGTCACGCGCATGACGTTGAAACCCAGGCCCCGGCTCACGTCCTCAGGCAGCATGGCGATCCGTTCGGGCAGGTTTCTGAGACTGCCGGAGAAAGCCGAGAGTGCCAGGGCCGCGAGCCCGCCCACGAGAATGGCGAGGAAGAGAAGGTTGGCTGCCCCGGCCGCAAGGACGCCTGCGGAGGAATCGAGCCGCGCGCCAAGGGACTGAAGCGCGCCGACATTCTGGCGGCGCGCCACCCGGCTCTTTCGCTTCGCGGCGGGCTTTCTGCCCTTTTTCTGTGCTACCTTCGGCACGACGCGTCTTCGACCATCCACTGACATAGCTCCGCGAAGCTGATTCCGCTGTGGGCGGCCTGCTCGGCGGATAGTGATGTGGGTGTCATCCCAGGTTGGGTATTCACCTCCAGGATGAACAGCCCCTTAACACCCTTGTCGGGGTCCCAGCGGAAATCGACCCGCGAAAGCCCTCGGCAGCCGAGAACCTGTCCTGCCCGCTGGGCCATCAGAAGGGCTTCGGTCGTCACCTCGCCCGGCAGGTCCGCCGGGACGACGTGAGGCGCCGCGTTTGCCGAGTACTTCGCCTCGTAGTCGTAGAACGCGGCCTGGATCTCGGTCACGGCGAGAGGGCGGTCACCCATCAGCGCCACGGTGAGTTCCTTGCCGCGGATATAGGTCTCCACGATCGCTTGCCCGTGATAGACCTCCCGGTTCAGGACCTCCGAACGCGGTGCAGGCTCATGCTCCTCACGGACGATCATCACGCCGAACGTCGAACCTTCCGCGACGGGCTTGAGCACGTAAGGGGTCGGCATCGGATGCGTCCCCGTCAGTTTGTCAGTGGGAACAAGATGCCCCCCGGGAACCCGCAGGCCCGCAGCCCGGAGGACGTCCTTGGTCATCGCCTTGTTCATGCAGAGCGCCGAGGAGAGGACGCCCGAATGGGTGTAGGGCAGCGCCATCATCTCGAGCAGCCCCTGTACGGTCCCGTCCTCGCCGAAGGGGCCATGGAGTGCGTTGAAGACCACCTCGGGCCCGTTGCCGCCGAAGCTCTCGCGGATCTGCCGGTCCACTTCGCGGGTCACGTCGATGGTTTCGACCTCGTAGCCGTCGATCGTACGCAGCGCGTCGGCCGCCGTGCGGCCCGAGACGAGGCTCACCCCCTTCTCGCTCGAAAAACCGCCCATCAGGACCAGGATTCTTTTCGTCATGGGTGCCGTCCGATCCTCTTGATTTCCCACTCGAGCGCGTAGCCGAGCTGCTCCTTAACATCGGAACGGATGCCTTCGCCGAGATTTTCGAGATCCGCCGCCGAGGCATGGCCACGATTGATCATGAAATTGGCGTGCAGTTCGTTCATCTGCGCGTCCCCGACGACCCGTCCGCGTGCGCCCACGGCGTCCACCGACTGCCACGCCGAACGGCCTCCCGAAAGTTCGGGGTCGGGGTTCTTGAAGGTCGAGCCCCCGGTCTTCTCGCGGATCGGCTGGGTCGCTTCGCGCTTTTCCATGATCTCGGTGATGCGGGCTTCCTCTTCGGCCACGTCACCTTTCGCGGCTTCATAGGTGGCTTCGATCAGGACGAGATCGTCCGGCACGTCGGAATGGCGGTAACTGAAACCCATGGTCTCGGCCGAAAGCTCGACGATCCGCCCCTTCCGGTCGATGGCGCGGCCGCGGACGAAGTGATCCTTCGTCTCCCCGCCATAGGCGCCGGCGTTCATCTTCATGGCCCCGCCGATGGTCCCGGGGATCCCAGCATAGAAGGTCAGGCCCGAAAGACCGGCCCGCGCGGCGGTTTTCGCGACCTTTGCATCGAGCGCAGCGGCACCGGCTGTCACCCTGGTGCCGTCCACGGCAACCTTTGCGAAGCCGGGCCCGAGCCTCACAACGGTGCCTTCGATCCCGCCGTCCCGCACGATCAGGTTGGAGCCGACCCCAAGGACAGTCACCGGTTCGGCAGCAGGCAGATCGGCGAGAAGACGTTGCAGCTCCGCCTCGTCCCGTGGCAGTGCCAGGCGGTCAGCGGGCCCTCCCACCCTCAGCCAGGTGAAGGGGGCGAGCCGCTCGTTCTCGGAAAGCCTCACGCGCCGTTCTCTCCGGCGAGGATGGCGGGCAGCGCATTGGCGGTCCTCGTGATGTCGCCGGCCCCAAGGCAGATCACGAGATCGCCGTCACGGGCCTCCTCGCGGATCAGCGCGGGAAGCTCCGTCATCGAAGCGATGTCGCGCACGTCCCGGTGCCCGCCGCGGCGCATGCCGGCTGCCAGCGAAGCACTGTCCGCGCCTTCGATGGGGGCTTCATTGGCGGCGTAGACAGGGGTCACGACGACCGTATCGGCCTCGTTCGCGCAGGCGCAGAAAGCCCCGAAATGGTGATGGAGGCGCGAGTAGCGGTGGGGCTGGATGACCGCGAAGATCCTACCTTTCGCCACCGAACGGGCAGCCTTCAGGGTCGCCGCGATCTCAACCGGGTGATGGCCGTAATCGTCAATGATCCTTACACCCTGCCACGTCCCGGTCTCGGTGAAGCGCCGCTTGACGCCGCCGAACTTCTCGAAACCTTCCGCAATTGCCGTATCGGGAATGCCAAGCTCACGGGCCACGATCGCAGCGGCGACCGCATTCTGGATATTGTGCTCTCCCGGCATCGGCAGGCGCAGGCCTTCGAGCCTGTGCTGCGACTTCGCCGCCTCGCGGAAATGGATGTCGAAGACCTGCTCGCCATTCTCGATGCGGATGTTCTCCGCGCGGACATCGGCCTGCGGGTTCAGGCCATAGGTGATGAGCCGGCGGTCGGTAACCCTGCCGACGAGCGCCTGCACCTCGGGATGGTCGAGGCAGACGACACCGAAGCCGTAGAAGGGCGTGTTCTCCACGAACTGGTCGAAAGCGGCCCTGAGGCGCGAAAAATCGCCCCAATGGTCCATGTGCTCGGGATCGAGATTGGTGATGACGCTCACGGTCGTTGGCAGGCGGACGAAGGTACCGTCGCTCTCGTCGGCCTCCACCACCATCCAGTCACCCTCTCCCGAGCGGGAGTTGGACCCGTAAGCGTTGATGACCCCGCCGTTGATGACGGTGGGATCGAGACTGCCCGCATCGAGGAGCGCGGCGATCATCGAGGTGGTGGTCGTCTTGCCATGGGTGCCGGCAACGCAGATGTTCCACTTGAGCCGCATCAGCTCGGCCAGCATGTCCGCGCGGCGGACCACCGGGACGTGCTGCGCCCTGGCCTCGGCGACCTCGGGGTTGGAAAGGCGGATCGCGGTGGAGACGACGACCGCCGCCGCACCCTCGACGTGGCGCGCATCGTGGCCGATCTGCACCGGGATGCCCCGCTCGCGCAGTTTCAGGACCGTATCGCTTTCCTGGATATCGGAGCCTGAAACCTCGTAGCCGAGGTTGGACATGACGCGTGCGATGCCGCTCATGCCGATGCCGCCGATCCCGACGAAATGGATGCGGCCAACGGGAAAAGGCAGGCGGATGGAGATGTCGCGCTGGGTCAATCTTCGGCTCTCTCGTTGGCGGCGACGCCGAGATCGCCTTTGACGGTGGCAAGGGCGAGATCGGCGAGGCGCTTCGCGGCGTTCCCCTTCATCCGGCCTTTTGCGCCTTCTGCCATCGCGGTCAATTTCTGCGGCTCGGAGAGGAGCCCCGCGAGAATGGTCAAAGCGCCATCCACTGAAAGGTCGTCCTCGAGGATCACCTCGGCGGCACCGACTTCGCGCAGGACCTCGGCATTGAGGCGCTGGTGGTCGTCCATGGCGATCCTGAGGGGGACAAGGACCGAAGCCCGCCCGACGGTCGAGATCTCCGCCACCGTGGAGGCACCCGAGCGGGCGACGACCAGGTGGCTCTGCGCCATCCGCGAGGGCAGGTCATCGAAGAACGGCGCGATCTCCGCCTCGATGCCGGCGGCGGCATAGATGTTGCGCGCCGAACCGGCGGCCTCGTCAGGCACCTGGTGGACCACTGCGAGACGGCTTCTGACCTCGTCAGGGAGCCTGGCGAGGGCCTTGGGGAACACGTCCGCGAAAAGCCGCGCGCCCTGGCTGCCGCCGAAGACGAGAACCCGCAGGGGCTCCCCGGCAGCGGGGGCAGCGAAAGACCGTTTGGCCGCCTCTTCCACCGCCTGCCGCACAGGATTTCCCGTCTCGAACACCACGTCGCAGCCCGCCGGCAGCTTTTCGAGAAGCGGGAAGGCATGGGCGATGAAGTGAGCTCGTCCCGCCGCGAACCGGTTGGCCCTGCCAAGCACGGCATTCTGCTCGTGCAGTGCGTTGGGGATGTGCCGCCTCTGGGCTGCGAACATCCCCGGCGCCGAAGGGTAGCCGCCAAAGCCCATTACCATGTCCGCTTCGAAGGAGCGAAGCGCCTTGCGCGCCTTCGAAACACCATGAAGAAGGCTGACCCCGGCCCGCAGCTTCCTGACGATTCCCGCGGCATTGGGACTGCCCGCGGGCAGGAGCACGATCTCGTCGGCCGGAAAGGCTTTCGCGTAACGCTCGCCCCGCGCATCGGTCAGCAGCAGGACGTCCCAGCCCCTCGCCTTCGCTTCCTCGGCCAGCGCCTGGGCGGGGAACATGTGCCCGCCTGTTCCACCTGCGGCGAGGGCGAGCCTCATCGCAGCGCGCGCCGGGTGAGAGCGAGAAGCAGCCCGGCGGTGAAACCCGTCGCCATCAATGAAGACCCGCCATAGCTGATGAAAGGCAGGGTCATGCCCTTCGCGGGCAGGAGCCCGACATTCACCCCGATGTTGATCCCCGCCTGAAGCAGGAGCGAGGTCGTAAGACCCGCAATCGCACAGCGGCGGAAGGTATCCTTCGCGGCCAGCGCCGCGACGAACCCCCGCGCGCCGATCACCAAGAAGAGCCCGAGGATCACCAGGCCGAGGAGGAGACCGAACTCCTCGATCGCCACGGCAAAGACGAAATCCGTATGCGCATCGGGGAGCGACGCCTTGACCCCGACCGCCTCGTGCAGGTCGTGGCCGAAGACCCCTCCGGAGGAGATCGCCTCGGCCGCCTTGTCGGTCTGGTAGGTCTCGCCGCTCGATGGGTCGAGAAAGCGGTCGATCCGTTGACGGACATGGCTCTGGGTGAGGTAGCCGAGGCCCAGCGCGCTGACCGCCGCCCCGCCGAGCCCCGCGATCCACGCCCAGCTCCAGCCCGCCACGAAGAACATCACTGTCCAGATTCCCGTCAGCAGCAGCCACTGGCCGTAATCGGGCTGCAACAGGAGGAGGATGGAGGCGATGCCGTAGAGGATGAGGCTCGCGAGGCCGCCGGGGAAACCTGCATCGTGACGGCTGGCCGACAGGAACCATGCGGCGGTGCAGACGAAGCCGGGCTTGAGAAATTCCGAGGGCTGAAGACCGAAGCTGCCGATCGAGAGCCAGCGCTTCGCCCCCTTGATCTCCGGGCCGACGAGCATCGCCAGGATGACCAGCGCGATGGCGCCTGCCGCTGCGAGGATACCGAGGCGCCGCGCCTGCGTCTGCGAAAGGAACGCCGTCACCGCACCACCTGCCACGGCGACGATCAGGAAGAGGACGTGCCGCTCCGTGAAGTGGAAGGGCGAGGCAACGCCGATCCTCATGGTCGCGACAGGCCCCGCAGCGAAACTCACCACCACGCCAATCAGCGCCAGCATGGCGAAGGCGTAGAGAAGCGCGGCGTCAAAGCCCGCCAGATGTCCGGCGCGGATCCGCCCGAAACCAAGCTCGATGCGGTTCAGGACGGTCTCAGCCATGGCGCAGTCCCTTGTGTTCAGTGCCTCGAGGGCGTGCACGCGGAAGGCCTCGCCCTCCCGCTCGTAGCCCGGCGAGCCGGGGGAGAAGAGAATGACCGGGGTCGCCCTCGGCTCCCTGCGAAGAAGGTCGCGGGCGGCCCTGAAGGCGGCCTGGCAGGCGGCCTCGATGCTGCTGAAGGTGACGACGCCATCGACCGGCGGGCCGCTCCCGTCCTCGCCGGCGAGGTAGAAGAACCCTCGCGCCGCTGCCTTCACCTTCTTCGGGAGGTCACCGGTGCGATGGCCGATCCAGAAAACATCGGGACAGGCCGCGATCGCGGCCACCGTCGAGATCCCGCAGACCGCATGGCGGTCGTCCACGAAGATCAGCCGCTCGTCGGTACCGATGAAGTCGAAACGGCCGGAGAGCCCGCGGTAATTGAGGAGCCCCTCCGCGATCTGCTCGTCGGAAAGACCGAGATGGCTCGAAATCGCCGCCACCGCAGCGCAGTCCTGACCGAAATGATCCCCCACGAGGGCTGCGCTGTCCTTGACGTCGGCAACCCGGCGGGTCCGCCCGTGGCGGATAGAATAGACGGTTCGTTCGATGGTGAAACAGCCATCGGCAAGGGTCGCGCCGCCGGAGACCGGAACGAGATTCTCGAGCTTCGTCCCCTGCCTGCGCCGCAGTTCCATCATCAGGCCCTGCGCACCCGGATCGTCGGCTCCGATCACGGCGAGCCCGGATCCGGCAAGCAGCTGGATCGCCGCCTCCCTCGCCTTCTGTCCCACCGGCAGGCTGCCCTCCTCCGTGAAATTGAGGACGGCCGTGACCATGGCGCTCAGATCGACACCGTAGCGCAGCTGCGAGGGCGGGACGATGAGGATCATGATCTCGGCCCGGCGGCCAAGGGCGTTGAGATAGCCTTCCTCACCACGGACGATGGCGACTTCGCGCTGCTGGCGCCCAAGGACGGTCTGGAGGAGCGCGGCGGTGCTCGTCTTCCCCGCCGAACCGGTCACCAGCACGCGGCGAGTGGCCGGCACCGTCAGGTCCCCCTGCATCGCCGTCACGAGGGTCAGGTCGGAAACGCACGGCACGTTCCTCCTGCCCGCCTCCGTCTGCACGGCGGTCCGGACCTTCGTGTGCTCGGCACTGCTGCCGAGGACCACGAGATCAGGCGAGGCCGCGAAGACGTCCGCAACCTCGTCCACCCCTTGGGTCTGGTCGATGATGAAGCCGCGGCCTTCGAGCACGTACCGCGCCGCGTGGCCGAGCGGCGGCCCGACATAGGCGAGGCGCCCTGAAAGCGGAAAATCGCGGCTGTCGTCCATGCTACCTCAGCTTGAGCGTGCTCAGGCCGATCAGGGCAAGGACGAAGGCGATGATCCAGAAGCGGATCACGATCGTCGATTCCTTCCAGCCGAGCTGTTCGAAATGGTGGTGCACCGGTGCCATCTTGAAGACGCGTTTGCCGGTCAGTTTGAAGCTTGCGATCTGGATCATCACCGACAGGGCCTCGACGACGAAGAGGCCGCCGACGATCGCCAGGACGATCTCGTGCTTGATGGCGACGGCCGTTGCGCCAAGCGAGCCGCCCAGCGCCAGCGAGCCCGTGTCGCCCATGAAGATCATGGCGGGAGGGGCGTTGAACCACAGGAAACCGAGCCCGGCCCCGATGATCGCCGCGCAGATGATGGCCAGCTCCCCCGCCCCGGGCACGTAGATGATGCCGAGATACTCAGCATAGTCCGCCCGGCCCACGAGGTAGGAGATCATCAGGAACGCTCCGGCGGCGATCATCACCGGAACGATGGCGAGCCCGTCGAGACCGTCGGTCAGGTTCACGGCATTGGAAGAGCCGACGATGACGAAGGCGGCAAAGGGAAAGATGAGAAACCCGAGCGGCAGGATCAGGCTGACGAAAGGGATCGCGAGACCGCTCGCCATTTCGATATCGGCGCCCGGCGAGCTTTTCAGGACCGCAACCGACGCCGCGCCGGCCGCGAAGGCCACCGCGAACTGGAACAGCAGCTTCATGGAACCGACGACACCGTCGGCTGTCTGCTTACGGACCTTCAGGTAATCGTCGTAGAACCCCAGGAGCCCGAAGCACAGGGTGACGCTCAGGACGATCCAGACATAGGGATTGTTCAGGGGCGCCCAGAGCAGCGTCGAAACCACGACGCAGAGGAGAATCAGCACACCACCCATGGTGGGCGTGCCCGCTTTCTCCACGATGTGGTTCTGGGGGCCATCGACCCTGATCGGCTGCCCCTTCCCCTGCTTCCGGCGCATCCAGTTGATCAGGCCCGGGCCAACGACGAACGCGATCAGGAGAGCGGTGATCGTCGCACCGCCCACGCGGAAAGTGATGTAGCGGAACAGGTTGAACACCTGAAGCTCGTCCGCAAGCGGAACGAAAATGTGATATAGCATTAAAGCCTCTGCCCTGACTTCAGAAGCGCTCCGACGAGTGCGCCCACCCTGGAGGCGTTGGACCCCTTGAGAAGGATGGTATCGGCTTCGTTCACAGCGTTTAACAAAGGCTGAATAAGCGCCTCGGCGCTCTCTTCGTGAGGCCCGCGGAGTGCCGCTGGCAGGGCATCTTGCAGATGCTTCATCATCGATCCCGCGGTCAGGACCAGATCCGCCGACTGCTCGCAGGCATCCGAGAGATCGGCATGAAGCTCGGGCGCCATCGGACCCAGCTCGCGCATCTCACCGAGGACGGCGACCCGGCGGCCCTTCGCTTCCCTGAGCACACCAAGGGCGGCCTTCATCGAGGCGGGATTGGCATTGTAGCTTTCATCGAGGATGGTGACGGTCTTCCCGTCGATCCTCAGCCGATAGGTCTCGCCCCGCCCCTCGCCCATGCTGAAGGACGAGAGCGCCGCTGCGGCGTCCGCAGGAGCGACGCCCGCTTCGGTGGCGGCCAGGATTGCGGCGAGCGCATTCGACGCCATGTGCTCGCCCCTGGCGGAGAGGGTGAAGCGGATGGCCTCGCCCCTGACTTCGGCCTCGACATCGAGGCCGGCCTCCCCCGAAGAAACGGTCTTGAGAACGGCGTCCTTTCCGCTCCGGCCGAACGTCAGGATCCGTTGGACACCGGCCTCGACGACGCGGGCCTCGAGCCTTTCGAGATAGGGACTGTCGGCGGGCAGGATCATGCCGCCGCCCTTCACCAGCCCCTCGGCGATCTCGGCCTTTGCATCGGCAATCGCCTCCATCGAGCCCAGGAATTCGAGGTGCGCAGCCGCGATGGTGGTGATGAGAGCCGTATGGGGACGGACGATCGTCGTCAGCGCCCTGATCTCGCCGGCGTGGTTCATGCCCATCTCGAAGACCCCGGCCTTCGCGGTCGGTCTGAAGGCCGAGAGGGTCAGGGGAACGCCGATGTGGTTGTTGAAGCTTCTGACCGCCGCATGGACTTCGCCGAGCGGGGAGAGCGCGAGGGCGAGCATCTCCTTGGTCGTCGTCTTCCCGGCGCTGCCGGTGACACCCACCCTGTGCCCGAAATTCCTGTCCCGGGCCGCTTCCGCGAGGCCGACCAGGGCCTTCAGCGTATCGGGCACGATGACCTGGGGGCCCGTCGCCGCCTCGACCGGCCTTGAGACCAGCGCCGCGACGGCGCCCTTCTCGAAGGCGCCAGCGAGGAAATCATGTCCGTCGCGCTCCGCTTGAAGGGCAATGAAGAGATCGCCGGCAGTCGTCGTGCGACTGTCGATTGACAGCCCGCGGACAGTGAAGTCCTCGCTGCCGCGGATTTCGCCGCCGGTCGCCGCTGCGACCTGATATCCCTGCCAGAGCCCGTCGCTCATGCTACCGCACCGTGGAGCTGGGCGGCCTCCCGGGCCACCTCGCAGTCGTTGAAGGGATAGGTGACGGTGCCGATGGTCTGGCCGC
>CAZAFU010000083.1:13061-13336 GCA_964484475.1 uncultured Caulobacterales bacterium | reverse complement strand
AGGAGGCGGGCATCACCTACGAGCACCGGCTGATCGACGACATGGTCGCAAGCGCCATGAAGTGGTCCGGCGGCTATGTCTGGGCCTGCAAGAACTACGACGGCGACGTGCAGTCCGACACCGTGGCGCAGGGCTTCGGCTCTCTCGGCCTGATGACCTCGGTGCTCCTGACCCCTGACGGGAAGACCGCCGAGGCTGAAGCCGCCCACGGTACGGTGACCCGTCACTACCGCGCCCACCAGCGCGGCGAGGAGACCTCGACCAACTCCATCGCC
>CAZAFU010000083.1:0-13029 GCA_964484475.1 uncultured Caulobacterales bacterium | reverse complement strand
AAGGACCTCGCGCTCCTCATCGGGGCCGAGCAGGGCTGGCTCACCACCACCCAGTTCCTCGACAAGGTGGACGAGAACTTCCAGAAGGCCATGGGCTGAACGCTCTTTGCCCTTGCGATTTCGAGGAAAACCCGCACCCATGGTGCGGGTTTTCTTCTTTGGGGCGGGTTCATGCAGCGTATTCTTGGCATCGTCGTCGCGGTGATCGCCGCGATCGGGGTTCGCATCCTCTTCGCCGAGGGCATCATACCCTCCCCGTTTCCCTCGCCGATGAATGACCGGGAAGCGTTCGCGGAGGCGTTCGTCGAAGAAGCAGCTTGGCCGCCGGTCATGCGCGACGAGTTCCCCGAAGCCTTCGAGGCCTTCCTGCACCGGACCTATGATCAGGCTCCGAACGGTGCCGTCGCCGTCGAAACCGAGGCCGCCCGCGCCATGACCGAGTTCAGGGTCGCGAACGCCGACCTCATGCTATCGGCCTCCCCCGAGGCGACGAGCGCGCTGATGGCCGCAACGCGGAACACCCACATGGTCGTCCAGACCGAACTCGGTGAGGAAGCATGCGGGAAGTTCGCAACCGAAGGTCCGCTGGCTCTTGGCCGCGCCCTCGCCCGGCCCAGGGTCGAAACCGCACTGGACGATCAGACCGCGACCCTGATCAAGGCCCTCGGCAGCGGGAAGGACGCGGACCCCATCGCTCCGCCCACCGAGGACGACTGGGCCGTGGTTCTCGACCGCGATTCCCGGACCGAGGCCGAACTCAGGCAGTTCGAGATCGTGGGAGCGGTCGATCCGTCCGTGGTTGGTTACTGTGACGCCCTGATCGCCTTTTTCGACCTCATGGCCCGTTCCGGTGGCGAGGCCGGCGCCAGGACAAGGGCCGCTCTTGCCCGGGACCTTGCCGCGGGCTGAAGCTCAGTCGTTGCCGGTCAGCGGGAAGAAGACCGGGATCGCAAGCACCGAGGCGATGCCCACCACGATGTTCATCGGCACACCGACCCTTGCGAAATCGATGAAGCGGTAATTGCCCGCGCCATAGACCAGGGTGTTGGTCTGGTAGCCGATGGGCGTTGCGAAGCTCGCGCTTGCCGCCATCATCACGGCGACGACGAACGACCTTGGATCGATGCCCAGTTCCCTGGCGAGGAGCACGGCTATCGGCGTGACCACCACCGCCACGGCGTTGTTGGTGACGGTCTCCGTCAGGATCGAGGTCAGAGCATAGAGCATGATGAGGGTGACAACGGGCGGCAGCCCTTCGAGCAACGGCTTCAGCCCCATGACGATCAGCTCCACCGCCCCGGTGTGCGAAAGCCCTGCCCCGATGATCAGCATCGAGAAGATCAAGATCAGGACCGGCGCGTTGATCGAACCCCAGGCTTCGTCATTGTCGATGCACCTCAGGACGAGAATCAGCGCCGCGGCTGTCAGCGCCAAAAGCTCGATCGGCGCGGCACCGAATGCCGCGAGGCCGACGACGGCGATGAGCACAATCACCGCGATCGGTGCCTTGCCGCGTCGGTAGGCGCGTCCCGCCGGCTGGTTCACCGCGACAAGGTCCCCGGCTCTTGTCATCAGCTCGAAGCTTTCCGCCGGTCCCTCGAGAAGCAGCTTGTCCGCGGGGCGCAACAGGACGGCCGAGAGGTCTTCTCCCGGTACGTGCCCCTGCCTGAACACCCCGAGCACCCGCATGCCGAAACGCTGTCCTATCACGAGGTTTCCGACCCTCTCGCGATTGGAACGGGGGGCGACAATGGCCTCGGCGATGGTTGTCTTCGCGTCCTGCGGCAGGACCACGCTCTGGCGCATGCCGATCCTGACACCGGGCAGGCCCCTGAGGGTCAGAAGCTCGGAGGTCGTCATGGTCAGGACCACCGTGTCGCCCTTGACGAGGACGTGGCTCGCGGGCTCCTGCCGGTTGATGGTCCCGCCGGTGCGAACCCCGATCAGCCTGACGGTCGAGCGGGAGAAGGCCGCAATCTCGCCCACGCTCCTGCCGATCATCGCCGAGCCCTCGAGCACCGTGGCCTCGGTCAGGAACAGGATTTCGCCGCCATCGCTCGGCGCCGAGGTGTTTTCGCGAACCGGCAGGAGAAGCGGGCCGGACAGGGCAAGGAGGAGCCCTCCTGCGAGAGCGGCGCAGATCCCGACCGGTGCGATCTCGAAGATGCCGAAGGGGGCAAGACCGAGGTCCCGCGCAACTCCGTCCACCAGGAGGTTCGTGGACGTCCCGATCAGCGAGCACGTCCCGCCGAGGATCGCCGCGTAGGAAAGCGGGATCAGCAGCCTCGTCGAAACCATGTTCAGGCTGGCGGCGAGCCGCACCACCACGGGGATGAGGACGATCACCACCGGGGTGTTGTTGACGAAGGCCGAGACGAAGGCCGCCGCGAGGAAGAAGAGGACCAGCGAGACGACCGGCCGGTCATCGGCCTTCCGCGTGACTGCCGCGCCCACCGCGTCGAGAAGCCCTGTCCTGACGAGCGCGCCCGAGATCACGAACATCGCGCCGATGGTGATGGGTGCGGCGTTGGAAAAGGAACCCAGGACGTCCTCGGCCGGGGTCAGGCCGAGGATGGCATAGAGCGCCGCAGCGCCGGCCGCTGCGACATCCGGGGGATACTTCTCGAGAACGAAAAGGACGAAGAGCCCGAGAAGAAGGCCGAGCGCGACAATCGGAGCGAGCTCGGTCGGCAATGTGAACATGGCCCTGCCAAGGAGGTGACTTCCTCGAACGGATGAGCGGGAGAAAGGGTTCGCGGCAGCCTCCTTGCCCCGCGGCGCGGGTCTGGCAAAAGAACGCGGTGCGCCCGGATCTCCTCACACCCCTTTTCGCCGATGTGACCGCCCTTGAGGGAGTGGGACCGAAGACGGCTGCCCTGATTGCGAAGGTCGCAGGACCGCGGATCGTGAATCTCGTCATGACCCTGCCGAGCGGGGTCATCGACCGGAGCTACCGGCCTCAGATCGCGGAGACGAAAGACGGTGAGCATGCGACACTGACCGTGAGGATCGACGCTCACGAGCCTCCGCCCCAGGGACGCGGGCGAGCGCCTTACAAGATCCTCTGCTCGGACGGATCGGGGTTTGTCAGGCTGGTTTTCTTCCGTGCCCTGCGGGACTGGCTCGAGGGGCAGTACCCGGAAGGGGGTATACGGATCGTCTCTGGAAAGGTCGAACAGTATGGAAACCAGCGCCAGATCGTCCACCCGGACGTCTTCGACCCGGACAAGGACGGCGAGCTGCCGGCGGCCGAGCCGGTCTATCCGCTGACCTCGGGACTTCAGCCGAAGACCATGCTGAAGGCCATGCGCGCCGCGATCAGGCGGGTACCCGCCCTTCCCGAATGGCACCGGGCGGATGTCCTCGCACGCGAGAGTTTCCCCTCGGCGCACGAAGCCTTCTGGCAGGCGCACCATCCCGAAACGCGCCTCGACCTTTCCCCCGAGAACCCTGCGCGGCGGCGGCTTGCCTATGACGAGTTCCTGGCCAGCCAGCTCGCCCTGGCTCTCAGCCGGGCCCGCCAGCGGGCCCAGGGCGGACGGGCCTTCCGGGGCACCGGCGAGCTGAGCGCGAAAGCGAGGGCGGCGCTGCCCTTCGCCCTGACCGGGGACCAGGAGAAGGTGCTCGCGGAGATCGCCGGGGACCTCGCAGCCAAGCGCAAGATGGTGCGCCTGGTGCAGGGTGACGTGGGGTCGGGCAAGACGGTCGTCGGCCTTCTCGCGGCGATGGCGGTGATCGAAAGCGGCGCGCAGGTGGCCTTCATGGCGCCGACCGAGATCCTGGCGCGCCAGCATCACGGGACGATGAAACCCCTTCTCGCGGCGGCGGGGATTTCCGCCGTGCTCCTCACCGGGCGGGACAAGGGCCAGGAACGCCGCGCCAAGCTGCGCGCGCTGGCGGAGGGCTATGTGCAGATGGCCATCGGCACGCACGCGGTCTTTTCGGAGGATGTGGCGTTCGACGATCTCGGCCTCGCCATCATCGACGAGCAACACCGCTTCGGCGTGCAGCAGCGCCTGAAACTCCAGGAGAAAGGCGCGGGCACGGATGTCCTCGTGATGACCGCGACACCCATCCCCCGCACCCTCGCCCTTACCGCCTATGGCGACATGGATGTCAGCCAGATCCGCGAGAAGCCGCCGGGCCGCAAACCCGTCGATACCCGGACGATCCCGCTCGCGCGGGTCGAGGACGTGATCGCAGGGGTCGGGCGGGCCGTCGATCATGGCGGGCAGGTCTACTGGGTCTGCCCGCTGGTCGAGGCGAATGACCAGGTGGATGCGACAGCGGCGGAGGAACGCTTTGCCGACCTCCGCGCGCGGTTCGGGACCGGCGTGGAACTTGTCCATGGACGGATGAAAGGTCCGGAAAAGGACGCCGCCGTGGAAAGGTTCTCACGCGGCGACTGCCGGATCCTCGTGGCGACCACCGTGATCGAAGTCGGGGTCAACGCGCCCGATGCCACGGTGATCGTGATCGAGCACGCCGAGCGTTTCGGGCTCGCCCAGTTGCACCAGCTCCGCGGCCGGGTCGGCCGCGGTGACAAGCCGGGAAGCTGCATCCTTCTCTATGGCGGGGACCCGGCCAGCCTGAGCGACACCACCAAGGCCCGGCTCAACGTCCTTCGCCAGTCACAGGACGGGTTCGAGATCGCGGAGGAAGACCTCCGGCTGAGGGGGTCTGGCGATGCCCTCGGTACGGCGCAGTCGGGCTTTCCGCAGTTCCAGCTGGCAAGTCTTTCGGACCATCAGAGCCTCCTCGAGATGGCCGCGAGCGATGCCAAACTGATCGTGGAGGAGGACCCGGGCCTGAAGACCGAAAGGGGCGAGGCGCTTCGCACCCTGCTTTACCTTTTCAGCCGCGACGACGCCGTCAGGCGATTGCGATCCGGCTGATCAGCGCTCTTCGGTCTCGACCTCACGGTCCAGCGCCGCGCGAATCTCGGGGTCGTCCGGTTTCCTGCGCTTGAAGAAACTGAACCCCTGGTCCTTGGCCGCCGGAACGGCGGTGGCCGGGTTCGGATCGAAGTCCGGCGCGACGAGGCCCGCCGAGAAGATCATCTTCGCACCGTCCTCGACCGACATCGACAACATGCGCAGCTTCGAACGGGGGACGAAGAGAAGGAAGCCCGAGGTGGGGTTCGGGGTCGTCGGCACGAAGACATTGGTCATGTCATCGGCAACGTCGTTCAGGATGTGCTTCGGCTCGCCCTTGGTCCTCGTGACCACGAAGCACAGCGTCCACAGCCCCTCCCGCGGGTATTCGATCATCGCCACTTCCTTGAACGACTGCTCGGACTGCTGCAGCGCCATTTCGAAGACGTTCTTGAAGAAGCCGTAGAGGTTGCGGACGAGCGGGGTCGAATCGACGAGGTTCTCGCCGAGCCGGATGAAGAACCTGCCGATGAAGTTCCGCGCCATGATCCCGAGCAGGGTCAGGACCACGATGGTCACGAGGAGCCCGAAACCGGGCACGTAGAGATCGGCCCAGCGCGGCGGCAGCCACGCATCGGGGATGTAGCTCTGGACCGTGTTGTCGAGCTGCGCCAGCGGTCCGGTGACCAGCCAGTACATGACGCCCGCGGTGATCAGAAGGGGCGCCGCGATCACCACGCCGGCGAAGAAGTTGTTGCGCAGGCTGGCGAGCGGACCGGCGCTCTTGAGCGGCGGGGGCACCTCATGGTGCCTCTTCTTCTTGCCCTTGTCCCGGTCGTGTGGTCTCGACATCGTCATCCTGGTCGGGGTCTGGCCCCTTCACGTTTTCGCTTTAGACTTGCATGTAGGACCTTAGCGCCGCGCTAAACAGTGGCCCGGCGGGGTTCGTCGAGGAGAGCCGGGGCACGTGTCAAGCAAGCCTGTCCGAAAGCTGGTCTATCTGGTCCTGTCCCTCGGCGTGGCGGCGGGCCTCGGCGTTCTGGCCTGGTACTACCAGGATGTCATCGGCCGCTCCATCATCAACCCCGACCGCTCCTACGAGGCGTACACGCCCCCGCCGGCACCCGACTATGCCAGCGACGAAGCGGCCTGGCTCGCCCGCGGCGAGGGCCAGGGTTTTGCCGACATCTTCTATATCCATTCCAACGTGTATGATGGCGACGGGCAGTGGAATGCGCCATTCGACCGCGATTCGAAGCTTTCGTTCCTGCGTGACAACCTGATGCCGCTCGAGGCCGGGCCATTTTCGGCCCAGGGCCGGCTCTGGGCCCCGCGGTTCAGGCAGCCGACCCTTTTCGCGCGGTTCACCCAGAAACATCCCGGCGCCGCCTCACGTGAGCTTGCCTATGCGGATATCGAGGCCGCCTTCGACCGCTTCCTCGCCGAACGCGAGGAGGGGCGGCCCTTCGTGATCGCGGGTTATGGCGACGGCGCGTTTTTCACGGGGCGGCTGCTGAAGGAGCGGATCCTGCGGAACCCGGCTCTCATGCGTGAGCTTGCGGCTGCCTACGCCATCGGCATGCCCCTGCCTGCCCGCCCCTTCGCCGGGGACCTCTGCCAGTCCGAGCGCGAGACCGGATGTCTCATCGCCTTCACGCCCGCAGATATTCGGTATACGGCCGACGCCGAGCAGCTCCGCAGCCGGACACTCACCCTCGGCGAGGACGCCAGCGGCTGGGCATCGACCGCGGGACGGGAATTGATCTGCATGCCCCCGCCCATGCCCCGGCGCGTCGAAGCCGTCCGCTATGATGACGGTGAAGCGGAAGAGATCACGACCGAACTCGAAACCGAATGTCGTGACGGCATCCTCCTGGTCGCACCGCCCGAGGACAGGAAGCTGCGTCAGATCCGGTTCTTCGGGAGCCAGTGGCGTCCCTCCCGCTTCAACCTCTTCTACGGTCCCTTGCGCGATGACGCGCGCCTGCGGGTGGACCAGGCCCTGGCGGAGATTGCCCGCGACGCGCGGATCGCACCGCCCATGGCCCTCCCGGAAGATGTCGACGAGGCCGAGATCAACGTGGTTCCGGACGATCCGCCAACCCGGTGATCAGAAGATGCCGAGAAACTTCTTCCGGCGCTTCTTCCAAGCATCCTGCCGCGACTGGGCGAAGGAGATATAGTCCGAGCCCGACCGGCGGGTCCGCGCCTCGGTGAACTTGAGCCCGGTGAGGAGGTTGTCTTCGAGGCTGCTCGGCAGCGCTCCTTCCTCGAGGCTGAACCCGGGCTGGGTTTCAGGACCGCGGCGCTTGCGCCGGTGTTTCTTGCCCTTGGCGAGGATATCCTGCTGGAGGGCGCTGAGGGCCGCGCGAACCGCTTCGCTATGGTCAGCCTTGCCCGCCTCGAGACTGTGCTCGGGGCCGGTCTCGCGGCGAGAGCGTTCCTCGCGCAAGGGGACGTTCACCGCGTCGATATCGACCGAAGTCAAACGGCTCGAGGTCCTTGTCTCGAAACCTTTCCAGATCTGTTTCAGGCGATCGGTCATCGTCAGAGCTCCGCCCGTTCCTTGCCCATCACGAGCCCCTCGTTCCTGGTAATCGTCGCCAGGCTGATCGGTCCGCCCACGGTCTCCACCGAATGCATCACCTTCTGCTGGAAGGAGTTGAGCTTGATGAGGGACGCCGCCGTCTCGCCGAGCTCCTTCTTGGGGAGGGAACCGATCGCCCGCAGGATCGGCAGGGTGTGGACCTGGTACTGGTAACTGTCGATGGAGCCGAAAAACGCCCGGAGCGCGCTGGTCAGGGAGGTTTCCGAGTAGTCCTGCATCAGGCTCGCGCGCTGCTGGTCGCTGAGCCCCGGTGCCCGGCCGATCACGTCACCGACAAGGTGGTGGGAGAGCTTCAGGGTCTCGCCGAAAAGGAACATCCTGAGGTACTCGTCCATCCCGGTCAGGAAGGTGCGGATCATCCGGTCCTGCGCGAAGGGTTGCACGACCGGGCCGGAATTGGCGTCCATGGCCGCGCGCCTGTCCATTCGCTGCTTCATCCGCCCCAGCACCACCGTCGATGTGAGGAAGCTGCACATCGACGGGAATTTCTCGGCCCGCCCGAACCCTGCGAAGACGACGCCCGTATAGTGTTCGAAGAAGGCGTCCTGGGTCACGGACAGGACCGCGATGTCACGCAGACGGCTCTGGGTCTCGCCCGTGACGGAGAGGCCGCCGAATTCGTTCTTCAGCGACGAGACGAGGCTTCCGATCAATTCCTCGATCTCCGCGCCGTAGCGCCTGAGGAGCTGCTCCTCGGTGCCTTCGGGAAAGGCGTCGAGGCGGCTGCGGACGCTTCCGTCGAGATTGGTCGTCAGGTCGGAATGGAACTCGTTGACCGCATATTCGAAGATCGCCGAGACGTGCTCGCGCACCCGGCCGACCTGGGCCTGCTCGAAATGCCGGAGCTGGAAGTCGAAATCTTCCGCGATGATCGAGAACACCACGGCGACGTGCTTGAAGAACTCGGTATCCTGGTGATCCTCTGGGAAGAGTTCGGGATTGTTCGACAGGAAGCTGATGAAGTCGGAGGCATGGGCCTCGACGGATTCGAGGACCCGGCGCCCGGCCTGTTCGCGGTAGAGGGAGATCACCGTTTCCCAAGGCGTGCTCATCAGCTCGGCGTTGTTGTAGATCATCACGCCGATGGGCTGGTCCTTCACCAGCGGGAACAGCTTGTCCACCGACTGGTAGGTCTTCAGGTAGTTCTGTCCCGAGATCGTCACCGCACTGTCAGCGGCCATCGCCACCGCCTGACGGTTCATCAGCACCACTTCCGACGTCATGCCCTGCCCGCTCCCTCCTCGGTCGTCCTGAAACAGGACAGCCATTCCCCGCGGCAAAGGCGCAGGCAGCGGAACTGCCGCACCCTCTGAGCCATTTTATAGGGCATAAACCTCCCTCGCACTAGGGGCGGGGAACGGAAGGAGTCTGAGTATGCATCCGGATCTGAACGAAACCGAAGCCCGTCAAGGCACCAATCGCCGGTTTCAATGGCGGGTCTTCGTGATCTCGACCGTCGGGACCGCCGTGGTCCTGGGCATTGCCTATCTGGTCTGGCTCGGAATCGGCGGGTAAGGCGACCACAGTTCAAGGAAGAGTGAGCTCATGGCGCAGGCACTGCAGTTTTTCCTGATCCCCCTGGGGTTGATCGTCACCGCGGTCGTTCTCGGTCTCGGGATCTACTCCCTGGCGAAGGGCGGCGATTTCGCGAAGAACAACTCGAACAAGCTGATGCGCTTGCGGGTCGTCTTCCAGGCGATCACCATCGCGCTCCTGATGGGGCTGGTCTACGTCTTGACCAAGACCAACGGGGGCGCCTGAAACCATGGTGACGCTGAACAAGATCTACACCCGCACGGGCGATGCGGGTGACACGGGAGTGGTGACAGGCGAGCGCCTGTCCAAGACCCATCCTCGCATCGTGGCCATCGGCGATGTCGATGAACTGAACGCCGCCATCGGCGTGGCAATGAGCTGCGACCTTGGCGACGAGCTGCGCGGGATGCTCCTTGCGGTCCAGAACGACCTTTTCGATCTCGGTGCGGACCTCGCGACCCCGAAGACCCTCAAGGGCGAGCT
Source organism: uncultured Caulobacterales bacterium (assembly GCA_964484475.1). Taxonomy (GTDB): domain Bacteria; phylum Pseudomonadota; class Alphaproteobacteria; order Caulobacterales; family Parvularculaceae; genus Parvularcula. Next base: position 3,528 of record CAZAFU010000083.1, on the reverse strand, counting down.
TAGGCTCGAGCCTGAAAGGGTGGCGCGGCTCGAAGAGATGATCGACGAGGTCAACGAAAGCCTGCCGCCTCTCGAAAGCTTCGTCCTGCCCTCCGGCCCCGGCGGCGCGGGCAGCCTGCATCTCGCACGCGCCATCGCCAGGCGGGCCGAACGGTCGGTCTGGGCGCTCAAGGCGCTTGGCGAACCGGAGGGCCACGTGTCCGATCCGGTGCCCACCTTCCTCAACCGCCTGTCGGACCTCCTCTTCGTCGGAGCCCGCAAGGCCGGTCGCAACAAGGGCGGCGAGGTCCTGTGGGTCCCCGGCGGCGGCCGGGACGAGTGATCGCCCGCCTGGTCGCGACCGCGAACCGGACAGCACTGCGCCGCGTTGCGTCAGCGGGCGGCGGCGCGTAGAGCGCCACCAAACCATTGTATGACCCATTGAAGGAGAGACGCCCATGAAGGTTCTCGTCCCCGTGAAACGGGTGGTCGATTATAACGTCAAAGTCCGGGTGAAACCCGACCAGAGCGACGTCGATCTTGCGAACGTCAAGATGTCCATGAACCCCTTCGACGAAATCGCTGTCGAGGAGGCCGTGCGCCTGAAAGAGGCCGGCACGGCAGAGGAAGTCGTCGTTGTCTCGATCGGCCCCGAAAAGGCACAGGACCAGATCCGTCAGGCCATGGCGATGGGTGCTGACCGCGGCCTCCTGATCACCACCGACGAGGATCTCGAATCGCTCGCCGTGGCGAAGCTTCTCCAGAAGGTTGTCGAGGAAGAGAGCCCCGAGCTCGTCGTGATGGGCAAGCAGGCCATCGACGACGACCGCAACCAGACCGGTCAGATGCTCGCCGCCCTTCTCGGCTGGCCCCAGGGGACCTTCGCCTCCGAGGTGAAGAAGGAAGGCGACAAGCTGCACGTCACCCGTGAGATCGACGGCGGTCTCCAGACCATTGCGCTCAACCTGCCGGCGGTGGTGACCACCGACCTCAGGCTCAACGAGCCGCGTTATGCGTCGCTTCCGAACATCATGAAGGCGAAGAAGAAGCCTCTCGATAAGAAGGCCGCTGCCGACTACGGCGTCGACATTGCGCCGCGCCTCAAGAAGCTCAAGGTGACCGAGCCGCCGAAGCGCGAAGCCGGCATCAAGGTCGAGAGCATCGAAGAGCTCGTCGAGAAGCTCAAGAACGAAGCGGGAGTCCTCTAAGCCATGGCCATTCTCGTTATTGCAGATCACGACAACCAGGAGCTGAACGACGCGACCCTCAAGGTCGTGGGTGCGGCAACCAAGATGGGCGGCGACATCGACGTTCTGGTCGCGGGCGAAGGTGCAGGCAGCGTTGCCGAAGCGGCCTCGAAGATCGCAGGGGTCCGCAAGGTCCTCCATGCGGACGATGCCCACTACGCCAAACGCCTTGCCGAGCCGATGGCCGAACTCGTCATCGGCCTCGCCGGTGAGTACGATGCCATCGTCAGCTCCTCGGGCACCGACGGCAAGAACTTCATGCCCCGGATCGCAGCCAAGCTCGACGTGATGCAGATCTCCGCAATCACGGGCGTCGAAAGCGCCGACACCTTCCTCCGCCCGATCTATGCGGGGAACGCCATCGCGACCGTCCAGTCCTCGGATGCGAAGAAGGTGATCACCGTCCAGCCGACGGCCTTCGAAGCGGTCGGCACCGACGGTTCGGCCTCGGTCGAGACCATCGGCGCCGGGGAGTTCCCGGGCATTTCGGAATTCGTTTCCGAGGAACTGACCAAGTCAGACCGTCCGGAACTCGCGGGTGCGAAGATCGTCATCTCGGGTGGCCGTGCGCTCGGGTCCACCGAGAACTTCGAGGAATACCTCTATCCTGTTGCCGACAAGCTCGGCGCCGCGATCGGTGCATCGCGCGCGGCGGTGGATGCCGGCTACGTGCCCAACGACATGCAGGTCGGCCAGACCGGCAAGGTCGTCGCGCCCGAGCTCTACATCGCGGTCGGGATCTCGGGGGCGATCCAGCACCTCGCCGGCATGAAGGACTCGAAGGTCATCGTCGCGATCAACAAGGACGAAGAGGCGCCGATCTTCCAGGTCGCCGATTACGGCCTCGTTGCGGATCTTTTCGAAGCCCTGCCGAAGTTCAAGGACGCCGTCTGAGAAGACTTCAGATCATCCAGATCGAGAAAGCCCGCCCACCGGCGGGCTTTTTCTTTGGACGAAAGGCGACCTCAGGTAGAAGACATGTCCGCTACATCCTCCGGCCGGTGTTTTTCCTGCCGAATACATCTACGGTTGCATGTGCTCATGCTCAATCCGTTTGCTCAGCTCGCCGCAATCATGTAATTGCATCCAATGCCAATGTGGCAAGGGGAACGATCATGAAATTACTTACTGCAGCGGCCGTGGCCGCTCTGTCGGTTGTGGCTGCGCCTGCGCATGCCGCACTGGCACCCGTGGCTACGGGTGAGGGGAACATCAACAGCGTCGCCGATCTCGAAACGGAACTCGGTATCGCCCTCGGGACTTCGGGCCTGATCGTGGCCGAAGAGGTCAATGGCTGCAACGGAACGACCTGCACCGGGAACAGCGAGAAGGATCTCGCGAACGACACCTTCACCGTCTCGCTCAATGGCAACTCGGGGTCTTTCGACTACGACATTCCGCTGACGCACAAGTTGAGCTATTTCACCATCAAGGGCGGACAAAGCTGGGAGATCTTCCAGATGCCGCTACCGCTGGCCTCGTCCGGCACCAATATCGAATTCGACATCGCCAACCTTCTCAAAGGGAATGGCAAACCGGGCGCGGACCTGTCGAACATGTTCTTCTTCGCAAGCCTCGACACCGGCGGCGACATCATCGACGGGGAAGTCCCGCTTCCGGCGGCAGCGCCGCTTTTCGCGGGTGCCCTCGCCGGCTTCGGTGTCTATCGTCGCCGCAAGGCCAGGCGCCAGGCCAGGTAAGGCCCGGTCCAGCGAAGATCCATTAGCTTCACGGTGACGGCGGGTCCCCCAGCGGGCCCGCCGTTTTTGTCTTGCCGGAAGCCTTCGGTTCCCCGCGCCCTTCCTGTTGCGGTATGTTGTCCACTTCGGCCTCCCAAGGCTTGCCCGCCGGGCCGTTCAAGCGAATTGAGATAACGACAGGAACGTGCATGTTGCGCGCGCAGGGACAATCCGCGCGTTGACACCGCAGGGCGAAAAGAAGGACGTCTAGGGCATGAGCGAAGCGATCACCTTGGAACGGGAGCCTGAGGCCCCCTCCCCCGCTGAAAACGAAAAAGGGCCCACGGCCTGTGTCGTCGGTGGCGGCTTCGGCGGGCTCGCGCTTGCCTGCCGGCTGCAATCCATGGGTTTCAGGACAACCCTGATCGAGGCCCGGGACAAGCTGGGCGGGCGTGCCTATGTCTACGAGAAGGGCGAGTTCTTCTTCGACGGCGGCCCGACGGTCATCACCGATCCCTCCTGCCTCGAGGAGGTCTTTGCCCTTTCAGGTCGCAAACTCTCCGACTATGTTGAACTCCTCCCCGTCGAGCCGATGTACAGGCTTGCATGGGAAGACGGCGAGA
>CAZAFU010000082.1:7289-13395 GCA_964484475.1 uncultured Caulobacterales bacterium | reverse complement strand
CTACCAATTCCGCCACATCCGCACGGAAGCGCCGCTGTAACTGCGTCGTCAGCGGCTGTCGAGAAGCGTGTTGAGCGTGTCGGCGATCCGCCAGGGAAGCTCGTCCGCAGTGAGATTGGGTCCCGCCGAGGTGCCTGCGAGGCCGTGGACATAAGCCCCGGCGGCGGCGGCTCCCACGCCGTCAAGGCCTTGGGCGAGGAACCCGCCGATCAGGCCCGCGAGCGTGTCGCCGGAACCGGCCGTGGCGAGAGCGGGGCCGCCCATGGTGCTGATGACCGGCAGCCCCTCCCCTGCGATCACGGTGCTCGAACCCTTCAGAAGCACTGTCGCCCCCGCCCTTTCGGCGGCGGCCCCGGTGCGGCCGAGCTTGTCGCCCTCAAGGTCAGGGAAGAGCCTGGCGAACTCGCCTTCATGGGGGGTCAGGATGCAGTGCGGATGGAGAAGTGCGAACAGCGCTTCGGGATCGTCTTCGTGGAACGTGAGGGCGTCCGCATCGAGAACGCATGGCACCTTCTTTTCGAGGACCAGTCTCAGGATGTCGCCCGCGAACGGCGAGTGCCCCATGCCGGGGCCCAGCGTCACGGCACTGACGGTACCCTCCAAGGCCTCTTCGAGCGCCGAAAGGCCGCTGAGGGCCCTGACCATGACGGCATCGAAGCTGGCGGCGGCGAATTCGGCGCTCGAGACCGGGCTGAAGAAGGTGACCGCACCCGCGCCCGACACCGCAGCTCCCCGCGCTGCGAGCCGCGCGGCGCCACCCTTGAGGCCGGGGCCCCCGATCACGGCGACATGGCCGCGCTTGTACTTGTGGGTCTCGCGGCTGCCGGGCTTCAGGTTCCCGGCCCAGAGCGAAGGGTGGTTCCACAGAGCAGCGGCGTCCTTCGAAGAAGCCGCAATGCCGATCTCGCGCAGGAAGACATCGCCGCAGAGGCCCGGCCCGTCACCGATGAGGTGGCCGGGCTTGAGCCTGTGGAAGGTGACGGTGAGATCCGCCCGGGCAGCGGTTCCGAGGATTTCCCCCGTTGCACCGTTGAGACCGCTGGGAAGGTCGATCGCGAGAACCTCCGCCCCGCTCCCGGCAAGCCTGTCGAGGAGCGCTCCCGCCTCCCCGTCCACGGGGCGGGACAACCCCGCGCCGAAAAGGGCGTCGACCACGAGTGTCCCGGATCGGGGCATGAACGTGCCGCTCGGACGCAGACGCTGCTCGAGACCTTTCCTGGCCTCGCGTTCCTCTTCATTCGCATGGGGCTCGATGATCGTCACCGGCCAACCGGCTTCTTCGAGGAGTCTCGCGAGGGCGAGGCCGTCGTCCCCGTTGTGGCCCGGCCCGGCGAGAACCGTGACGAGCCTGCGGCTGTAGCGCCCGCGGATCACCTCGAACACGGCCCGCGCCGCGCGCGCGACGAGCGTCCGGCGTGAGGTCCCCGCCGCGATGGTCCGCTCGTCCGCGCGCGCCATCGCCTCGGGCGTCAGAAGCGCCCGCGCCATCACCGCATCGAGGTTGAAGCCCATGTCGTCGCTGACCCCACTGGTCCTTCGTGACTGTTCGTTCCGAAAAAGTCCGGCGCAAAAATCTTGCCAAGGGAACAGATCAAGACTTGGCGAAGCTCCCGGGCGGCTGCCACATGGCGCGATGGGCATCCGTTTCTCCGAAAACGAGCAGCTTGCAAGGCTGCGACTGAGTCGCTCCCGCGGGATCGGCCCCCTCACCTTCATCCAGCTCACCCAGCGTTTCGGGAGCGGCGAAGCCGCGCTCGACGCGCTTCCTTCCCTGATCGAGGAGAGCGGGCGGAAGAACATCGCCATCGCCTCCGCGGCGAGCGCTGAAAAGGAAGCTGCCAGGCTCCAGGACGCCGGCGGCCGGTTCCTCTTCCTCGGCGAGGAGGGCTATCCAGCACCACTTTCCAATATTGCCGATCCGCCCCCGGTTCTCGCCCTTCTGGGTGAGTCGGCGCTCCTCTCGCGCGAGGCGGTCGCCATCGTCGGCGCCCGCAACGCCTCGGCGGCGGGGCGGGCCTTCGCGCGGCAGCTCGGCGAGGAACTGGGACGGGCCGGGCGGCTCGTCGTGTCGGGCATGGCGCGCGGGATCGATGCCGCGGCCCATGGTGCCGCCCTCCAGACCGGCACGGCGGCGGTCCTGGCTGGCGGGGTCAACTCCATCTACCCGCCCGAACACGGCGAGCTTCACGCGGCGATCGCGGCGCAGGGCGTCGTCATCTCCGAGCAGCCGCTCGGCATGACGGCGAAGGCGAGGGACTTCCCGAAGCGGAACCGGATCGTTTCCGGCCTCTGTCGCGGCGTGGTTGTGGTGGAGGCGGCGGAGAGGTCGGGCACCCTGATCACCGCGCGACTCGCGGCCGAGCAGGGCCGGGATGTCTTCGCGGTGCCCGGATCGCCGCTCGATCCGCGTGCATCGGGTACGAATGCCCTCCTGCGGCGCGGCGCGATCCTCTGCCGGAACGGCGACGACGTCCTTGACGAGTGGTCCGGAAGCGGCGCGTTCGCCGAGCCCGTCGAGCCTTACGATCCACCCGCGGAGGGGCCCGTCGACCGGCAGCGCCTGCGCGACCAGGTGCTCGAACTCCTGAGTTTCACCCCCACGCACAAGGACCAGGTGATCGCCGAAACCGATGCCCCGGCAGCGGAAGTCGCGATGGTGCTTCTCGATCTCGTTCTCGAAGGCGAAGCCGCCGAGGAACCGGGCGGAACCTACGTGCTCGCCGCCTCCTCGGGCTCCGGCTCGGGGGCGGGCGCCTGACCGGGAAGAGCTTCGGCGACATAGCCGTCGAAGGCATCCCAGAACTGGTCCCTGTACTGATCCTTCTCCATGAGGATCTCGTGCAGGCTGTCCTCGACTTCCACCATCGCGAAAAGCGCGGGGTGGGCGTTCGCGAGCTCATGATGATGACGGCTGTCGACCCAGCTGTCCTTCGGCAGGCTGACGAGGAGGATCGGTCCTGAAACCCCGCTCAGTGCCCCTTCCTTCCGGATGGCGGACTGCTCGCGGTGCAGTGAGCGGACGAAGTAGGGGGTGGTCCTTGGCAGCTCCAGCCTCTCGTCGGCAAGGAGGAGGTCCCGCAGCATGGCATGCCGGCGTGGGTCGGAGGTCAGGGTGTTGCCCTCGAACTCCATCGCCATGCCGCCTTTTTTCGACAGCGGCATGTCACCGAAGCCGCAAAGCGCAAGACCCTTCGCGAGCGCCCTGACCCCTCCGCGCTGCCACCTCGATGGGAAGATCCGGGTCGCCGGGGCGGAAAGCGCCACCGCGTCCGCCTTTCCCCCGCGGCGCAGCCACGCCAGGGTCATCAGCCCGCCCATCGAATGGGCGAGGATGGTCAGGGGACGTCCTTCCGGCAGGCTGTCCACGACGGCGCGGAAATCATCCACGTGCTTTTCGAAATCATCGACCCGGCCGCGCAGGTCCTTCTCGGCGATCCTCTGCGACAGGCCCTGCCCGCGCGGATCGAAGCCGTAGGTCTCGAAGCCCCGGTCGATGAGATCGAGGGCGACCTCGGCGTATTTCTCGCACGGCTCGGCCCAGCCCGGCACGATCAGCGCGATGCCCCGGGCGCCGCTGCCGCCATAGGCCATGCGCCTGACCTTCGCGCCGTCCCGGCTGTCGAGAAAGACTGCGGATGTGTCGTCAGGCAGGGGGACCGAAGGCACACGGATGACCGGAGCTTCATTCATCGCGACCCCGCATCGTCAGTCGTCCCATGACCGCCATGTCTCCACTGATTCTCAGGCGCCCCGCATTGTAGACCATCGCGAGACGACGCTGCCCGGAAAGGAGGCTGCGCAGGATCTCCCCTTCCGCCCGCCAGAGGCAGAAGCGGCCGGTCAGGTTCTTGGGCGCCGCCTGGCCGACGAGGGGCTGGTCTCCCCGCCCGTCGACCCAGAACGACGTTCCGTCATCGGTATTCTCGATCCTCAGGACCCCGCCGAAGCCTTCGGTGAAGGTCTCTCCGGCGAGGGTCTCGAGGGGATTGGACAGGCTACTCAAGAAGCGATTCTTCCGGCTCGACGGGCTTGGTGAAGCGCAGGGTCATCCGGTCGCTTTCGCCGATCGCCCGGTACTCCTCGGGATCGAAGCCCTCGGGGGCCTCGCCGTTGCGGTCCTGGGTACGGCTGTTGGGCGGCAGGGTCCAGACGCCGAAGGGATGATCGGTATCATCGTCAGGGTTCGCGTTGATCTCCGAGGAGCCGTCGAACACGAAGCCTGCATTCTCGGCCAGCTCGCGCACGGTTGCGACCTTGAGATAGCCGGAGCTCATCTCACGCTCCTTGTCGGCGTCCTCGGGCAGGCGGTGATCCACGACACCCAAGGTGCCGCCGGGTTTCAGCGCGTCGTAGAAGGCTGCGAAGGCGTCATCGCCCCAGCCGCCCATGACGAAATTGTGGATGTTGCGGAAAGTCAGCACCACATCGGCGCTGCCCGCAGGGGCGATATCCTGCTCTTCGGAAGTGAGCACGGTAAAGTTCACGTCGCCGTACTGGTCCTCGTCCGAGAAGCGTTGCTTGAGATTCTCGACCGCCTGCCTGACCCGGGGGTTGTCGCTGTCTTCAGGGAAGCCCGCGAGGTAGAGCTCGCCGCCGCCACCTGCGAGATAGGGGGCGATGATGTCGGTGTACCAGCCGCCGCCCGGCCAGACCTCGACCACGGTATCGCTCGGCTCGACGCCGAAGAATTCGAGGGTTTCCTCGGGGTTGCGGAACTCGTCCCGGGCCCGGTCGGCATCACTGCGCCAGCTTCCGGCCACCGCTTCGCGCAGGGTGATCCGCGTGCCGTCGGGATCGTCGAGGAGAATAGGTTGCTCGGCCGTCGGCCCCTCTTCCTGCATGGCCGCCGCGCTGGCTTCGGTCTCGGCCTGCATGGTGGAGACTTCCGCGTCCTCTTCGGTGTCGGCGCCGTCGCAGGCCGCCAGTGCCAGGGCCGAAAGGCCCAGAAGAAGTTGTCTGGTCATGTCTTGGTTTCCTCCGGAATCATCCGCCCCGTTCCCTAGCCGTATCACCTCTGCCGGCAAGCCCGGGGGGCAGCGGCAGGCGCGCCTGACCTCTTGAACGGGATGTGACCTTTCCCATCTTTCCGATGCCCGGCGCCATAATGGGCCGGGCCGCTCCTCAAGGCTTTCGGGCGGGAGCGAAACTGTTGTTGCTCACAGGAGAATGACACCATGCGTACCTATGACCTGACCCCCGTCTACCGCTCCACCGTCGGTTTCGACCGGCTGTTCAACGAGCTGTTCGACGGGCTCTCGAAATCCGAGACTACGGGCTATCCGCCCTACAACATCGAAGTCGTCGACGAGAACGAATACCGCATCACCGTCGCGGTGGCGGGCTTCACCGAAGACGAACTCGACATCGAAGTGACCGACCGCTCCCTCAGGATCACCGGCAGCCGCGCCCAGGACGAGGGCGAGCGCACCTTCCTGCACCAGGGCATCGCGGGCCGCAGCTTCGAACGCCGCTTCCAGCTCGCCGATCATCTGAAGGTTCGCGGCGCGACCCTCGAGAACGGGCTTCTCAACATCGAGCTGCAGCGCGAAATCCCCGAAGCGATGAAACCGCGCAAGATCTCCATCGGCACCACCGAAGATGCCGACGGACCGCGCGTCATCGCCAGCAACGACGCGGCCTGACCTCCCAGCCGATCGTTGCAGTCAGGAGGCCTCAGGCCTCCTGACGACGCCCGAGTTCGGAGAGCCTTCCCATTTCCGCCATCAGGCGTTCACGTACCCAGCGGTGCTGGGGATCATGGGTCCAGTTCGGGTGCCAACCGATGTAGAGGGTGAAGTTCGACACCTTCACCGGACACGGGTGGACCGAAAAATCCCCGCGCGCGAACCCGAAGAGGTTGCGCGGCGCGGTGAGGATGCAGTCCGAATTCTGCAGGACCTCCAGCGCCAGGAGGAAAGTCTCCGTGCGGTAGGCGATCCGCCTCTTCATCCCGGCGGCCTGCAGGACCTGGTCCACGGGCCCCACCACCATGCCCTCGGGATTGATGAGGATGTGGTCCGCCCTGACGAAGGCGTCGAGGTCCATCCCGTTATCGAGGGGATGCCCTTTCCTGACGGCCGTGACGTACTCCTCGTCGAAGACCGGC
>CAZAFU010000082.1:0-7279 GCA_964484475.1 uncultured Caulobacterales bacterium | reverse complement strand
AACTCGTCGATATTCACCCCCGGCGGGAGCTGGAGCATCTTCGGCTCGGGCAGGATGATCGCGTCGATCTTGCCGGCGATGAGATCCTGCGCTTGGGGAACGGCGGGCTGGAGGATGTCGAGTTCGAGATTCGGGGCCTCGGGGAGCACTGCATTCTGCCACGCCCGGACGACCACTGCACCAACGCTGTCGATAACGGCTATTCTGAATCTTCCGCTCTGGTTGGTCGGATCGAAGCTCTCTTCCTCTAGGAGGAGATCCCGCATCCTGTCCACGACCTCCGCGACCCGGGGTTGGAGGGCCTCGGCCTTCTTGGTGGGCAGCATGGTCCGGCCCGACTTGATCAGGAGCGGATCGCCCAGAAGCCCTCGCAACTTGCCGAGGGCGTGGCTGACCGTCGGCTGCGACACGTCGAGCCGCGCGGCGGCGCGCGTGACAGATTGTTCTGTCAGGAGCCAGTGGAGCGTGACGATCAGGTTCAGATCGAGGTCTTCGAGGCGGGTTCGACTCATAGACGCACCCTATAACGGATGCAGGGCGTTGGCCAGTTGCGCATATAATCCAAAGACATTAGTTCCCATCGCAACGCACAAAGATCGGGAGCGTATCCATGTCGAAATTCGCTTATGTAGCCGCTGCTGCTACTGCTTTCGCAGTCATCACCCCTGCTTCGGCCGCCAGCCTGAACGATGATATCAACAATTGCCGCGCCGCGATGGTTGATGCCGAGCTGTTCGGCGATGCCGAATTCAACATCAATTTCGTGAAGGATCAGGGCAACCGCAACCGCGTCCTGACCCTCGAAGCCAAGGTCGTCGGCGGCGAGGACCACCTGGTCGAGTGCCGCATGAAGCGCTCCGCGATCAAGGAAGTCGTCATCGTCGACGCCGAGTAAGGCCCGGGAGCCGGCGAAGCGGCGGCAACGCCCCTCCCACCCGGCTCTTCGGCACCCCGACAGAACCCGAAAACGGCGTTCCGGCACTTGCTGGGGCGCCGTTTTCGCGTCATGGGCGGCGCCTGTTCCCTTGAGAATGATGACCCTCCGACCATGACGCGCTCTGCTGCACCGAACGATCCCCCCGAAGGGCGGGTACCGGTCCTCGGCCTTGCGGCCGCGATTGCTGCGATCACTGTTTCAGGTGCCGGGTTCGGCCATTCCATCCCTCTCTTCTCGGTATTGCTCGAGCGTTACGGGGCTTCCGATTTCGTCATCGGGTCGAACACGGCATTCGCGGCCGTCGCTGGCGTGCTCGGCGCGCCCTTCTATCCCTCGGTGATCACCCGGATCGGTCTCAAGCCCTTCATGCTCGGGGCCCTTGCCCTGATGGTCACGCCCTATCTCGCCCTTTACTGGGCGGGGGAGGCGATCATCGCCTGGTATCCCTTGCGTTTCGTGATGGCGCTGGGCGGCGGTGCGCTGTTCGCCGGCTCGGAGATCTGGATCAACGGCTTGGCGCCGGACCGGATCAGGGGGCGCGTGATCGGCATCTACGGCACCTGTCTTGCCCTGGGGTTCGCCCTGGGCCCCCTGCTCTTGAACGTGACCGGCTATGACGGCTTCCTGCCCTTCGCTGCGGGGGCGATGGTTTTCAGCGCCGCGGCGCTGCCGCTCTTCATCGCGCCGGCGCCGGACGTCGCGCCATCCTCGGAGCGGACGATCTTCAGGCCGATGAAGAAGGATCCCGTCCTCTTCGGCGCGTCAGCGATGTTCGCGGGCGTGGAGACCGCGATGCTGATCTTCCTGCCGATCCTCGCGCTCGAGGTCGGGCACGGCGCGCAGGTGGGCGCGCAGTCGCTCACGGTCTACGGTATCGGGCTCCTGCTGGCGCAGATTCCGATCGGGCAGGCGGCGGATCGGTTCCCGCCGCGCAAGGTGATGGCGCTCTGCGCGGCACTCGGCGGCGGGCTCGCCCTCACGGTCCCGGCCGTCCAGGGCAGCGTCCTCGCTCTTTTTGCCGTGCTTTTCGTGTGGGGAGGGCTTGTCGGCGGGATCTACACCGCCGGTCTCGTGGCCCTTGGCAACACCTTCAAGGGGCCGACCCTGACTGCCGCGAATACGGGCTTTGTCTTTTCCTACGCCAGCGGCGGGGTGATCGGCGCGCTCTTCGCCGGGATCATCCGCGACCTCGCCGGACCCAACGGAATGATCGGCGTGATCGCGGTCGCCCTCGCTCTTTACGCCCTGGCGGCGCAGCGCTCGCGGGACGCGGCAGCCGGGGAGCCGGTGTAGAAACTCGCCAGTGGCATCGCGCGGTCGAGAAGACTGCCCGTCCAGCCCTTCGGGACGAGCCAAAGGGCCGCGCTCCGTGCCGTTTCGTCGTCCCGGTCGGCCAGCGCGCGCACCATGCGAAGAAAATGCTTCTCCTCTGCGCTCGGCACCATGCTGTCCGCAGGCTTGAGCGCGCGGCGGCCACCTTGCGTGATCACGCTCGCCGAGCGCCCGAGGGCCCAGCCGAGCACCCGGCCGGCAGCGCGGCCCGGATCATCGGCCAGCGCCTCGCAGGAACGGGCCCTGCGGGCCTGGTCGCCCGAGAGATGCGCGCGGAAATGGTGAAGCAGGAGAAGGTCGTCTTGATCAGCCATACGAAGGTGATAATCATTCGCAGCCGCCTGCGCAAGGCATCTGCGAGTGCTTCGCATGAAAATTCGTGAAACCGGCTGCGAAATTTGACCTGACGCAAACTCCCCAAAGAAAAAAGCCGCCCCGGCAGGGCGGCTTTTTTCGATGTCGGGCAAAGGCAGGCCTCAGGCGGTCTTCTTCGCCTTGTCAGCATCCTCGCGGTACTCACCGCACCAGTCAGAGGCGGCCACGTTCGGCCACGAAGCCTTTTTCTCGTTCTCGGCGGGCGACGGTGCGTAACGGCGGCACTCGCTGCCCTGGGTGTTGTAGAAAGCGCAGGTCTTGCAATGCATTCTCAGGTCCTCCGTTGTATCTCAGTAAGGCCAACAGGCGAATACAACATTGGTTCGAGATGAACAAGCGACAGTTTGACTTTTTCTTTGCGTATGTTTTTGAAAAACATTCGCAATGCTGTTGCGAACAGATTGCATCAGCAACTGCTCTTGAGATCGCTTCTCAGGATGAGTTGCGCCCCGCCCCACCCGATGAGAACACCGGGCACGGTCCAGAGAAGGTCGTGAACATCGAAGGTCATCCGGCCCACCGCCTGCACGCCCTCCCATGCCCAGAGGCCCAAAAGCGCGATCATCGCGGCCACCGCATGGGCCTTCGCGCCCGAGAGCCGGAAATAGGATGGCAGGATGACGATCAGCGCCGCGGTGAGAGAAATGCCGCCAAGCAGGTTGGGAGCGACCCCGAGAAGGTAGAGCCAGGCCCCCTCTCCGACGCCCGAGGGCCTCACCTCGTCCTGGATCCATTGATAGGCCAGCCCGGGAACGAGAGAGAACACGATGAAAAACAAGACCGCCCGCATCGCACCTTCCCCCCGGATCCCCATTGTGGCTTGACACCAGCCCCTACGTCTTTAAAGGCCCCGCTTCCGAATTCCAAACAACCCTGGGGCAAGCCCGTGGCAAAACCGACGACCATAAAGATTCGCCTGAACTCGACCGCCGGGACGGGCTATTTCTACGTGACCAAGAAGAACACCCGCACCATGACCGAGAAGATGGTCGTGCGGAAGTACGACCCTGTCGCGCGCAAGCACGTTGAGTTCAAGGAAGGCAAGATCAAGTAAAGACCTGATCTGGACTTGGACGAAGGGCGCCGCTTGGGCGCCCTTTTTGTTTGCGGGGCTTGCGGTTACTCGATCCGGCCCGAGCCCCAGCGCTTGGCCGCCTTGGCGAAACGCTCGCCGTAAAGCCGGGCGGTCTCGATATCCCCCTTGGGCGGGTTGTCCGGGCCGGGCGCTGCGTTTTCCGACTGGGCCATGGCGCCAAGATAACCGCCGAGCCTGTTCACCGCGTCCTCCGGCCTGCCGTCATATTCGGGATCCTGAAGCTGGTTCGCGATACCGAGATTGATCCACACCATGCCGTGCTGGGCCGCCAGCACGCTGATCCTGGACAGGGTCATGACCTTGTCGCCCGAAAAGCTGCCCGAATTGGTGAAACCACCGGCGAGCTTGTCCGCCCAGAGCTTCTTCTGCCACGGCTTGGATGTCGCATCGAAGAACTTCTCGAGCGGCGCGCCGACCGAGCCCATGTAGGTCGGCGAGCCGAAGATCATGCCGTCCACCTCGGACAGGCTGTCGATGTCGGCCTCGGCTTCCTCTGCGGTGAGGAAGCGGACCTCCACCCCCTCGACACCCTCCGCGCCCCGGCGAACGGCATCGGCGACAAGCTTGGTGTGGCCGTAGCCGGAATGGTAGATGATCGCGAGTCTGGTCATGGGATGCTCCCTTGTTGCTTCTGCGCAAACAGATGCCTTCTAGCGCCCGTTCGGGCCCCGGGGTGCGACGCGAAGCTCCTTTGCCCCTTCCGTAAAGGCGAGACCGGGGCTAGGGCGCGCCCATGAAGACCGCTGTCATTGTCTTTCCCGCCTCCAACTGCGACCGCGACGCGCAGGTCGCCCTCCGCCAGGTCACGGGCCGGGAGCCGGCGATGCTCTGGCATGCCGAGACCGAACTGCCGGGCGATATCGACCTCGTGGTGCTGCCGGGCGGGTTCGCCCATGGCGACTATCTGAGGACCGGCGCCATCGCGGCGCGCTCGGCGATCATGGAAGCCGTGAAGAAGCGCGCCGAAGCCGGCGGGCCGACCCTCGGGATCTGCAACGGTTTCCAGATCCTCTGCGAGGCGGGGATCCTCCCCGGTGCGCTGATGTCCAACACCAATCAGCACTTCATCAGCCGCGAAGCGACATTGCGGGTGGAAAGTTCGGACAGCCCCTACACGAAGGGTTACGCCAGCGGCGCCTTCACCCGCTTCCCGGTCGCCCACCATGACGGCAATTACCAGGCCCAGGACGACGTTCTCGACAGGCTCGAGGGCGAAGGACGCATAGCCTTCCGCTATGTGGAGCCGATCAACGGCTCCGCGCGCCATATCGCGGGGGTCCTCTCCGAAGACAAGCGCACCCTGGGCCTCATGCCCCACCCCGAGCGGGCCATGGCCGAAGGCGCCCATGGCCAGACCTTCTTCAGGCAGATGATCGACGCACTGGCGACCTGACGGGGTACCCTGCACGCGCGATAGGTATCTACCCGGTGGGCTTTGCCCGTTCGTCCCCAATGGCACGGCGCAGTGCCCATGAACGCAGGTCGTCGATCCCCCTTTGTTCGAGTGAGACCGTCGCGATGGTGGAACCGCGTTCGGGAACGACCCTCACGTCGGTTCCCCAGAACCCGCCATGGCCGAAGACGGTCACGCCGTCCTCTTCGGTTTCGAAAAGGCCGATGCGGTAGGGGCTGCCCTCGGGATGGCCGGGCGCCTCGGTCATGAGCCGAAGTGTTTCTGGCCGGTCGAACACGTCGCCTTTGAAAAGGGCGGCGAAGAAACGGGCGATGTCCTCCGCGCTGGCGATGATGCCGCCGCCGCCGAAGGCATCGACGGATCCGTGGATGCCGGTCGTATCCATGCCGCCAAGATATTGATGGGCGCGGGCGGGGCCCCCTTCCGGGGCCTCACCCTCCCAGCGGATGCCGGCGAGACCGAGAGCGTCGAGCTTCGTCAGTCGAACCACCGCCTTCCCGAGGGCCATCCCCGTGGTGCCTTCGATGATCTGCCCAAGGATGACGTACCCGCTGTCGGAATAGGCGAACGCTTCCCCCGGGGCCGAAACGGGGTCGGTCAGCTCTGTCATGAGGGCGAGCTGCTCCATCGCCGTCCAGACCCTGCGCGGGTCCGCCATGACCGCCTGCCCGAAGGCATCACTTCCGAAGTGATCGCCAAGGCCACCCGCATGCATGAGGAGATGCCGAACCGTGATCGCACCGGTGTCGTAGCCATCTCCGGCAAGAAGCGCATCGAGATCGTCTTCGATCAGGATGCGGATCGGTGCGTCGAGATCGATGCGCCCTTCCTCAGCGAGCCGGAGGATCGCCGCGGCGACGAAGGTCTTGGTGATCGAGGCCATGCGCACCGGGGTATCCGAAGTCATGGGACGGCCTTCGGGATCGGCTTCACCGGTCGCAGCGCTGATGAGCTCCCCATCGGACGTCACGATCGCGACGGCGATGCCGGGGATGCCGGCATGGGTCGCCTGGAAGGCTTCGAGATCGGCCTGCAGGGTTTGGGCCGCGGTATCCGTTGCGGGGCTCTCCACCTGCGCGCAGGCTGCGAGCAGGGTCGCGACCAGGATGATCCCGGGGATCTTCCCCGCCCTCCAGTCAGGCATCCCGCATCCTCCGCCGCTGCATCCCGTGCTGGGAGAAAGGTAGGAAGCGGATTACGAAACCGCCACGGAAAAACTCATGACCCTGCTTCTCCTCGGCCTGATCCTCTTCTTCGGAAGCCACCTCTTCACGAGCTTCGCGCGCGGTCCGCGGGCCGCGCTCGTCCGTCTTCTGGGCGAGAAGCCCTACAAGGGCCTCTATTCGCTCGTCTCCCTCGTCGGCTTCGTCCTCATCGTTCTCGGCTGGCGGACGGCGAGCGTGGCGACAGTCTATGTCCCGCCGCCCTGGGGTCTCGAGGCAGCGCATGTCCTCACGGTCCTTGCCTTCATCCTGCTGACGGCCGCCTATATCCCCACAGGCAGGCTCGCGGCCCTGACGGGCCATCCGATGATCACGGGAACGGGCCTCTTCGCGGGCGGGCACCTCCTCGCCAATGGCGATCTCCGCTCCGTCCTCGTCTTCGGCAGCTTCCTCGCCTATGCCATCCTTGACCGCCTCTCCTACAGGCTCCGCGGGGACCGCGGCCGCAGCGGAGGGCACTGGCGATGGGACCTCGTGGCCGTCGCCGCCGGCCTTCTGGGCTCCTACCTCGTGGTGCACCACCTCCACCCCTATCTCGCGGGGGTCGCGCTTCATCCCGAGCATCTTTTCGGCCGTTGAGACGGGAGGCGGGCGTCCCTTGCCTCCGGCGCGCGGGCGGTGCATTGACGCGACCATGATTCACTCCGCCGACACCATCGCCGAGCACGGCCTGACCCAAGACGAGTACGACCGCTTCTGCCAATCGATCGGGCGGGAGCCGAGCCTTCTCGAACTCGGCATCGTCTCGGTCATGTGGTCCGAGCACTGCTCCTACAAATCTTCCCGGCGGCACCTGAAGACACTCCCCACCGAGGGCCCGCAGGTCATCCATGGCCCCGGGGAGAACGCCGGCGTCGTCGATATCGGCGACGGCCAGGCGGTGATCTTCAAGATGGAGAGCC
>CAZAFU010000081.1:8134-13537 GCA_964484475.1 uncultured Caulobacterales bacterium | reverse complement strand
CGAGCCCGGGTTGGCCGGGTAAAGGATCTCCTGCTCGACCTCGCCATTCACACCGGCATCCACCTTCACCTTGAGGTAGCCCTCGGGGATCTTCATGCCCGCGGTGCCGTAACCGTAAACGCCCATGGTGCCGAGGTGCACGACGTGGGTGTCGAGACCACTCTCCACGATCGCCGCGAGGACGTTGTGGGTCGCGTTCAGGTTGTTGTCGACGGTGTAGCGCTTATGCTTGGCCGATTTCATCGAGTAGGGTGCCGCCCGCTGCTCGGCGAAATGGACCACCGCGTCGGGCCGGTAGGACTTCAGGAGGTCCAGGAACTCCGCATAGTCTTTCGAGACGTCGAGGGTGCTCGCCTCGATCTTGTGGTTGGAGACGCGCTCCCACGCCGCGAGCCTGTCGGACAGGCTGGCAATCGGAGTGAGCGACTGAACCTCGAGCTCCACATCGATCATGCGCCGCGAAAGGTTGTCCACGATCATCACGTCATGGCCGCGCGCGGAGAGGTGGAGGGCCGTCGGCCAACCGCAAAAGCCGTCGCCGCCGAGGATCATCAGCTTCATAGTGAGCCCCTTGGATAGGAAAATTCCGGCGTCTTTAATGTGTGTCTGCCTTTGGGGCAACGGCAGAACGAGACACCCTCACAATTTGCAATATGGTCGCAGTTGAGGCGCCGATGGCGCGAATTCCTGCGCTCAATAGGCGTTTTCCGGCTTGGCGACCGCCTTGAAGGTGAGGAGCAGGATCCGGAGATCGAACCACAGCGACCAGTTGTCGATATAGGCGAGGTCGTAATGGAGCCTCGCCTCCATCTTGTCGGGATGGTTCGTCTCGCCCCTGAACCCGTTCACCTGCGCCCACCCGGTCATGCCCGGTTTCACCCTGTGACGGGCCGCGTAGTCCTTGATGAGGGCCGAATAGTACTCGTCATGCTTGAGCGCGTGGGGCCGTGGCCCGACGAGGGACATCTGCCCTCTCACGACGTTGAAGAGCTGCGGCAGCTCGTCGAGGGACGTGCGCCGCAGGATGCGGCCCACGCGGGTGATCCTGTCGTCGTTCCGGGTCGCCTGCTGGACGTCTTCGCCGTCCTCCATCACCCGCATCGAGCGGAATTTGATGATCGGGAAGATGTCGCCGGCCATGCCCTGCCGGCGCTGCACGAAGAAGACCGGGCCCGGGCTGTCGAGCTTCACAGCGATGATGCAGATCAGGAAGACAGGAGACAGGGCCAGGATCATCAGGAAGGACAGGATGCGATCCTCGAGCATCTTGGTGAAGATGCCCCATCCGTCGATGGGCCGGCGCTGGACCACGAAGGTCGGCACGTCGCCGACCGTGCTGATCCGGCCGTTTCGCTTGATCCAGAGGGGATGCGGCGCGAGGCTGACATGGATCGGCAGGCGACGCAGCTGCTCGAGGAGCTCCTCCATCTCGCCGTCGTCGTCGCCCTTGGGGCAAAGGACGATGTCGTCGATCGTCCCCTCCTCCACGAGGGCCTGAAGGGTCCTGAAATCGGCGCCTTCGGGATTTGAGAGCTGCGAGACATCGAAACAGCGGACGACCTCGATGGACGTTTCCGTCCGCTCCGCGCGCTCGGCGATGAGCTGGGTCCGGGTGTCCGGCCCGACCATCGCGATCCGCCGGCACAGGAGACCGCCGCTGACAGCGAGCTTGTTGAGGAACCATGAGACAGCGAAACGCAGGATGACGATGCCGACGACGCTGAACCCCGCCCAGGCCAGCAGCCAGCCCCGCGACAGGAGCTGGGTCAGGTTGAGGGAGTAGCAGGCCGCGATGAAACTCAGGATGATGAGGCAGAAACGCCAGACCACCCCGCGCGAGGTCGACCACGGGTCGAGGAGCTGGTCGAAGTTGAAGTAACCACCCTGCCGCAGCGCCTCGATGTAGATGAGGCTGGTCAGGAAACCCGCCGAGACCAGGACGACACTGTTGGTCGCCATCACGAAACCGTCGGGGAGCTGGGTCAGGGTCGCGAAAGGCGTGGCGGCGACCGAAGCCGCCGTCACGACACCCGCGGTCAGCCACGCCACGAGATCGGAACACACCTCACGCGACAGGCCCCGCCGTTTGCGGCGGCTATGGCTCACAACCTTGTCAGGCGAAGTGGTGGACATGCGATCTCTGGCCTCCAATACCTCTACCGGCTACTTCCGGTTCGACGTGACGATTGAGGGCTCCAAGCAAGCTTCGTGCCTGCACTCAACAAATGATACTCGACTTCACCAAACCCTGTCCTCGCGGCAAGTTCCGATGACAGAGATCGAAGAGGCATTTCATGAACGATTGGGCAGAAACCATGCGCCGGGCCGCGATCACGGCAAGCCGCATCGTCAAGGCGCACTACGAACAGGGCGCGGAAGCCCGCCAGAAAGGCGATGGCTCGCCCGTCACGGCTGCCGATGAAGAGGCGGAGACGGCGATCCTCGGGATCCTGCGCGAAGGCTGCCCCGATATTCCCGTCATCGCCGAGGAAGCCGTTGCCGGCGGAGCGGTGCCGAAGGCCTCGGAGAGGTTCTTCCTCGTCGATCCCCTCGACGGGACCAAGGAGTTCGTCAACGGCACGGACGAGTTCACCGTCAACATCGCCCTGATCGAGAACGGCGAGCCCGTCGCGGGTTGCGTGACCACCCCGGCTCTCGGGGAGCTCTATTTCGGACAGGTCGGCGAGGGCGCGACGAAGACACCCTTCGATTTTGCGGCCGGGACAGCGACAGCCGAGGCCCGGCCCATCGCGGTGCGCGCAGCACGGTCGGGCGAGCGGATCGCCATGACCTCGCGCTCTCACGGTTCGGAGGAGACGAAGGCGATGCTCGCTCGTCTCGGCGTCAATGATGTCCTGCCGGCGGGCTCGTCACTCAAGTTCTGCGCCATCGCCGAAGGGCGCGCGGACCTCTATCCCCGGCTCGGCCGGACCATGGAATGGGATACCGCCGCAGCGCATGCGGTGCTCCGCGCCGCCGGCGGCGAAGTCTATGTCTTCGAGAACCAGGAGCGGGGAGATCCCTTGCGTTACGGCAAGGAGCAGCGCGGTTTCGACAACCCCCACTTCCTCGCCGTCGGCAAGGACGGGTGACGGGAGCGGAAGACCAGATCAGGGATTACGCGCTGGGCCTCGGTTTCGACGGCGTCCACTTCACCGAGGCGGCGCTCCCCGGCGTCGTGCTCGACCGTATGCGTGCCTTCGTCGAGCGCGGCGAGCACGGCTCGATGGCGTGGCTCGAAGACCGGCTTGAAAAACGCGCGCAGCCCCGTGACCTCTGGCCGGATGCCCGTTCGGCCATCGTCCTGACAATGAACTACGGGCCCGACCACGATCCGATGGAGAAACTCGCTCGCAGGTCGACGGGCAACATCTCCGTTTACGCCCAGAACGAGGACTACCACGACGTGGTCAAGAAGCGCCTGAAAGCGGTTGGCCGCTGGATGGCCGAAACCTTCGGCTGTGAACTGAAGGTCTTCGTGGACACGGCGCCTGTGGCCGAAAAGCCTCTGGCGGAACAGGCAGGGGGGGGATGGCAGGGCAAGCATACCAACCTCGTCTCCCGGACCTTCGGCTCGTGGCTTTTCCTCGGCGTGATCTACACCACCCTCGATCTGTCTCCGGATCGTCCGGAACAGGATCATTGCGGATCATGCCGCAAATGCCTCGATGCCTGCCCGACTGACGCCTTCCCTGCCCCCTACCGGATCGATGCGCGACGGTGCATCAGCTATCTGACGATCGAGCACAAGGGCCCGATCCCGACAGAGTTCAGGGCGGCCATGGGGAACAGGATCTACGGCTGCGACGATTGCCTCGCGGTATGCCCGTGGAACAAATTCGCCGAGCGCGCGCGGGAAGCAAGGCTTAAGGCCCGGGAGGAGCTCGAAAATCCCGATCTTGCGATGCTGGCCGCGCTGGACGACGAGGCGTTCAGGAAGCTTTTCAGGAAGTCCCCGGTCAAGCGGATCGGCCGCGACCGGTTCGTGCGGAACGTCGCAATTGCGATCGGAAACTCGGGGGAACGGGCCCTCGGCGAGGCGCTGACACCGCTTCTCACGGATGCCAGCGAGGTCGTCCGGGACGCGGCCGAATGGGCCAAGGGCCGCCTTGAAGAAGGACCGGACCCGCTCGGGGAAGAGGCGGGCCCGGACATCGAACCAGGCTGAGTTCGAAGTTATGCGTTTTTCTTCCTGCGACGGGCGATGGCCATGCCACCGACTGCCGAGAAGAGAAGGAGGCCAGCCGGCGGGATCGGAACTTCACCGATCTGCGGGTTGTCGCCTTCGGCTTTGATATCGAGCGAGAACGATGCCGTGACATCCTCGACTTCGTCGCCTTCGCCATCGATCAGCTGAAACGCGATGCTGAAGGCGCTGGAGGTGGCGAACTCTTCGAAGTTGATGGCACCGGCGTCGGTCCCGCCACCGCCAGGTGAGTTCGAATTCAGAGGAGCCTCGAACTCGAAGGTGTCACCCTCAACGGTCACGAGGATGCGCATCAGCTCGGCTTCGTCACCGGTTCCGCTGGCGGACACGCTGAAATTGAGGAAGCCAAACGGGTTGACGTTGACGGTGGGCTCGAAACCGGTGTTGATCGAGCCGGTCACACGCAGCTCGTCACCGCTCTGCATGGAGAAAGTGGTGTTTTCCTCCGTGACCAGACAGGTCCCTTGCGAACAGCTTGGGTTGCCGGCCACAGGGGTAGCGGCGGCGTAGGAGACTCCTACGACAGAAAACAATGCTGCAGACGCGGCAGCGGTGAGACGAACCATGACGTTCCCCTTCAATTACGACACCGAGAGAATTCCCGTGTGAGGAGCGAACGCGGCAGCCATGGAACGGTTCGGAGTATGGTTACCGTTTGGTCTACACAAAAGCGTGTTTCTTATGGTTTGCCGGGAGGTTGTGCCGCTGGCCTCGATGATCCGGCAACTCTGTTCGAGCGCCTTGTATTTGTTCCGTCTGATCAAAATGGAGGACCGGCAGTGCAGACCGGGGCTCGTCCGGCTTCCTGATCGTTCGGCAGATCGGTACGTTCCCCATGGCCACCGAGGGCAGGCGGAAGCGTCCACCCGACAAGAAATGGCCTGGCCGGTGATCGGGGACGTGAGGCGGAACGTCGAGCCGGGATGAAAAAAGGCGGCCCAGAGGCCGCCTTGTCTTCGAAACGGTCGAACAGGTGACTAGCGCGGTGCCAGGACCATCATCATCTGGCGACCCTCGAGCTTGGGCATCGCCTCGACCTTGGTGGTCTCCTCGAAGTCTTCGCGGACGCGGTTCAGGAGTTCCATCCCGCGTTCCTGGTGAGCCATCTCGCGGCCGCGGAAACGCAGCGTGACCTTCACCTTGTCACCTTCGTCAAAGAAGCGACGCATGGCCTTGGTCTTCACCTCGTAGTCATG
>CAZAFU010000081.1:3650-8124 GCA_964484475.1 uncultured Caulobacterales bacterium | reverse complement strand
ACTTGTGCTTGCCCCAGTCCATCAGCTTGCAGACGGGAACGTCGCCGTTCGGGGACACTTCGACGAGGTCGAGA
This sequence comes from uncultured Caulobacterales bacterium, assembly GCA_964484475.1. GTDB lineage: Bacteria > Pseudomonadota > Alphaproteobacteria > Caulobacterales > Parvularculaceae > Parvularcula. The sequence goes on along the minus strand of CAZAFU010000081.1, from coordinate 8,050 downwards.
CCCGCGCGCGCGGCCAGATCCATCCCCTCTTCTGGGGTCATCGGTCCGCGCTTTTCACCGTCATCGTCGATCACAAGGATCTTGGTGGCGCGAATTCCGTCGTTCATTCTCGGCCCGGTCGGTTTGGGCGGAGTCGTGTTCATGGGTCGGCGTGCGATTGTGCGGTCTCCTCATTCGGCTAAAGGCGCGATTCTGCGCCGAGTAGAGATAATGAATCGTCGCCGCTCGTTCAATCGAAAGCTGCCGGAACACGGCCTTTTTAGCCGTAGGCGCGGCCTTTCGGTGACGCAAAGTGCAGAAGACCCATGTTCGAGAGCATCTGGAGGACCAGCTCGGGCTCGATCGCCTCGGTCTGTCCTGCGGTCAGCTTGACCACCTGGCGGCCGTAAAGGGCGCAGTCTTCCATGTCGCGCGAAGCGGGAATGGTGACGATACCGGGGGTCCCCACGGCTGCAACCAGATGCAGCTCCTCCGAAGGCCCGGCCACGAAGAAGCTGGCATGGCGGGCGAGGACGGCCATCTGGGCCGCGTCGGCCTTGCCGGAGAGATCCACGGCTGCGCGCCCGGTGGAGCGGGTGATCTCCGCCGCATGCTGCATCACGTCATAGGCATAGGGGCCAAGCTCGGCGTGTCCGAGAATGACCGGTGTCAGCCCCTCCTGCCCGAGGCTCGCGGCGACCTCGCCGAAATGCCGGGCAGGCCAGCGCAGCGATGCATTGGCGGCGGGAAGAAAGAGGGCGAACGGACCCGAGATGCCGAACCAGCTCGGATCGAGATTGGCCGATCCGTTGGCGGGGTCGGTCGACCAGGAGAAGTCCGCCAGCCGCTGCTCGGGTTCGAGGCCCGCGTCCTTGAGAAGCTTGCGCATGCCCGGGCCCGCGAGGGGGCTCGGGGCCAGCGACTTGGTCGAATGGTTCACCGGACGCCTGGCACCGACCCAGGTGGGTGCGCGAAAGCCGCTGAGGGCGGAGCGCAGCTCCATGCTCTGCTTGGTGCCGTCGAGATCGTAAGCGACGCCGTAGCCGAGCTTCTTGAGCGAGCGGGCGAACGCCTTGCGCTCCTCGGCGGGCATTTCGGGCTTTGTCGCGACGACCCGGTCGAAGAAGGGTGCGCATTTTGCGAGCCGCTGGAGATCCGGGCTCGTCACGAGGTCGATGGTCGCATCGGGGTGGGCGTTCCTGATCGCCGCGAAGGCCGGTTCCGCCTCGACGAAGGCGCGCAACCCGTCCCGCTTGACGACCAGAACCTTCGCTGCGCCCGCCCGCAATTTCCGTCCCTTCACGCTCAACCTCCCTGAGCGGCCAGGACCCGCGCGTAGAGCGCCAGGGTCGCCGCCGTCATCGCTTCCGTCGTGAAGGTCTGCCGTGCATGAGCCATGCCGTCCCGGCCCATCCCCTCGCGACCCGCGCTGCCAAGATCGTTAACCCTAAGCAGCGCATTTGCAAGGGCTTCAGCGTCTCCCGGCGGCACGAGGATGCCGGTCTCGCCGTCCTTTACCGTTTCGAGCGCCCCGCCATGGGCCGAGGCGATCACGGGGCGGCCCGAAGCCTGTCCCTCCACCGCGACACGGCCGAAAGCCTCGGGCTCGGTCGAGGCTGAGAGGACCACGTCGCTCGCCCGCAGAAGCGCGGGGATGTCACCGGTCGCGTCTTCCATGAGGACCCGATCGGAAAGCCCGGCGGCATCGATCTTCCGGCGCAGCGCGTCGACATAGTCCGGTTTCTCGTCCATCCGCCCGATCAGGAGGAAGCAGAAGGCTTCCTCGTGCCCAAGCTCTGCGAGGCGTCGGGCGGCATCGATGACCACCTCCTGCCCCTTCCACGGGGTGAAGCGGCCCGGCAGCACCACCTTGAGACCCGGCCCGAAGCGCTCCGCGAAGGGCTCGACGCGGTCTTCGGTGATGGCTGCGGGGTCGAAGCGCGAAAGGTCGGCGCCCCTCGGGATGGTGGTGACCTTGCCCGGGTCGAAATACGGCCTGCCGCGGTACTCCTCCGCGATGTGCTGGGCGGTGAAACGCGAATTGGCGATCACGGCGTCACCGCGCACCATGACGGAGTTGTAGAGCCGCTTGAGACGTCCTCTGGCCCGGTAGACGCCGTGATAGGTGGTCACGAAGGGACGGCCCGTGCCGCGAGCGGCCTTGAGGGCCGACCAGGCAGGAGCGCGGGAGCGTGCGTGGACCAGCCCCACCCCCTCGCGTTCGATGAGTGCCGCGAGGTCCCGCGCATTCTGCGAAATCAGGATCGGGTTCTTGCTCTCGGCCGGCATGGTGACGTGTTCGGAGCCGCCCGCGAGGAGTTCCTCCACCATGGGGCCGCCGCTCGAGACCACGATCGACCGGCCACCAGCCTCCACGAAGGCCCTGCCGACCTCGAGGGTCGTCCGCTCGGCGCCGCCGCCGATGAGCTTCGGGATCACCTGCAGGAGCGTGGTGGCGGAGAATTCGGTGCGGCCCATATCTCGACAGGTTTTGCGGTCGGACCCGAGTGCCGCTACGCCGATGCCCTATGGAACACAATGCGCTGCGTACCCTCGAAGGCCCCAACGGCCGTATTGCCTGTCGCCTGACCAAGGGCGAGGGCCCCACCGCCGTCTGGCTCGGCGGCTATGCCTCGGACATGCTGGGCACCAAGGCCCAGTTCCTCGCCGACCGGGCCGCGGATCGGGGCGAGGCCTTCCTCCGCTTCGACTATACCGGCCACGGCGAGAGCGAGGGGGCATTCGAGGAGGGGACGATCTCCCGCTGGTTCCTCGACGCCGAGACCGCGATCGACGAGCTGGCCCAGGGCCCGAAGATCCTGATCGGATCGTCCATGGGCGGTTGGATTGCCCTGCTCCTCGCCCTCCGGCACCCGGAGGATCTCGCCGGTCTCGTGCTCATCGCGCCGGCGCCGGACTTCACCGAGCGGCTCGTCTATCCGCGCTTCTCCGACCAGCAGCGCACGACCCTCGACCATGAAGGCATCCTGAGGACCGGGGACAGCGGGCATCCGGCTGAGACCTACACCAAGGGCCTCTTCGTCGATGGGCGACAGAACCTCATCCTTTCCGAAGACATCCGACTGCCCTGCCCCGTCCGGATCCTGCACGGGCTCGATGACGATGTGGTCCCGACCTCCCACGTCATGGAACTCGTGGACCGCCTCGACGCGCGCTCGGTCTCCGCGACCTTCGTCAAGAACGGCGATCACAGGCTTTCGGGCCCCGAAGACCTCGAGCGTCTCGATGCCGTGGTTCAGGAACTGCGCTTTCGGAACGCTCACTCGAAATGAACGCCGGTCTCTTATAGGTCCCGATTATGAGTTTGCCCGTCCCGGTCCCGCTACAGCGAACTTTCGCTCTCATGACGTGGGAACGGGCCGTACCCGCCTTCCTGCCCTTCGTCGCTGGCTTCCTCGTCACTGTCGCCATTCTCTGGAGCGGCATTCTCCTCGAACTGCCGGTGAGCCTTCACGCGGCCTCCCTCATCATCGGCTTCGTCGCGCTGACGCTCCTGCTCCTGAGGGGCGCGAACCGCTTCCGCTTTCCAACGAAGAACGAGGCCCTGCGCCGGATCGAGGAGAAGAACGGCCTGAGGCCGGGGCGGCTCGACGGGGTCTATGAGAAACCCTTCGCGAGCGCCGAGGACGATCCCCTCTGGGTGGCGAGCCGGGAACGGCTCCTCGCTGCGATCGGGCATCTGAAGGCGCCGCGACCGCGTCTTTCCATGCGCAAGGCCGACCCCTACCGCCTGCGCTACATCGCGCCGCTTCTTCTGGTCGGTGCGATCGCGCTGACGGGCGGGCAGAGGGACGATTTCCTCGCAAGCGTCGATCCCCGCTTCACGCCGCCGGACCCGATGCTGGTGGATGCCTGGATCGAGCCGCCCGCCTATACCGGCCTCTCCCCGCTGGTGATCAGGTTCGGGGAGACCCGCGGGATGTTGCGGGTGCCCGAAGATTCGGAGCTGCATATCCGCCTGCGCGAGGATACGCGGGTCCGATCACGGGGCATTCTCACCTATCGCACCGTCGAGGGCGGCCGCCGCCGCATCCGTCTCGGGCGTGACGGCTCGGCCAGGATGACCCTCGACATGACGGGCATCCTCGCCCTCGACGGCCGTGCGGGACGCGAAGCCGTGACGCTCAGCGTCAGGGAAGACGAGCCTCCCCGGGTTGCGATACTCGGCGACCCCGAGACCGCTGGCGGCGCCATCCGCTTTCTCGCCGAAACCAGGGACGCCTATCCGCTCGCCAACGCCGAGCTCGTGGTCAGCCTGCTCCCCGGACAGAAGATGAGCCGCGATGCGCCGGATGCGGAAGCTTCGGTCGTCGACGTGCCCGCGCGCTTCCCCCTCCCCGCCCTGATCGGTCCGCCAACGCAGGCCGAGGTGGAGATCGAAAGCGAAGCCCACCCCTGGG
>CAZAFU010000081.1:0-3640 GCA_964484475.1 uncultured Caulobacterales bacterium | reverse complement strand
CCGAGCCCTTCGGCTTCCGCATGCCGGAGCGGACCTTCTACAGCCCACTCAGCCAGGCGGTGATCGAGGAACGGCGCAAGCTCGCCATGGCCCCCTCCACCCTGAACAAAACCGCGCAGCTCTTCGGCGCCCTGACGGTCGCACCTGATCTTTTCGACGTCGAGTTCTCCGAACAACTGATGATGCGCGCAACGGCGCAGGCCATTGCGGCTGCGACCTATCGTGACGTGCCGGAGATCGTCGAATCGCTCTGGCCGCTGGCGATCGAGCTCGAGGATGACGGCCTCGCCTATGCGAAGGCGCGTCTCGACGAAGCCGAAGCGGCCCTGCGGGAAGCACTCCAGAGCGGGGCCAGCGACGAGGAGGTCAGTGAGCGGATCGCCGATCTCAGGCAGGCGATGGACGATTACATCCGCGCCCTGATAGAGAGCGGCGACGCACAGATCGCCGAGGCCGACGGCTCCGAGATGCAGGGCGCCGATCTCCAGGACCTTCTCGACCAGATGGAAAACCTCGCCCGGCAGGGCGCCCGCGAGGAAGCCGAGAGCCTCCTCTCGCAGCTCGAGGCCATGATGCAGTCCCTGCAACTCGCACAGGGGGGCAGCCCCGGCCAGGGCGAAGGCGAGGGCCAGATGGGCCCCGGCGGCGAAGGGGATGGCGAAGGCGAAGGCCGCAAGGGCTCGGCCGAAGGCGCGCTTTCCGGAGCCGGCGACTTCATCCAGCGCCAGCGCGAACTCTCCGACGAGACATTTTCGGCGCGTCGCGGCGACCGGTCGTCGGATGGGCTCGGCGGGTCCCAGGGGGACCTTGCGCGTGAGCTCGGCGAGCTTCGCGATGCCCTCGAGAAAGAGGCCGAGGGTGCGGGCGACGCGTTCGACCGGGCGCGGCGCGCCATGGAAGAGGCTGCGCAGGACCTGCGCAACGGCAATCTCTCGTCGGCGCAGGGACGACAGGAAGAGGCGATCCAGGCCCTCCGCGACGCCGGGGCCGAGCTGGCCGAGGCGCTCGAAGAAGGTACCGAGAACGGTGACGTGGCCGGAAGCGATCCCTTCGGACGCGCTTATGAAGGCCGCGAAGGCGGGCGGGCCGAGGATTTCGGGCTCTACGATCCCGAGAGGATCAGGGCACTGATCGGCGCGATTCGCGAACGGCTGCGCAACCCCGATCTGAGCGAGGAAGAGCGCCGCTATCTCGAAAGCCTGCTCGAGAGGTTCTGATCGCGCTCAGCCGGGCTGTCCTGCAGACGTCCACGCGGGCGAGACCAGTGGCATCGACTTCCTGAAGCGCGAACCCTCCGAGGGAGGCAGCAGGCTGACGGTCTCGGTTCCCTCAGGCAGGAGAAGCCTCACCGTGAAGGGCCGCTCGGCCCCGGGAGGAAGCGCCGCGCCACCGAGCTGCAACGGCTCCTCGATGGCGAGGCGTTTGCCTGCGAGTTGCAGGACGACTTCCGGCGGGACCATCTGGCCGCCGGCATTCATGACGATGCCGGACAGCTCGAGAGCGGGGCCTTCGCTGGAGCTGACATAGCGGCTTCTCAGTTCACTGAATTCGAGGGCGGGACGGTCGGCGGGAGCGGCGGGAGAGCCCTTCAGGGTCTCGAAGCTCAGGAGCGCGACGCTGCCGAAGAGAAGCACGCATGCGAGCACCAGAAGGCCCGAGGCGAAGGCCTTGAAGATCCCCTCCCCGTGGGGCCCGCGCCTGGCCCGACCGGCGCCGTTCACCCGGGTCTGCGCGTGAATGTCCGCCTCCTCGAGAAGCGAAAGCAGCCGGTTGGCGGGCGATGATTCGGAGCCGGGTGCAGATCGGCGGTCCGCCTCCGGGCGCAGCCGGGGCCTGACAGGGTGTGCAGAGCGCGGAGTTTCGTGCTTCAGGGGAAGGGTCATTGCAGAATGTCCTTGAGGAGGGGAAAACCCCGAACATGGCCAATACCGACACGACCCCCATCGTGACGCTCGAAGATGTGCACCTCACCTATGACGGTGCGCGGGAAGTTCTGCGCGGCACCACCTTTTCCCTGCGCGAGGGCGACTTCCGCTTTCTCACCGGGCCGTCCGGTGCCGGCAAGACGACGCTGCTCAAGCTTCTCTATGCGGCGCATCTGCCGACATCGGGACGAGTCGAGGTTTTCGGCCAGGACGTGTTGCAGATGCCGCCCACGGAATTGCCTCAGCTCAGGCGCAGGATCGGTGTGGTTTTCCAGGAGTTCAAGCTCCTCGACCATCTGACGGCCTTCGAGAATGTCGCCTTGCCGATGCGGGTGCTCGGCATATCCCCGAGCACCTATCGGGACGACGTTGTTGAACTGTTAAGCTGGGTCGGCCTCGCCCACAGGATCGACGCGCCGCCTACGGTCCTCTCGGGCGGCGAGAAACAGCGGGTCGCCCTCGCCAGGGCCCTGGTCTCCAAGCCGGACATGATCCTCGCCGACGAGCCAACCGGCAATGTGGACCCGGTCATGGGGGAGAAGATCATGCGGCTCCTGCTCGAGCTCAACCGCCTCGGCACCGCGGTGATCGTCGCCACCCACGACCTCAACCTCGTCCGCGGCCTGAAGCAGAACATCCTGAGACTGAAAGACGGCAAGGTCACGCTCCACGGTCCGATTCCTGACGATCTCGACGCGGCGCGCAGGCGGGAGACGGCCCAGTGAGCGAGACCGAACACAACCCCGGTGCCCGCAGCGGCAAGACGCCCATCCTGCCCGAAAACGGAATCAGCGGGATCTCGCTGGCCGTGGTGATCGGCGTTCTCGCCTTCGTGGCCGGCTTGGCGCTGACGGGCTTCTTCGCCGTGGATACGGCGGTGAGGGCATGGTCGGGGGAGCTGACGGGGACGATCACCGTGCAGGTCCGCGGCGTGTCGGTGGAGGAGATCGACCGCGGAGCGGCCGAAGTCGTGGCTCTCATGGAGGGCTCGGAGGGCCTCTCGAACATCGAAAGGCTGAGCCGCGCGGAGGGCGAAGCGCTCCTCCAGCCGTGGATCGGAACCGGCAACCTGCCCGATGACCTGCCACTGCCCGCGCTCATCACCGCGGAGATCACCCCCGAAGCGAGAACCAATCTCGAAAGCTTCAGGCAGCGCCTCTTCGACGACGTGCCCGAGGCGACACTGAACGATCACGGGGCGTGGATCGAGGAGCTGTTGACCAGCGCGGGACGGATCAGGAGCCTTGCCTTCACCGCCTTCGTCCTCGTGGTGATCGCCGCGTCCAGCGTGATCGTCTTCGCCGCAAGGGCGGGCCTCGCCGCTCACCGCAATGTCGTGGAGGTGCTGCACCTCGTCGGAGCGACCGACAGCTTCATCGCGAACCAGATCGGCAGGCGGTATCTCTTCCTCGGGGTGCTCGGCGGGACCATCGGCGCGGCAGGAGCGGTGGTGGCGACCAAGTTCCTCGCCGTCGTCACCCGGGACGCCGGCGGGTTCCTGCCTGCCTTCTCGATCGACTGGGGCCTTGCGGCGTGGATGCTGGTGATCCCCGTCCTCCTCGGCGGGCTGTCGACGATCGCGGCGTGGGTGGCGGTGATCCGCACCCTCCACCGCGACCGCTACGCCCCCTGAGGGTCAGGCGGCGGCGTCGTCGAGCGTCCAGTCCGGCCGCACATAGTGGCAGGTGTAGCCGTTGGGGTATTTCTGCAGGTAG
>CAZAFU010000080.1:0-13563 GCA_964484475.1 uncultured Caulobacterales bacterium | reverse complement strand
CCAAGATTGATCCGCATCCGGCGGTCCTCGGCATATGTGTTGTAGAGGTAATCACGCTCCTCGTCGGTTACCATTTCGAGGGTCAGCTCGTCATGGTTCCTGAGGAAGATCGCCCACTGGTTTCCCTCCGGAATCGTCGGCGTTTGCCGCATGATGTCAGTGATCGGGTGGCGATCCTCCTGCGCGACTGCCATGTACATCCGCGGCATGAGCGGGAAATGGAAGGCCATGTGGCATTCGTCGCCATCCCCGAAATATTCGGCAGTGTCTTCCGGCCACTGATTGGCCTCGGCCAGAAGCATCCTGTCGGGATAGCCATCGTCCACTTCCTGCCGGATACGCTTCAGGAGGTCGTGGGTTTCCGGGAGGTTCTCGTTGTTCGTTCCGTCCCGTTCGATGAGGTAGGGAATGGCGTCGAGCCTGAGCCCGTCCACCCCCGCATCGAGCCAGAAACGCAGGACATCGAGGATCTCCCGAAGGACTTCCGGGTTATCGAAATTCAGATCCGGCTGATGGCTGAAGAAGCGGTGCCAGTAGTATTGCTGCGCTTCCTCGTCCCAGCTCCAGTTCGATTTTTCCGTGTCCAGAAAGATGATCCGGGTCTCGGGCCACTTCTTGTCGTCGTCGGACCAGACGTAGAAATCGCGCTCTGGCGAGCCCTTCGGTGCCTTGCGCGCCCGCTCGAACCATTCGTGCTGGTCGGAAGTATGGTTGATGACCAGCTCGGTGATGACGCGCAGGCCGCGCTCATGGGCCTCGTCGACGAAAGTCTTGAAGTCGTCGAATGTTCCGTAGGCAGGATTGATACCGCGATAGTCGGCAATGTCGTAGCCGTCGTCCCGCAAGGGAGAGGGATAGAAAGGAAGCAGCCAGATCGCCGTGGCACCAAGATCGGCGATGTAGTCCAGCTTCTCGGTGAGGCCCCTGAAGTCGCCGATGCCGTCGGCATTGCTGTCCGCGAACGCCTTGACGTGGGTCTGGTAAATGATGGCGTCCTTGTACCAGTCGTGCTGTGTGCGGTCGATCATCAAAAACCCTCCTGATCGTCAAAGAGAACGCCGTCAGGTCCTTCGAAACCCTCCGGAGGCTGTAGCGAGAAGGCCCTGACGATCCGTCCCGGACCCAAGGTGACTTCCTGCATCTTTCCGTGCCAGGTGAAATGTTGGTCCGCGAAGATGTCGTAGGCCTTGACGCTCGCGTCGTCCGACAGGCCATAGAACCAGAGGGGAATCTCAAGAGCGGCGTGCTGATCCTTTTCGAAGTCGAGACTGACGGCGAAGAGGAGCACGTCGGCGAGATCGGGGGTAGCCTTCGCGTACCACAGGATGCGGTCGTTATAGGCCGTGAGGAAGCGTAAGGACAGGTGATCCCTCAGACAGGCATGATTGATACGCAGCCGGTTCAGTAGACGGATTTCATCCTTGATGTGTCCCGGCCTGTCCATGTCCCAGGACGTGATCTGGTACTTTTCGCTGTCGAGGTACTCCTCCTTGCCCGGAAGCGGCGTACCCTCGGCAATCTCGACGCCGTTATAGATGCCATAGGAAGAGGCGAGGGTTCCGGCGAGCCAGGTCCGGGCGATATAGGCGTCCCGGTTGTTGGTCTGAAGCACAGGCGGATTGATGTCCGGCGTGTTGACGAAGAAGTTGGGGTTCATCACCTCTCGACTGTCCGTCTTCGTCAGTTCCTGAAGATAATCGGTCAGTTCGTGCTTTTCGTTCCGCCAGGTGAAATAGGTGTAGCTCTGGGTAAAGCCGAGCTTGGCAAGCCTTTTCATCACTTTCGGTCGGGTGAAGGCCTCTGACAGGAAGAGGGCGTCAGGGAAAGCCTCTTTCACTTCGGCAATCATCCACTCCCAGAACGGGTAGGGTTTCGTGTGCGGATTATCGACGCGGAAGATCTTCACGCCTTTTTCGCACCAGAAGAGAACCACGTCGCGCAGCGCGTACCAGATGTCAGGGTAGGCATCGCGGTAGAAGTGGACGTTGACGATATCCTCGTACTTCTTCGGAGGATTCTCGGCGAACTTCAGGGAACCGTCAGGACGCCAGTCGAACCATTCCTTGTGCTCCTTCAGCCAAGGATGGTCGGGAGAGCACTGGATCGCAAAGTCGAGGGCGATTTCAATACCGTGTTCCCGCGCGGCATCAACCAGGGCCGCGAAATCCTCGAAACTGCCAAGCTCCGGGTGAAGAGCGTCATGGCCGCCTTCGTCCGACCCGATCGCATAGGGGCTGCCGACGTCGCCGGGTTTGGCCTTGAGGGAGTTGTTCTTCCCCTTGCGATTGGTCTTGCCGATCGGATGGATCGGCGGAAAATAGAGAACATCGAAGCCGAGATCCTTGATGTAGGGGAGGCGGTCGATCACGTCCCTGAATGTACCATGCTGATCCTCGCTAGCGGACATCGATCGGGGAAAAAGTTCGTACCACGAAGAAAAACGTGCGGCTTCCCGGTCGACCCTGATCTCAAGCGGCTTCCGCAGGCGGATCGCCTGATGGCGATCACCGTGCCCTCTCAGGAGTTTGTGGAGGCCGTCCGACAGCAGGATCTGGAGGCTTCCGTCCTCGTCCTTCCCGGCATCATCGAGCGCACGGAGAATTCTTTTCGCTTCCTTGGCTGCGTCTCCTTTCCCGCCAGAGATCTTTTCCAGCTGCGGTCGCAGGAGCGCGGTGCCTTCGCGGAGTTCGAGACCGACATTCTGGCCCGCCTTCATCTTCTTGCGCACCTCGTCACGCCAGCTCTCGGCGCGGTCCCGCCAGGCCTCGATGTCGAACTGTGCAAGGCCCTGCCGCTCCAGCGTATGCCGGGCTGTCCAGCGGTCGTTGCCCTGATGCTTCATCGGCACCCTGACAGGGTCCTGTCCGGGTTCGGTGATGAGAAGATCGGCTGCGAGCTTCTCGTGGCCGTCGGAAAAGATGTCGGCTCCCACTTCGAGAACATCACCGACGATCCGCTTGGCGGGGAAGCGCCCTCCATCGATCGTCGGGTAGATGTTCTCGATGGCCACACGCTCTTTTGCGAGTTTGTCCATGCTGGCGGAATCGCTCTTGGGACCAGCGGTCGCCTTGGTTGGTTTACCCCTGCCTCGCATAATGACGGCCCTTTTGGTGCTGAACAGTTGTTGGGTCTTCAGATAACGGCCTCCGAAGGCACGGAGAGCCGAACGAGCGTCCCTGCTGAACGCGAGGGCCCCGTTCTTTTCCAGCCGGCGGATATCCTCACCCGGACCGAATTCGAACAACGCCCTGTCGGGCCTGCCGATCTCGGCGGCGAGGCTGAGCAGCGATTTGGTATCGTCAGGTCCGATCACCCCGAGCTGCCTTTCGTTCAGGATCGCGCCGTCCGCTGTCACCAACGCCTGAAGGAGGCCTTCCGGTTCGCTCGCCGCCCTCGAACTTGATGCAAAGAACCTGGCAGGCCCGCGCTCGCTTCCGCGTTCCCGGAAGTCGCTGGTCACCCAGGCATCAAAACTTTCCGCGGGTGTTGCGGAAGCATCCAGCGGCCTGCCGAACAACCTGATTGCCCGCTCGGGCAACCCTTCGGCAACCTGGGCCCAGAACGGACCAGGAGCCAGGTCCGCACCCGGCAAGAGTACGGCATCCGCGCCGCCTTCCTCGAGGCCGGCAATGAAATCCGCCAGCCTTCTGGCGTAGATGCCCAGCACATCGTGATCGCCAAGGAGAAGATCGCTTCTGCGCGTTCCGTCGAACCGGCGAGGATCGACAACCGGCAGGTCCCTGTCCTGTCCCTTGAACAGATGAGGTGCCTCGCGGCGTAGGCTGCTTTCGGGGTGATGTTTCGCCCAAGGGAGGAAAACCACAAGTTCGAGATCGGCGCCGAGATCGGGCGCCTTCCAGGAGGCCCCGTCCTGCCAGCGCAGAGTGCTGCCGAAAGGTGCAGTGACCAGTCCCCTGAACCCGAGTGCGGCAGCCCGTTGGGCATCCGCAGGGTCGCCTTCGAGATAGGCGGCGAAGGATCCTGCTCGTTCGATGGCGCGTGCCACGGGACGCAGGGCATCGCGCGAGAGTGGATCTGCCAGGTCGCTCATGGGAAGGTGACACGGCCTCGCGGCGACGGTTCCCATTTCGGAACAGCGCCCGCAGCAGGCGTGTTCAGGCAGCAAGAAACATCACTCGGATAAATATATGCGCGTTTGGCCAGGGGAACCGCAGCCACTCGGAGCGACGTGGGACGGTTCGGGGGTGAATTTCGCTCTCTTTTCGACTCACGCCAGCAAAGTGGAGCTCTGCCTTTTCGACAAGAAAGGGAAGGAGACCGACCGTGTCGTGCTTCCCGAATACACCCATGAGGTGTGGCACGGCTATCTACCGGACGTTCGGCCCGGTCAGCGCTACGGCTGGCGGGTGCATGGCCCCTACGAGCCCGACGCGGGGCTACGCTTCAATCCGAACAAGCTCCTCCTTGACCCCTACGCGAAGAAGATCAGTGGATCCCTCACCTGGGACCCGGCGCTCTTCGGCTACGAGCTTGGCCATGATGATGCCGACCTTTCCTTTTCATCGAAGGACTCGGCACCCTACATGCTGAAGTCTGAAGTCATCGATCCGGCCTTCACGTGGTCCGACCGAAGGCCGCGGCGCCCCTTCCACGAGACGATCATCTACGAGATGCACCTTCGGGGCTTTACCATGCAGTGGCCGGGCATGGACGAGCACATGCGCGGAACCTTCCGCGGAATGACGGACCCTGATGTCGTCCGCTACCTGAAGGACCTCGGCATCACCGCGGTGGAACTCCTGCCGATCCATGCATTCGTCCACGACGAGCGACTGACCAAGCTCGGCCTCAAGAACTACTGGGGTTACAACTCCATCGGCTTTTTCGCACCGCAGCCGGAATATGTCGGGACTGCCGCCGCGAACAGCGTGAAGACCTTCGTACAGGTGATGCATGAGAACGACATCGAGGTGATCCTCGATGTGGTCTACAATCACACGGCCGAAGGCAACCACCTCGGACCTACGCTGAGCTTCCGAGGTATCGACAATACCGCCTATTACTATCTGGCAGACGACCCGCGTTACTACAATGACATGACCGGGACCGGGAATTCGCTCGAACTTCGGCATCCTTCTGTCCTGCGGATGGTTACGGACTCCCTGCGCTATTGGGTCGAGGAGATGCGGATCGACGGGTTCCGCTTCGACCTCGCAACGACCCTGGCCCGCATTGACGGGCAGTACTCGGAATATGCCGGTTTCCTGACGGCAATTGCCCAGGACCCCGTTCTTTCCCGCGTCAAGCTCATCGCCGAGCCTTGGGACACCGGGCCGGAGGGCTATCAGGTCGGGAGCTTCCCGCCGGGCTGGTCCGAGTGGAACGACCGCTACCGGGATACGGTAAGGAAGTTCTGGCATGGCCACCCCCAGCAGACCGCGGAGCTCGCCACCCGTTTGTCGGGGTCTCCCGATCTTTTCGAGCAGCGGGGCAGGAGGCCATGGTCGAGCGTGAATTTCGTCACCGCTCATGACGGTTTCACCTTGCAGGACCTCGTTTCCTACAACGAAAAACACAACGAGGCGAACCAGGAGGGCGGCCGCGACGGGCATAACGCCAACTATTCCGATAATCATGGCACCGAAGGTCCGACAAAAGACGATAGCGTCAAGGATCTTCGCGCCCAGCAGCGGCGGAACTACCTCGCAACCCTCCTTCTCAGCCAGGGAATCCCGATGATCCTTGCCGGGGACGAGCGTGCCCGGACCCAGGGCGGTAACAACAACGCCTATTGCCAGGACAACGAAATCGGCTGGATCGACTGGCGCGATACCCGAGAGACCAAGCGCCTCCATCGCTTCGTTCGCCGCCTGATCGACCTGCGGCGCAAGCATATCGTCTTCCACCGGCACCGCTTCTTCCACGGGGATTTCATTCCCGGCACCGACATCATGGACGTCCGCTGGCTTCTGCTCGATGGGACGGACATGACAGAAGAGGACTGGCACGATCCCGAGCGGCTCAGTTTCGCGCTCCTCCTCTCCGGCGAGGCAGGCCAGGTGCACCTGACTGGTCGGGGGGAAAAGGAAACGGACGACACCTTCCTCTTCATGCTGAATGCCAGCGAAGCCACGCGGGAGTACGAGCTCCCCGAAAGTACCCCCGAGCGGTCCCCCTGGCGCCAGATCCTCGCGACCGAGCGAACAGGCGGGTTCCTCGCGCCCGAAGGTGCCGAAGGGCCGATCGCCGAAACAACGGGTACGATCGCCGCGAAGAGCGCGAGCCTTTTCGTCAAGCGCGTCTACGAAAGCGAGGATGACCGATGATGGAACGCAGACATCCTTTCGGCGCGGAACTCCTTTCGGACGGTGGCGTGTCATTCAGGTTCTGGGCACCGCAGGCATCCGGGGTCGACCTTCTCATCGAAGACAGCACCGTCGCGATGGAAAAGGAAACCGGCGGTTTCTTCTCTGTTACCGTGCCGGGGGCCCGGGCCGGCGACCGCTATGCCTTTTCAGTCAATGGTCACGAGGTTCCCGATCCTGCATCTCGATGGCAACCAGACAACGTTCACGGACGGTCCATGGTCGTCGACCAAGGTGCGCTTCGGCCTGTTGGTGAACCTTTCCCCCTGAGGCCCTTCAGTGAAGCTGTGGTCTATGAATGCCATGTCGGCACCTTCACCGGCGAGGGTACCTTCCGCGCCCTCGAGGAGAAGCTCGATCACCTTTCGGAGCTCGGGGTCAATACTCTCGAACTGATGCCCATCGCACAATTTTCCGGACAAAGAGGATGGGGCTATGACGGGGTCCTGCCCTATGCCGTTCACAACGCCTATGGAACACCGGAGGAATTGCGGCACCTGATCGACGCCTGTCACCAAAAAGGGATCGCGGTGATGCTGGACGTGGTCTACAACCATTTCGGTCCCGACGGGAACTACCTCCACGTTTATGCCAAGGAATTCTTCGACGAAGACCAGCATACGCCCTGGGGGGCTGCCCTTGACTTCTCGAAAGTCCCGGTCCGGGACTTTTTCATTCACAACGCACGGATGTGGCTGGAGGATTACGGGTTCGACGGGCTCCGCTTCGACGCGGTCCATGCCATCGACGCGAATGCGGGCGAGCGGCCCTTTCTCGAAGACATGGCGTGGCGCATCCAGGGCGGCGTAGGTGACAGGCGGGTCTATCTCGTTCTCGAGAACGATGACAACGCGGCCCACCTGATCGGCGACGGGCGTCCCTACACGGCGCAGTGGAATGACGACATGCACCATATCCTGCACCGGATCGGGACCGGTGAAACCGACGGTTATTACGGAGATTACGCGGACGAACCCAACCAGCGGCTCGTCAGAGCCCTGACCGAAGGGTTCGATTACCAGGGCGAGCCATCGGCGCATCGCGGCGGGGTGAGCCGGGGCGAGCCATCGGCCGGGCGGAACCCGTCTGCCTTCGTCTCTTTCATCCAGAACCATGATCAGGTCGGAAACAGGGCGCGTGGTGAACGGATCACGGAAAACACCGATCCGGAGGCAGTCAGGGCGCTCGCGGCGATCTACTTGCTTTCACCGCAGGTACCCATGCTCTGGATGGGCGAGGAGTGGGGGGCGAGCAGTCGGTTCCCCTTCTTCTGCGACTTCCATGGCGAACTCGCTGACGCGGTCCGGGAGGGGCGGCGCCGTGAATTCGCTCAGTTCAAAGGCTTCCAGACCGAAGAAGCTCGCGAAGCCATCCCTGATCCCAACGATGCCGAAACCTTCCTGATGGCCAAGCTCGACTGGTCCGAGGCACGAAAGGCCGGACACGAAGGATGGCTGGACTTCTACCGCGCTGCCCTGACAGCCAGACGGGAGAAACTCCGCCCGGTCTATAATGCGGGGTACAGAAAGGCGGAAGGCCGAGCCAACGGGGACCGGATCGATGTGACCTGGCATTTTGAAAGCGGCGAGGTATCCCTCGCGGCCCAGCTTGGTGGAGCTCCCTCCGTGCAGGAACCGGGAGACGGAACGCTGGCGTTCGCAACGGGTGACGGAAACAGCAAGAGGGCCTGGTGGACAGCCGTGGTCGTGAGGTCATGACCGATACCATCATCTTCGAGACCTACGACGACAATCAGGGCCGGGTCCGTGAAGCTGCGCCGGAGGTCCTTGCCCGCCTGCGCGAAGCGCTTGGAACCGACATGGCCGAATATCCGGCAGGCACCGGGAAGGCGGCCTGGCTGCCGTCAACGGATTTCAGGCAATCCGGCCTAGCCTTGCAACTTTACGCCCTTCGCAGGAACGGTGACTGGGGCATGGGTGATTTCACATCGCTCCGCCTCCTGATGGAGTGGGGTGCGGCGCAGGGCCTTTCCTACATCGGCATCAATCCCGTTCATGCCCTCAGGGCCGGTGAGCCGGAAGCGTGCAGTCCCTACTACCCGTCATCCCGCCTTGCCCTCAACCCACTCTACATCGATCCTGACGCCCTGGCTTCTGAACTCGAGATCGATCTGCCTGCGACCTATCGCGGCGAGGTCGATACGGATACCCCGCTCATCGACTACGAAAGTGTCTCTTCTGCGAAGATGTCGGCCCTGAGGCATGTCCACCGGGCTTCCGACTTCAGCGCAGAGAACCTGCCCGTGGAGACGCGGGCCCACGCGATCTTCGAGGCCTTCGACGAGGAGTTCGGGAGGCCTCCCGATTTTGCTCACGGAAGCCCGGAAGAGCAGGCTTTCCTCTCCGAGTACGGAGAGACTTACGCGTTTCACGCCTTCGTTCAGTGGGCAGCTGACCGACAGCTTCGTGAAGCCGCTTCCGCCGGAATGGAAACCTGTTCGCTCTATCTGGACCTCGCGGTCGGCGCTTCCCCCTCGGGTTCGGAGGTCTGGGCTCATCCCGATCGTTACGTTCCGGGCGTTCGGCTTGGCGCACCACCTGACCTGATGGCTCCGCAGGGGCAGGACTGGGGCCTCACGCCCCTTCATCCGCGAACGCTTGCGAGGGAAGGCGGGGCGGGGTTCAAAGACATTCTTTCCCATGCTGCGCGCTATGCCGGTGCGGTCCGTATCGACCATGTCCTGGGAATGAACCGGCAGTATTTCATTCCTGAAGGCTTCTCGTCGGCCGACGCGACCTATGCCGGGTTCCCGCAAAACCTTCTCCTGGATGTCATCGCCGCAGTCAGCCGCGAACATCGCGCGGTCATGATCGGGGAGGATCTTGGAACGGTACCGGATGGCCTCACCGACGCCCTGCATGATGCCGCGATCCTGTCCTACGAAGTTTCGCGATGGTCGCGTGACGAAGACGGAACTTTCCTTCCAGCCAATGCCTATCCGCATCTCTGCCTCGCCGCCGCCACGACCCACGACATCGCTCCGATGGCCGGCTGGTTGACAGGAAGCGACCTTCAGACCCGCCTCGACGTCGGCCACCTGTCCGAAGAGCATTATGAGGATGCCGCCAATGATCGGGAGGAGGAGCGGAACGGACTCCTCGAACTCTGGGGCCTTGACCGGAGAGAGAGCGATCCCGACCGCGTCGTCCGCGCTGCCCATCGGTTTCTGGCGTCAACCAGCGCGGGCATTGCGATGATGTCGCTTGAAGACCTCCTGCTTCAGGAAGAGATGATGAATCTTCCCGGTACAATGCAGGAGCATCCGAACTGGCGTCGGCGCTACGGCGAAACCTTCGAGACCTGGTCGACGGACAGGGTGGTTCTCGAACGCCTTGGGGCGGGGCTGCGATGAAAAGGATCACGTCCTTCTACCGGCAGCAGTTTGGCGGTGCGGCAGGCTTCGAAGCCGTTGCGGGCCGGGTAGCCTATCTCGCCGACCTCGGTATCAGCCATCTTTATGCAAGCCCGGTCTTCGAGGCGCGTTCCGGCTCAACCCATGGCTACGACATCACCGATCCGAACCGTTTCCGTAAGGAACTTGGTGGCGAGGAGGGTTTCAGGGTCCTCTCCAAAGCCCTCGACCGGTACGGCATCGGGCTCATGCTCGATATCGTGCCCAACCACATGGCAGCCAGCGAGGAGAACGTCTATCTTGCCGATATCCTCGCCAATGGCCCGGAATCGCAATCGGCCCGCATCTTCGATATCGACTGGGGGGCCGGGGAGGGCCGGTTGACACTGCCGATCCTCGGGCGTCCCCTCGAGGAGTGCATCAACGCCTGTGAGCTGTCCGTCGACGATGGCAGACTTCGTTATTTCGATCGTCAGTTCCCGCTGCGGTCCGGTACGGAGGACCTGCCGCTCGCCGAACTCGTCAAGGCGCAGCACTATCGCCTGGCCTACTGGCGTGACCTCGATCTTCTGAACTACCGCCGCTTCTTCGATATCACGGATCTGATCGGCGTTCGTCAGGAGGATGACGAAGTCTTCGAGGAAACCCATCGGCTCATCCGCTCGCTCGTCGAGCAGGGAACCGTCCATGCTCTCCGTGTCGATCATATCGATGGTCTTCGCGAGCCGGGTGCCTATCTCGAGAGGCTCGCCGCTTTCTTCCCTGACAATACCGAACCCCCGATCTACGTGGAGAAGATCCTCGAAGGCGACGAGACACTGCCGCCCGAATGGCACTGCCGAGGCGAGACGGGCTATTGGGCGCTCGGCCGTATTGATCGCTTCTTCATGAACGCAGGCTCGAAAGACGCTTTCGACGCTGATGGTGACGATCTTCATGCAGTCATCATGCAAGCCAAGGACGATGTGATCGCGCAGAGCTTCGCCCATGAGTTCGACAAGCTCTCAGCTGATCTCGGAGTGGTAGGTGCAAGCGACCTGAAGACCCTCGCGAAAACGTTCCATGTCTACAGGACCTATATGGGCCCGCGCGAAACTGATGCGGTCAATCAAAGGGAACGGTCCCGGCTGGACGGGTACGCGGAAAAGGCCGAGATGCCAGTCCCGCTCGGAGCCCTTGGAGATCCGGCTGCGGACGCATGTCTCAGGTTCCAGCAGATGACCGGCCCGGTGATGGCAAAGTCTCTCGAGGATACCGCCTTCTACCGGTACATATCCCACCTTGCCCTGAACGAGGTAGGCGCGGATCCGGCGCAATATTCGTTGCAGGCCGACGATTTCCACAAGGCTGTCCTGCAGCGGGCCAGGACCGAACCGCTCGCCATGAACACGACGAGCACGCACGACACCAAGAGGAGCGAAGATGCGAGGGCGCGGCTTCTCGCGCTGACATGGGGGGACGAGGGAGCATTCCGCACCTTGCATGAACTTAGAACACGGTGGCACCAGCCGAGCCGACGCAGCGGCTGGCACCTGGTTCAGGCGGCCCTGGCGGTCTGGCCCGATGGTGACACGTCGTCAGCACACCTCGCCGAACGGCTTGCATCCTATCTGGTCAAGGCCGAGCGCGAGGCCAAGAGGGAGACGTCCTGGACCGACCCCGATGATGGCTATGAGAATGCCCTTCGATCGGCAGCAGCGGACTTCGTTTCCAGGGAAAGCGATGCAATCAGATCCCTTCTCGCGCGGACGAGGGCCGCCTACGAAACCGTCGTCCTTGCACGGACCGTGCTCAAACTGACACTTCCCGGCATTCCGGATACCTACAATGGTACAGAGACCGAATATCTCAAACTCGTGGACCCCGACAACCGTGGTGCCGTGATTGGTTCCTCGCTGCCGGAGGAGGGGACGTTCGATCGCCGCAAGTTCGACCTGACACGGAGCCTTCTTCGGCTGCGCCGGGCGCATCCCGCTCTGTTTCTCGAAGGCGATTATACGCCCATCGAAACACCCCGTGATACCCTCGGCTTCAAACGGGGCAGTGGTCCTGTCCTGCATGTGGGCATCAGGCGCCGCCCGAGTGCATCGCTAGCCGGGATACCGGGCGATTGTATCCATGAAAGCGCAGGTGGGCGGGTCACCCTCGAAACCTAGCTCCCGTCACTCGTCCGTGAACCCAAACGGCGCGTTGGGGCGCCTGAAGCTGTCATCGGCGATTGGCCTGCCGATCGGCGGCTCGGCCCGGGCCTCGCATGTGGTCCGGTGGCAGAGCCTGCAGGCGACGCCGATAGGGGTCGCGCGCAATGGGGATAGTCCGGGATCGTCGCTGTAGACGAGTTTTCCTGCGTGCTCGGCAGTGCAGGTGAGGGCGATAGCCCGCTCCACCCTCGGCGCATTGAAAGACCCTCCTCCAGCCGTCACTGTCCTCGACACCGAGAAGAACCGCTCGCCACCCGGAAGTTCCAGCCATTCCGGAATGATGCGACGCGGCATCTTGAAAGCTTGGTGTACAGACCAGAGCGGGCAGGATCCTCCGTGCCGGGCGAAGGGAAATCCAGCCCCATCGAGCCTCTTCGAGACATTCCCGGCCGCATCCACCCTGATGAAGAAAAAAGGGACACCCTTTTGGCCTTCTTTCTGCAAAGTGGTCAGGCGGTGCGCGGTCTGCTCGAAACTCGCACCGAACCGGCGGGAGAGGCTTTCGAGATCGTAGCGCAGCTCCTCCGCACCCTTCAGAAAGGACGAATAGGGCATGATGATCGCGCCCGCGGCGTAGTTGGCCAGTGCGCGCTTCGCGAGGCGCCTGCCGTTCTCGCTCGCGAAGGACCCTTCGGACAACGCCGCTTCGATAGCATCGCCCGTCTGGAGATAGGCGAGCTGCAACGCGATCTGGAATGTCTGGGTTGCGCCGTCCATCCGTTCGTCGAGGAGAAGTTCCGAGCGATGATGGTCGAGCCTGCGCACCGCCCCGGCCATGACCGATGCGGGCATGCGCCTGATCGAGAACCCGAAGCGTTCTCGTAAGTGTTCGGTCAGGGTCTGCCTGTTCCGCGGTCCCTCGATCAGCCGTTCAGCCTGATCGTCGATCGCGGGAAAGAAGTTCTTCCGGGCGCCGAGGAAACGTCTTGCTTCCGCTACCGGGTCAGGCCCCGCGGGCGCCTGCTTCGATCGTTCCGCAAGCGCAAGTTCGCTTTCGCGGTATGCGCCATGCAGGCGGAGCATCGCGTCGGCGAAGGCAGGATAGCCCGTTGCCACATCCGTAGCCTCGCTCGCCGCGAAATCGAGGTTCGAGAAGAGAGGGTCCCTCAGGATCGAAGCCAGGCGGTCCGAGAGGTCCGAGGCGCCATCCGCTGCAAACTCCCCGATATCGACCGCATAGGTCTTCGCAAGACGCAGAAGCATGTCCGCCGTGACCGGGCGCTGGTTGCGCTCCATCAGGGCGATATAGGACGGCGAGACGTCGAGATCCTCCGCCATCGCTGCCTGGGTCATTCCCAACTCCCGGCGCAACCTTCGCAGGCGGGGCCCGATATATGTCGCGCGCTCGCGCCTCGTACGTTCGCCCATGGCCGGCCTCCCTGCACAGCTTTACAGCTTGACCGGCAATCGTTGTAAAGCTGTACATCGTGACAGAAGAAGCGTTTTGGCCGGTTTCCTGCAGGTCTAGATCGTCATCAGCACCCCCGCGAGGGTCACTGAACGAGGATCGACGCTATGAGCTACCAGTCTGATATCAATGAAGTTTCTCAGCTCGTCATGAGCTATGACGGCAAATGGAGCGGCATCTCGGCCGAGAGTGTCGCCCGGATGCGGGCCCAGAACCGGTTCCGCACCGGCCTCGACATCGCGCGGTACACTGCGA
>CAZAFU010000079.1:2917-13665 GCA_964484475.1 uncultured Caulobacterales bacterium | reverse complement strand
AGATGCCGCCCTTGCCGTCCTTGTCGCCGGGGTACCAGTTCTGGACGGTGGAGTACTTGATCTCCGCGTCGGCCATGGCGACGAGCTCGACAACCGCCGCATGGAGCTGGTTCTCGTCCCGCATCGGCGCCGTGCAGCCTTCGAGGTAGGAGACGTAGGATTCCTCCTCGCAGACAATCAGCGTACGCTCGAACTGACCGGTGTTCGCCTCGTTGATGCGGAAATAGGTCGAAAGCTCCATGGGGCAGCGCACGCCCTTCGGCACGTGGACGAAGGTGCCATCGGAAAAGACCGCGCTGTTGAGTGTCGCGAAGTAGTTGTCTGTCGTCGGAACGACAGAACCAAGGTATTTTCGGACCAGCTCAGGGTGCTCCTGCACCGCTTCGGAGATCGACATGAAGATCACGCCGGCCTTCTGCAACTCCTTCTTGAAGGTCGTCGCCACACTGACGCTATCGAAGACGGCGTCCACCGCAACCCTGTTTCCCGGCGCGCCGTTGCCGGTCCGGGCATCCCCGGGTGTCGCGCCAGCGCCTTCAACGCCGAGCAGGACCTCGGCCTCCCTCAGGGGGATGCCGAGCTTCTTGAAGTCCGCGAGGATTTCCTCGGGCACGTCATCAATGGACTCGTACTTCGCGCCGCCGGTCGGCTCGGAATAGTAGTAGTGGTCCTGATAGTCGATCGACGGGTAGGAAACATTGGCCCAGGTGGGCTCATCCATCTTCAGCCAACGGCGGAACGCCTCCAGCCGCCATTCGAGCAGCCATTCAGGCTCCTCCTTCTTGGCGCTGATGAAGCGGACGGTGTCTTCGTTGAGGCCCTTCGGCGCCTTCACGCTTTCGATGTTGGTCGTGAAGCCGTGCTTGTAGGTGCCGAGCTCCTCGACCTGCTGAACCGTCTTGGCGTCGATGCCTTCTTTGTACGTCGTTTGGGACATTAAGCTGCTCGCGATGAAATGCGTTGATATTCGGAACGGTAGGCCCCGGCGAAGCGTCCTGCCGCATCGGCCGGGGTATCCCAGCCAAGCGAAATCCTCAGAGCGGTCTGGGCCTCGGCCTCGGGGAGGCCCATGGCGGTGAGAACCGAGGACCGTTTGATCTTGCCCGAGCTGCAGGCCGAACCTGCGCTGACGGCAATTCCGGCGAGGTCGAGACTCATGAGCTGGGTTTCGGAACGGAAGCCCGGAGCCGTGAGGCTGGTGGTGTTCGGCAGCCGGGGCGCAGTCTGTCCGTGGACACGGACACCTTCGGGCAGGCCAGCCTCGATCGCGTCACGGATCGGAACGAGGCGTTCATACTCGGAAGGCCCCGCAACTTCCGCCAGCCTGCCAAAGCCTGCGATGGCGGGGACATTGTGGGTCCCTGCCCTGCGGTTCTCTTCCTGGCCACCGCCGCCCAGCAGCGGCTCGAAGCCGAGACCCGGCGTGACGACCAGTGCGCCGACGCCGACGGGGCCGCCGGCCTTGTGCGCCGAGAGCGCCAGCATGTCCGCGCCGAGGGTCGAGAAATCGATATCGACCTTGAAGAGCGCCTGTACGGCGTCGACCAGCGTGTAGCCCCCGGCCCGGCGGGCGATCGCCGCCGCCTCACGGACAGGATGGATGACGCCCGTCTCGTTGTTGGCGAACATCACGCAGAGAAGGAAAGGACCGTCCGCCCCGGCATCGTAACCGGCGAGGCGCTCTTCGAGCCAGGTCAGGTCGAGGGTGCCGTCTTCGAGCACCGGGACGATCTCCGTGGGCAGACCCGCCTTCTGCGCCGCAGCCGGGACTGCCGGGTGTTCCGTGGCGGCGAGGAACAGCCGCGCCACCTTCGGTCCGCCGCGGGCGAAGCCGAGGATTCCGGTATGGTCGCTTTCGGTGCCGCCGCTGGTGAAAACCACGCTTGCGGGCGGGCAGGACACGGCATCGGCGAGGCGTCTGCGGGCGGTTTCGACGATCTGCTTGGCGGCGCGCCCCTCCGCATGGACGGAGGATGCGTTGCGCGGGGCCTCCATCGCCTCCAGCATGGCGTCCCGGCATTCAGGGCGCAGGGGCGAGGTCGCGTTGTGATCGAGATAGAGCCTGGTCATGACGCGATCCTCCCCGCGTCCCGGCCGGCGCCGACATCGGCGAGGGTCCGCCCTTCGAGCCAGCGGCCGATTTCCTGGTCGAGATCGGCCCAGAGCTTGTGGGTGAGACAGCGCGCGGAGGTTCCGGTGCAGCCGATGTTCGATCCGGGCTGACAGGCGGTGGTTCGCAGCTCCTCTTCCACCGCGGCCACGATCTCGGCGAGGCTGATCGCCGCCGCCTCCCTCGCCAGGAGGTAGCCGCCCTGCGCGCCCCTGCGGCTTTCGACGAGGCCTGCGCGGCGAAGCTTGGCGAAGATCTGCTCGAGAAAGGCGAGGGAAAGGCCCTGGCGCTCTGCGATATGAGCGAGGGGCACGGGCAAGCCATCACCGAAGGCCGCAAGATCGGCCATTCCGGTCACCGCCATCCGCGCTTTCGCTGCCAGCTTCACGTGAACCTCTCGCTTCCCGGGATGTCGAATGTGGACAGCTGCCCGGCTTGTGTTATTGCACCGCGTTCTATGCCTTGGCAGGTAGTAAATCCGACCTGCGGGGTCAACTTTGAAGAGCGGTCGCATTGACGCGGCCGTTCATGATTGTGAGCCGATGGCCGAAGTCATTTTCTCGGGCCCCGAGGGGCGCCTCGAAGGGCACTACCGCCGCGCGCGTGAAGACAACGCGCCGATCGCCTTGATCCTTCATCCTCATCCGCAGTTCGGCGGGACGATGAACGACAAGATCACCTATGAGATGTACCACATGTTCGCCCGGCGCGGATTTGCGGTCATGCGCTTCAATTTCCGTGGCGTGGGCAAATCCGAGGGCGAATACGACCAGGGCCAGGGCGAGCTGTCCGATGCGGCCACGGCCCTCGACTACCTCCAGCAGCTCAACCCTACCGCGCCTTACGCCTGGGTCTCGGGTTTCAGCTTCGGCGCCTATGTCGGGATGCAGCTGCTCATGCGGCGGCCTGAGATCGTGGGTTTCATCTCTGTCTCCGCGGCGGCGAACCTCTTCGATTTCAGCTTCCTGGCTCCTTGCCCCTCCTCGGGCGTCGTCCTGCATGGCGAGAACGACAAGATCTGCCCGCCGCAGCTCACCAAGGACGTGATGGCGAAGACCCGGACCCAGAAGGGTCGCAGGATCGAGTTCGACGTCGTGCCGGGGGCCGACCACTTCTTCAGCCAGCACCAGGAAGCCCTAATGGAAAGCGCAGCCGCCTATCTGGACCGGCGGCTCGAACAGGCGCCCGAAGGCGACCTTTTCGAGGACTGAAGCCATGCATTTCATCGATCCCGACCGCGAGCAGTTCTCCGCCTTCGCCAAGATGACGATCGAGGGGCCCGTGGAAATGCTGAACCTGATCCGGCTTCGGGGCCGGGCCGCCTACGACGACGGGCGCGAGGCGACCGGAACCGAAGCCTACAAGGCCTACGGGAAGGCTTCGGCCCCCTTCTTCGAGCGGGCTGGCGGCACCATCCTGTGGCGGGGCAACCCGAAGGCGATGGTGATCGGGCCTTCAGACGAACGTTGGGATCTCGGCTTCATCGCGCGCTACCCGTCGAAGGACGCGTTCCTCGGCATGGTGAAGGACGAAGGCTATCAGGCCATCGTCTTCCACCGTCAGGCCGCCGTCCTCACCTCCCGGCTCTATGCCTTCGAGGCATCGGAGAGCGGCGGGCTTTTCGGCTGAGGCGATCAGGCCGCGGGTCCTGCTTCGATGTGAAGGAGGACTTCGACCTCGAGGCCGACCCATTCCCCGGTCGCGAACTCACCGGCGCCGACATTGAACTGCGAGCGGTCGAGCATCACCGAACCATCGGCGACCGCCCTGCCTCCGTCCTCGATATCGAGCGTGAACGGCATGGTGACATCGCGGGTGACGCCCTTGATGGTCAGTGTTCCAATCGCTTCGTAGGTATTCTCGCCCCCTTCGATGCGGCGGATGTCATCGGAGCGGAAGACCGCGACCGGGTAGCGGGCGGTATCGAACCAGTCCGCAGACGGAAGGGCGTTATTGCGTTCGCTGTTGCCAGCATCCGCGGAGCCGAGATCGATGGCCGCCTCGATCCGGCCCTCCTCTTCCGGCGCTTCAGGGTTCATGAGGATCGAAGCGTCCCAGCGCGAAAAGCTGCCGTCGAAGGCCTTTTTGTTCTGGGTCGCACGGAAGCCTACGGAAGACGCGTCCCTGTCGACCTGCCAGAGCGATGCGCCGACAGGATCCTCGACCTCGTAGGCCGCGATGGTGGCCGGGGCGGCGTTGGGCGCGGCGGCCTCGTCGTCCGCAGCGCCACAGGCAGCGAGGACAAGGGCCAAAACGGCCGGGAACATACGCGCTGGCTTCATCAGGGGCGCTCCTCTTTTTCGCTGTAACCGGACCGCAGGCCGGAGCCCCCGGCGGTGCCAGAGCGTCGCCCGCCATGCCCGCCCAGGAAGCCCGGCAGCATACGGAGAAGAATGTCGTCATGGTCCTTGTAGTGGTGCTTGAGGGCGGCACCGATATGGATGACGATCAGCGCCGCTGTCGTGAAGGCAAGGTATTCATGGACTTCCGCAAAAGCGTCAGCCAGCCCTTCGCTCTGGGGAACCGGCAGATGGGGCACAGGGATGACGAAGAAGAGTTTGGTCGGAACACCGATCGTGCTGGCGGAGACCATGAGCCAGCCGGCGAGCGGTATCGCGATGATCGCGACATAGAACGCCACATGGGTCGCTCGCGCCGCCACCTTCTGCCAGCGGGCCATTTGATCCGGCAGCGGAGGGGCCTTGTGGGTCAGCCGCCAGCCGAGCCGGAAGAGCGCCAGGGCGAGAATGACGAGCCCGAAGCTCTTGTGGATCTGGTACAGCGTGAACTTCGTTTCGGAGAGTTCCATCTTGTGCATGAAGAACCCCGCCGGGATCTGCACGATGATGATGAGTGCGATGGTCCAGTGCAGGAACTTGGCAACTGAGGTGTAGCGGTCGGGCGTGGTCATGGCATTCATGTTCCCACAGAGACAGGCGGTGGCAAGCCCCGGCCACAGCCCCGTGGCTGCAATCAGCTTTGCGCCGGGCGCACCCGCGGGGACTGTCGCTTTATTTTCACACCGCATTTATCCGAATCAGTCATGATGTGGGCAATGAGGATCCGTCATCAGGTCAAAACCGGCCTCGGGGCCAACCGCGCAGCCGGCGCCCCCTTGATCCTCCCTCCACCCTCTCCACCAGCAGTAGCCCTATAGAGGAGGCTCATCATGGCTCGTCGTTCCGCGAAGAAAGCGATCAAGAGATCGGGAGTTCAGCGTCAGGAGGATCGTCGGGCCACACCGGACAATGTCCGGGTGCTGTTCGATGATGGGTGGTCCCCGATCGACCGGGACTTGCAGGCAGCGGACCACCGGGACCAGAGCTTCAAGAAGAAGATCAGGCCCCAGAACGAGTCGCAGGCCGAGCTGTTCAGGCAGGTCGAGGAACATTCGGTCGTCTTCGCCTGCGGGCCCGCTGGTACGGGCAAGACCTATGTCGCGGTGGCCAAGGCGGTCGAAGCCCTCGAGGCGGGCCGCGTCGGCAGGATCATCCTCTCCCGCCCCGCGGTCGAGGCGGGGGAAAGCCTTGGCTATCTCCCCGGCGACATGGAAGAGAAGCTCTCTCCCTATCTCCGTCCGCTCTACGACGCATTGACGGACAGGCTTTCCGCCAAGAAGGTCCGTCAGCTGATGAGCGAGGGTGTGATCGAGGTCGCACCGATCGCCTTCATGCGGGGGCGGACCCTGAACAACGCCTTCGTCGTCATCGACGAGGCCCAGAACTGCACCTACGCCCAGCTCAAGATGCTGCTGACCCGTCTTGGCTGGCACTCGACGATGGTCGTGACCGGCGACCCCGACCAGACCGACCTCCTGCCCGGCGTCAGCGGCCTTTCGGATATATGCGACCGCCTCGAAGAGGTGGAGGAGATCGGCATCACCCGGTTCAAGAAGGCGGATATCGTCCGCCATCCCCTCGTGGCCAAGATGGTCGAGAAGATCTGAGACCTCGACGCCCGAGCCCGTCCCGCCTAAGTTCGGCAGAACAAGGCGTGAGGGGCGTCATGGACGACGATACCGGGACTGACGAGAAGCGAACCGGCGGCACCGGACGCGCCGCATTCAACGCAGGCGGGGCAGTCATCGCCTTCGGCTTTGTCTGGATCGTCTTCGATAACCTGGCTCTCGCGATCGTCGCTGCCCTGATCGTCGGGGGCGGGCTGCTGGCCGCGAAGAGCGGGCGGAGGAAAGACTAGCCGCGGTCGCCCTTGCAACTCGCCGGTTTCGCCCTTGCCCTCAAGGAGAGGAGAAGCTCAGGCATACCAGCCCTGCGCCTCCTCCTCTTTCGCTCCTTCGCGCCATTCCTTCATCGCCGGGTGGTCCCACACCGCTTCCATATAGTCCGTGTGCTTTTCGAAGGCGCGAACGGGGCCGTAGGTTCTGATCCGCGAGACCACCGGGGCGAACATGGCATCGGCGGCGCAGAACGTTCCGAAGAGGAACGGCCCGCCCCGGCCATGGCTTCGCCGCGCGCCACTCCAGAGGGTTTCGATGCGCCCGAGGTCCCGCGCGACGCCGGGGGGACAGGTGAGCCCCTTGTGTTCGTGGATGACATCCATCGGCCATGTCCCGCGGAGCTGCGAGAATCCCGCATGCATCTCTGCGGCCATGGCTCTGGCCAGCGCACGGGCGTGGCTGTCCTCCGGCCAGATGCCCTTGGCGGGATGAAGCTCGTTCAGGTATTCGATGATGGCGAGACTGTCGTTCACGACGAGATCGCCGTCCTTCAGTGCAGGAACGAGACCCGAAGGCGAATGCCTGAGAATGTTCTCCCGCGTGTCCCGCACGTCGAGGCGGACCAGCACCTCGCGAAAGGGAATGCCGGCGGCTTTCGCCATCAGCCAGGGTCTGAGGCTCCAAGAGGAGAGGTTCTTGTTGCCGATGACGAGGGTGAGGTCGGCCATGTTCCGGGCTCCCTTTGTCGAGCGGGCATCTGAACCGGTCCGCGGCGTGAATGACAACCGGTCAGGACAGGCCCTCGTGGCCTTGCCAAACCGGCCGGACGGCGCTTCCCTCCAGCGCGAGAACGGCAGAGGCAGCGGGTTCACGAAGAATGGCGAGACGGCGGGAGCAGCGCGGCAACTACTCGATCGGCGGGGAGGAGGTGCGGGAGGAAAGCGGCTGGCGCTATCCCCTCCTCATCTTCCTGGCGACGCTGTTCCTGTCGGCGTTCGTGCTGATCTACTATTTCGGCCCGGGGGTCGAGGAACTGGCGGGGGATGCCCCCCGGCCGAGCACCGAGGACGACGCCACGGTTCTCACCGTCGGCACCCTCGATTTTTCCGTGCCCGCCAAGCACACGGTCTTCCCCAAGGACCGCCGGCCCGGCAGCCGGGAGCAGCTCAGCCTCTATGCCGCCTGGCCGCGGATGGATGGCTACACCCCCTCCCGCCGGACCGACTTCGTCGAGAACCGTCCCAATTCCCGGCGCATCGACATCGTCATCGAAACCAACAACACGCCCTTCGACGAGACCCAGCGGCTCGAGATCCTCTACGAACCGCACATCACCGATGCGGGCGGCATCCCCACGGACCACGGCCTTGTCCGCTACGAATTCAGCGCCGGATCGAGCCTGCGGCCCGGCACCGGCTACACGAACCGGGTGATGTTCGTGGGCAGGGCCGAGAACGGCGAGCAGGCGGTCCTCTTCTGCTACGAGGCCGGCGACGACGAGCTGATCCCGCCCGAATGCTTCAGGACCTACGACATCACCGAGGACGTGTGGGTGAAATACGTCTTCAAGAGGCCCTACCTCGCCGAATGGCGCAAGATCGACACGGCCGTCAGGGCCTTCGTCGATGAGCTCCGGGTGACCACGCAGGCGGCGGGCTGAGCCCCACCCGCGAACAGAAACGCTCTCCGGACCGTTTGCAGCTTGCAACCGATACGGAGGCTTCCATGCCAGACCAGCCGAACCAGTACACGATGCGCGATCCGCGCAGCCAGTATCCAAGGCCCCCCTTCCCCGAGCAGCCCCAGGAGCACCCCGGCCATACCGACCAGATGCGGCCAACGCCCGATCATGGCGAAGAGACCTACAGGGGTGCCGACCGGCTCGCAGGGCGCCACGCGCTGATCACCGGCGGGGATAGCGGCATCGGCCGCGCCGTCGCCATCGCCTATGCCCGCGAGGGTGCGGCGGTGACCATCAACTACCTGCCAAGCGAGGAGGAGGACGCCCGTTCCCTCAAGAGCCTCCTCGAGAAGGAAGGCCGGGGCCTCCACCTGATGCCGGGCGACCTCACCGACAAGGCGTTCACCACCAGCCTCGTCGAGGAGGCAAAGTCGGCCATGGGCGGGCTCGACATCATGGTCATCAATGCGGGCAGGCAGGTCCACCAGTCCGATTTCGACGCCATCACCGACGAGCAGTTCGACAAGACCATGAAGACCAACGTCTATGCCATGTTCTGGCTCTGCAAGACGGCGATCCCTCTGATGCCGCAGGGAGCGGCCATCATCAACGTGGCCTCGACCCAGGCTTTCCTGCCCTCGCCGGGCCTGATCGACTACGCGACCACCAAATGGGCGATCCGCGGCTTCACCGGCGCCCTCGCGCAGAAGGCGATCGAGCGGGGTATCAGGGTCAACGGCGTGGCGCCGGGTCCCTTCTGGACGCCTCTCCAGCCCTCCACGGGGCAGACCATGGAGAAGGTGATGCATTTCGGCGAGGGGGTCCCCATGGGCCGGCCCGGCCAGCCCGCCGAGATCGCGCCCGCCTTCGTCTATCTCGCCTCGCAGGAATCGAGCTTCGTCGTGGGCGAGACCCTGGGGGTTGCGGGCGGCAAACCCATCGGCTGACCGGCGGTCACGCTTAACGCCCCGCTAACCACGACAGGCGCAGATGGAGGGTCATGGACGAGGCCCTCTATCTGTTCTCGCTCGGCTTCTCCGGGTCCGACGCGATCCGGGCCATGATCCTTTTGCTTCTCGGATCCCTCTTCGTCACGAACCGCTTCCCACCGTGGAAGATGACCCTTCTCCTGCTCGCCGTCGATCAGCTGTGGCCGTGGGCGGTGATGGTGCAGGACGGCTTCGGGCACCGCTCGATCGAGATCGCGATCCGCGGCGCGGCGCTGCACTGGCAGGACGCCGCGATCGGCTTCCTGGTTCGCGCAGCCGGTTTCTACGTCTTCGTGCGAGGGACCTTCTCCCTGCGCCGCAAGCTTCACAACGCCCTTCCCGATGGCGCGGCGCGGAAGACAAACCCGCTCTAGCCGCCGTCCAGCAATCGCGCGTCAAGCTCGACGGGTTCGAGGGGGCCGCCCAGCGGCGTGATCCTCACGGCAATGCGGTTGGCATCTCCCTCGAACCTCTCCGAGACCAGGCGCACCACCTGCCGGTCGTCCTGCCAGAAGACGCCGGAGAAGGCATCGAGAATCGCCTTGGCGATATTGTCCACGTCGTGGGCGCCGCGCTTTTCGGCGAGGACGCTGGTCCAGATCCTCACTTCGAAGGGTCCGTAATGGATCCGCACACCCGCCCCCTGGCGCCTCGCATGGGCGGCTACGAACTTCTTGAGCTGGCGTGTCTGTGTCGTCGCGGCGTCGATGATCGCGAGGACCGTCCCGCCGTCGGTATGAATACGAACCTTTCCGCTGCCGGTGGCGATAAGCGCCTCCTCCTGTGATCTTGGCCGTGAGATAGGCCCCGGAGGCCCGCAAGCCGAAAGAAGGCCTTTCCCTAATTGCCACACCCCGCACCCTCGCCTATCCCCCGAAGGCTGAAACGTGACCGGAGATGTTGCATGGCCGAGACCCGTACCGAGACCGATAGCTTTGGTCCTCTCGAAGTCCCCACCGACAAGTACTACGGCGCCCAGTCGGCGCGCTCGCTGATCAATTTCGACATCGGCACCGAGACGATGCCCGCGGCGATGATCCGGGCTCTTGGCGTTGTGAAGCGGTCGGCGGCACGCGCGAACATGAAGCTCGAGAATCTCGAGACCCGGATCGGAGAAGCCATCGTCGATGCGGCGACGGAAGTGGCCGAGGGCAAGCTCGATGCCCATTTCCCGCTCTCGGTCTGGCAGACGGGCTCGGGCACCCAGTCCAACATGAACGTCAACGAGGTGGTGGCGAACCGTGCCATCGAGATCCTCGGCGGCGAGATCGGCTCGAAGGACCCAGTCCACCCGAACGACCACGTGAACCGCTCGCAGTCCTCGAACGACACCTTCCCCACCGCGATGCACATCGCCAGCGCGGAGGAGATCCAGCACCGCCTTCTGCCCGCGCTTCAGCAGCTCAGGAACGCGCTGTCGGACAAGGCCGAGGCCTTCAGGGACATCATCAAGATCGGCCGCACGCACCTGCAGGACGCAACGCCCCTGACCTTGGGCCAGGAGTTCTCCGGCTATGTCGCGATGATGGACAATGCGATCCGCCGGGTGGAGAGCGCGCTGCCTCCTCTCTACCAGCTCGCCCAGGGCGGAACAGCGGTGGGCACCGGCCTCAATTCCAAGCCCGGTTTCGCGGAGGCCTTCGCGGAAGAAGTGGCGAGCTTCACCAAGCTCCCCTTCGTGACGGCACCCAACAAGTTCGAGGCCCTCGCCACCCATGACGCCATGGTGGAAGCCCACGGGCGACTCAACGAGGTGGCGGTCAGCCTGTTCAAGATCGCCAACGACCTCAG
>CAZAFU010000079.1:0-2880 GCA_964484475.1 uncultured Caulobacterales bacterium | reverse complement strand
TGCCGGGCAAGGTCAACCCGACCCAATGCGAAGCGATGACCATGGTCTGCGCCCAGGTGATGGGGAACAATGCCGCGGTGAGCTTCGCGGGCAGCCAGGGGCATTTCGAGCTGAACGTCTTCAAGCCGGTGATCGTCTACAACGTGGTCCAGTCGATCCGGCTCCTCGCCGACGCATCGGTATCCTTCACCGAGAAATGCGTGGTCGGGATCGAAGCCAACGAGGAGCGGATCAGGGAGCTGATGGAGAGGTCCCTGATGCTGGTGACGGCCCTCGCACCGACGATCGGCTACGACAACGCCACCACGATCGCGAAGACCGCCCACAAGAACGGCACCACCTTGCGCGAGGAAGCCGTGGGTCTCGGCTTCGTCTCGGAGGAGGATTACGACGACATTGTCCGGCCGGACCGGATGATCGGCCCCCGCTGATACGAAGAAGGCGCCCCGCGGGGGCGCCTTTTTTCATCGAGCCGCGACCATGGCCCTAGGCCAGACCCCCGGGGACCGGCACGCCCTGCCGCCGGGCCGAGGCGACGACGGTGTTGCGCAGCAGGCAGGCAATGGTCATCGGACCGACGCCGCCGGGAACGGGAGTGATCCTGCTTGCGACCGCCCTGGCCTCCTCGAAGGCGACATCGCCGACAAGGACCTTCCGGCCCTCGCGTTCGATCCGGTTGATGCCGACATCAATGACCACTGCGCCCGGCTTGACCATGTCTCCGCGCACGAGTTCCGGCCTGCCGACCGCGACACAAAGAATATCGGCCTCCCGGCAGACCGCGCCGAGATCCGGAGTGCGGGAGTGGGCGATGGTGACCGTCGCGTTCTTGTCGAGAAGCATCAGCGCGAGAGGCTTGCCCACCAGGATCGACCGACCGACCACCACCGCGGACTTGCCCGAGAGGTCGGGAAGTGCGTCGGCAAGCAGGCGCATCGAGCCCTGCGGCGTGCAGGGTGTCAGCCCCTCCTCTCCGAGAACGAGCTGCCCGGCACTGGTCGCCGTCAGGCCATCGACATCCTTTTCAGGGGGAATGGCGCCGATCACCTCGTCCGCATCAAGCCCCTTGGGCAAGGGAAGCTGAACGAGGATGCCGTCCACCGCGTCGTCCGAAGCGAGGGAGCGGACGATGGCGAGGACTTCGTCCTGCGAGGCCGTGCCCGGGAGCCTGTGCACGGCCCCGGCGATATTGGCCTTGCCCGCGGCCTTCTCCTTCGAACCCACATAGACCTGGCTTGCGGGGTCGTCGCCCACGAGGACCACCGACAGGCCGGGCTTGCGCGGAAGTGTGAGGGCGGCTTCCGCCACCCTGGACCTCAGCGCGGCCGCTGCTGCCTTGCCATCAATGATCTCCGCCGCCACGGCTCAGAGCCCCCGCGCGATCGCCGGTCCGAAGACATAGGCATTCAGGAAGATCTGAAGGGCCTGCAGGCCGAGGAAGACCACGATGGGGGAGAGGTCGAGCCCGCCCATGGAGGGGATGAAGTTGCGGATCGGCCGAAGCACCGGCTCGGTCACGGCCTGGGTGAAGCCGTACACCGAAGCGACGACCTGGTTGTGGCGGTTCACCACGCCGAAGGCGGTCAGCCAGCTCAGGACGATCGAGATGATCAGAACGATGATGAAGAGGTCGATGAGGGTATTGACGAGGTACTGGACGGCTTGCACGGCGCGGCTCCGGAAGATGGAGCGGCGGACATAAGCGACGCCTGCCCGCCCGACAACCTCACCCCGGCGCGGCGCTTGATCTCGGCGGTGGAAAGCCGGCTGCCGTCATGGCTGTAGCCGGGCGGCGCGAAGATGTAGCGCAGGCGTTCCAAGGGCTTGAGCCCCCGCCCCGTCGCATCGCGTGCGATCGCAAGATATTCGTGGGTGGCGACATAGAAAGGGTTCTGGGAGGGGATGTTCGCGACCAGGCCGAAGTCGCAGGGCTCCGAATCGTCTTCCGGCTCGAAGGTGCCGAACATCCTGTCCCAGATGATGAGAATCCCGGCGTAGTTCGTATCGAGGTATTTCGGGTTGGTGGCATGGTGCACCCGATGGTGGCTCGGCGTGTTGAAGACGAACTCCACCCAACCCGGCAAACGCTTCACCGACTGGGTGTGGATGAAGAACTGGTAGAAGAGGTTGAGCCCGCCCGCGAGAGCGAACAGCGCTGGATGCACGCCGAGCACGATCACCGGGATGTTGAGCAGATAGGTCCCCGTGGTCATCCCGAACCACGGCTGCCGCAGCGCGGTCGAGAGATTGTATCCCTGCGACGAGTGATGGATCACGTGGCTCGCCCAGCCCCAGCGGATGCGGTGCTGCAGGCGGTGGGTCCAGTAATAGACGAAATCCTTCGAGAGCATCGCGATCAGGAAGCTCCACCAGGTGACCGGCAGCTCGTGGACCCGGTGCTCCCACGCGAACAGCATCAGGGCCGCGACCCCGCCGAACAGGAACAGCGAGGAGATCGCGTTGCCCGTGCCCATGGCGAGGTTGGTCCAGAGGTCCTTGGTCACCTCCTCGCCGCGCCCCCTTGCGCGCAGGAACAGGATCTCGGCGGCGATCAGGACGAGATAGACGGGAGCCGCCAGGACAGCGACATCGGGGAAGGAAAGATCATCCATCGCACCCACCCTAGATGGTGGCGATGGGATCAGCCAGCCCGGTCCCTTTGGCCGGGCTTATAACACAAATGCGCGGAATCGATCACGGCGATAGACGCCTTCGTTATTGATTGACGACGAAAAGCGCTGTTCAAGCGAACACAGTGCACGGGTTCCCGGGGGCAGTATGGTTCTGAAGGTCGACAAGGTCAGCAAGCGCTTCGGCGCGTTCCGGGCCGTCGAGGGGTTGAGCTTTCACGTCGACGAAGGCGAGATCGTCGGCTTCCCC
>CAZAFU010000078.1:331-13814 GCA_964484475.1 uncultured Caulobacterales bacterium | reverse complement strand
GGCATCACCGAGGCCGGCGGGCTGATGTCGGGCACGATCAAGAGCGCCATCGGGCTCGGCAACCTTCTCTGGGCCGGAATCGGCGACACGATCCGCGTGTCGCTGTCGGCTGAGCCCGAAGAAGAGATCCGGGTCGGCTTCGATATCCTGAAATCGCTCGGCCTCAGGCATCGCGGCGTTAACGTGATCTCCTGCCCGTCCTGCGCGCGCCAGGGCTTCGACGTGATCCGCACGGTGGAGAAGCTCGAAAAGCGCCTCGCCCATATCTCGACCCCGATGTCCCTCTCGGTGATCGGCTGTGTCGTGAACGGACCCGGCGAGGCCCGGGAAACCGATATCGGTTTCACCGGCGGCGGGGCGGAAGCGGGGATGCTCTATCTCGGCGGTGTCCCGGCCCAGAAGCTCCAGAACGAGGACATGATCGAGAAACTCGTGGCTCTCTGCGAAGAAAAGGCCGCGGAGATCGAGGCCCAGAAGGCCGCGAGCCAGGCGGCAGAGTAGGGCGTCTTCCCGGCGGGAGAACGGGTCGGTGATCCGGCTTTCCCCCGTGAACGGGTGTGAAGACGGCTGACATCCGGGTTTCGGACGGCCAAAAGACCGCGATGACCACTTCCCTGATCATCGTCGACGACTTTCTCGACAACGCGCGGGAATACCGCGAAGCGGCCATGCAGCTGACCTTCCCCGAGGATCAGGGGCGGGTGGGCTACCCGGGCCGGAATTCCCAGAACCGGCTCCGGGTGGACGGTCTCGACGAGGCCATTTCGAGGATCGTCGGCGAACGGCTCACCCCCAATCTCCCCGCCGGCCATGGCCGGGCGCGGATCACGCTCGCTGGCGACGAAGGGTTGGCCGGGGTGCATGTCGATCCCTGCCACTGGTCGGCAATCCTCTACCTCTCCCTCGACGAGCACTGCGAAGGAGGCACGGACTTCTTCAGGCACAGGGAGACGGGCATCGAACGGGCGCTCCTCAACCCCGAGGATATCGCGAGGATCGGGGCAGGGAGCCGGGAAGAGGCGAGTCTCATCTTCAACCGCATCCTGACCGAGGACGGCAAGGACCCCTCCAAATGGGAGTGCACCATGCGGGTCCCGATGCGGTTCAACAGGCTTCTCCTGCTGCGTCCGTGGCTTTTCCACACGGCGACCGATGGCTTCGGCGACAGCATCGAGAACGGACGCCTGATCCAGATCCTGTTCTACAACAACGCCTGATCATCCCTCGAGCTGCCGGCGGGCCTTTGCGCGGACTGCCCGGCCGCTTCTGCCGCGGGGCGCAGCAGCAATAACCGCTGACGGCGACATTTCCTTTCGCTATGCGGCGAACATGATTCCACAGGACAAACTCGACGCCGTCGTTTCCCGCTTCAGCCGGGTCGAGGACGAAATGCAGACGGCCAGCGATGCGGACGTCATCGTCAGGCTCTCCAAGGAGCACGCGGAGCTCAAACCTATCGCCGATGCCGCCCGGGAGCTGACGGCCGCGCGCCAGGAGCTTGCCGAGGCGAAGGAGATGGCGGACGGGGACGACGACGATCTCGCAGCGATGGCCGAAGAGGAGGCAGGGCGCCTCAGAAAGCTGATCCCCGCCCTCGAAGAGAAGCTGCAGATCATGCTGCTGCCGAAGGACAAGGCCGACAACGCCCCGGTGATTCTCGAAGTGCGGGCGGGAACCGGCGGTGACGAAGCGGCGCTGTTCGCGGGTGATCTCTTTCGGATGTACCAGCGCTACGCCTCGGACAAAGGCTGGCGGGTGGAGGTGCTGGAGGCATCCGAGGCCGGGGTCGGGGGATACAAGGAGATCCAGGCTTCGGTCACGGGCGACGGCGTGTTCGGCAAGCTCAAGTTCGAAAGCGGCGTGCACCGGGTGCAGCGGGTCCCGGAAACCGAGACCCAGGGCCGTATCCACACCTCTGCCGCGACAGTGGCCGTCCTGCCCGAGCCCGAAGATGTCGACGTCGAGATCAGGTCCGAAGACCTCAGGATCGATGTCTTCAGGGCCTCGGGGCCGGGGGGTCAGTCCGTGAACACGACCGATTCCGCCGTCAGGATCACCCACCTTCCCACGGGCGTGGTCGTGAGCCAGCAGGACGAGAAGTCCCAGCACAAGAACCGCGAGAAGGCGATGAAGGTGCTGCGCGCGCGGCTCTACGACGCCGAACGGGCGCGGATCGATGCGGAGCGCTCGGCGGACCGCAAGAGCCAGGTGGGCAGCGGCGACCGCTCGGAGCGCATCCGCACCTACAATTTCCCCCAGAGCCGGGTCACGGACCATCGCATCGGGCTGACCCTGCACAAGCTCGACAAGATCATCGCCGGCGAGGCTCTCGACGAGCTGATCGATGCGCTCATCGTCGAAGCGCAGGCCGAGCAGCTCGCCGCGATGAACGAAGAAGCGTGAGCGTTACAGTCGCCCAGGCGCTGGCGGAAGGACGCAAGCGGCTTGGCCGCAGCGCGACCCCCGCCCTCGATGCGCGGGTCCTGCTCGAGCATGTCACCCGCCTCGATCGTGCCAGCCTGATCGCAAGGGACCGGGAGCTTTTGACCGAGGAGCAGGTCGAGGCTCTCGACGCCGCGCTGGCCCGACGCACCAGCGGTGAACCCGTGGCCTACATCATTGGACGGCAGGAGTTCTTCGGCCGCGAGTTCAAGGTGGGACCTGAAGTGCTGATCCCAAGGCCCGAAACCGAAATGCTGATCGACGCAGCGCTCAGTGCAGGCGCGAGCCGCATCCTGGACCTTGGAACGGGTTCGGGCTGCCTTCTCGTCACCGCCCTCGCCGAGCTGCGCCATGCGCGCGGTGTCGGTATCGACCGGAGCCGGGCCGCGCTGGACGTTGCCGAAGACAACGCGGCGCGGCTGGGTGTTGCGGACAGGGCCGACTTCGTCGAGCTGAGCTTCGCCGACGCCATCGTGGGCCTCGGGGAGGAGCCCTTCGATCTGATCCTCGCCAATCCGCCCTATATCTCCAAAGGGGAAACGCTGCCGGATAGCGTCACCCATTTCGAGCCGCACCTCGCCCTGTTCAGTGGCGAGGACGGCCTCGAGGCGCACCGTGAGGTGGCATCGGTGATCGCGGCACTGCTCGGCGAAAACGGTTCGGCATTCATCGAGATCGGACATGATCAGGCCGGGACGGCACGGGCGGTCTATGGGGAAAGGCTCCAGGATCGGAACGTCCAGACGAAAAAGGACGGCGCGGGCCTTGCACGCATGGTTGCGGTCGGGCCTAGGGCGCGCCTATAGCGCTCGCTGACCAGAAGACACGATATTCCAGAAGGGACTGCCACCCCCATGCCTCTTGCCGTTCTCATCAGCAGCGCCGCAGCGCAGACCGCTGCACCCCAACCGGGCGGAGCGGGCGCGCTGATCGCCCAGCTCATCCCCTTCATCCTGATCTTCGTGGTCTTCTATTTCCTTCTGATCCGTCCGCAGCAGCAAGCCCGCAAACGGCACATGGAGAAGGTCGCGTCGGTCAAGCGCGGCGATACCGTAGTCACCGCCGGCGGCATCGTCGGCAAGGTCAAGCGGGTCGGTGACGACAGTGAACTGACCGTGGAGATCGCCGACGGCGTGGAAATCCGTGTCGTCAAGGAGACCCTGGCGGATATCCGCAACCGGACCGAAGCGAAGAAGCCTGCGCCTTCGAAAGCCTCCAACGACTAAAGGACCAGAGCCTTGCTCCGTTTCAATCGCTGGCAGATTATCGGCCTTGCCGTGCTGATGGTCTTTGCCGCCTACGTCACCATCCCGAACTTCCTCGCGCGCGAAGCCTCCGTCCCCGGCCTTCCGGATACGGGCGTGACCCTCGGGCTCGACCTTCAGGGTGGTTCCTATCTTCTCCTCGAGGTGGATACCGACAGCGTCGTCAACGCACGCATCGACAACCTGCGCGGCGAGATCCGGCGGGAGTTCCGGCGATCCCCGCGGCTCCGGGTGTCCGATCTCGACCGCGAAGGCGATGCGATCAGCATGCGCATCCCCGAGGGAGAGGATTTCGAGGCGGCACGGGAGCGGTTGCGCCGCCTCTCGAGACCCCTGGGCGTCGGCGTTCCGGGGCGCGACACCCGCGTGACCGTCGACGAGGACGCCCGCAGGCTCTCACTCGAGCTGACCGAAGAGGCGAAGGCCTATTACGCGTCGAGTGCCGTCGACGAGTCGATCACCGCCGTCAGGCTGCGGATCGACAATCTCGGTACGGTCGAGCCTTCGATCCAGCGGCAGGGCGATAGCCGCCTCGTCGTGCAGGTCCCCGGTGACAGCGACTCCGAGCGCCTCAAATCGGTGATCGGACGGACCGGACAGCTCAGCTTCCACATGGTCGACGAGAGCGTCGGCGCCGCCGATATCCAGTCAGGCCGCCTTCCGCCGCGCCGTCTGGTGCTGCCCGACGCGCAGAGCGGCATTCCGATCGTGATCAACGAAACCGCCGACGTCACCGGCGACATGGTCACCGACGCCTCCGCGCAGCCGAACCCGGACGGGGGCGGCTTCCAGGTCAATTTCGCCTTCGACAGCCGCGGCCAGCGCCGTTTCGCTGACACCACGCGGGAGAATATCGGACGGCGTTTCGCGATCGTTCTCGACGACCAGATCATCTCCGCGCCGACGATCCAGAGCCCGATTCTCGGCGGCTCGGGCCGGATCATCGGACGTTTCTCCCCCGAAGAAGCCACCGAGCTGGCAATCCTCATCAAGTCCGGCGCCCTTCCTGCCCCGCTCGAGGTGATCGAGCAGCGCACGGTCGGCGCTGATCTCGGCGCGGATTCCGTGCGGGCCGGGACGATCGCCCTCCTGATCGGGTTCTCGCTGGTCGTGATCTACATCGCGATCACCTATGGCCGCTTCGGAATCTATGCCGATCTCGCGCTCCTTGCGAACGTGCTCCTGATCGCAGGCGCGCTTTCGGTCCTCGGGGCGACACTCACCCTGCCGGGGATCGCGGGCATCGTGCTGACGATCGGCATGGCGGTGGACGCGAACGTGCTGATCTTCGAAAGGATTCGCGAGGAGGTCGCGACGGGCAAGCAGGCGGTTGCCGCCGTCGAGGCGGGCTACCGCAATGCATGGTCGGCCATCCTCGATGCGAACCTGACGACACTGATCGCGGCACTCATCATGTTCCAGCTCGGCTCCGGCCCGGTGAGGGGCTTCGCGGTCACTCTGGGTATCGGTGTGATCACATCGGTCTTCACCGCCTTCGTCATCACCCGTGTCTTCGCGGGCACCTACGTCCTCAGCCGCCGTCCCAAGACACTGGCGATCTGAGGAGGAGCGAGAACCATGGCTTTCCAACTCGTACCCAACGAAACCAGGATCGATTTCGTACGCTTCAGGATGATCGCCATCATCCTGTCGGCCATCCTCCTGATCGGTTCGATCGGGGCGTTCTTCACCGTCGGCCTCAATTTCGGGATCGACTTCCGGGGCGGCGTGACCGTCGAGGTCGGCCCGCCCGAGGGCGAGGACTTCGATGAGCAGAGCCTCACCAACGCGCGCGCGGCGGTCGGGAATCTCGGTCTCGGTGACGTTCGCGTCCAGAACATCGGTGCAGGGGACGACACGGGGATCGTGGTCTTCGTCGAGGCTGTGACTGACAGCGAGGACGGCGACCGCCGCCAGAACGAGGTCGCGACTCAGGTCCAGACAGCCCTCCAGGGCACGCTCGGCGAGAACATCAGCATCCGCAGGGTCGATGTCGTCGGGCCGACGGTTTCGGGTGAACTGGTGCAGCGGGGCGTGACAGCCCTCGTGGTCGCGATCGCGCTGATGCTGGCCTATATCTGGTTCCGCTTCGAATGGCAGTTTTCGATCGGCGCGATTCTGGCGCTGACCCATGACGTGATCCTGACCATCGGGATCTTCGCGGTGACCCAGCTCGAATTCACCCTTCCGATCATCGCCGCACTCCTGACGATCGTCGGCTATTCGATGAACGACACCGTCGTCATCTATGACCGGATCCGGGAGAACCTGCGCAAGTTCAAGCAGATGCCCCTGAAGGACGTGGTCAACCTCTCGGTCAACCAGACGCTCAGCCGGACCATCATGACCTCCCTGACGACGCTGCTGGCCGTGGTGTCGCTGTTCGTCTTCGGCGGTGAAGTGCTCCGCGGCTTCAGCTTCGCAATCATCTGGGGCATCATCGTGGGGACCTATTCGACGGTCTATATCGCGTCGCCCTTCCTGCTCTCGACCGGCGTCAAGCGCGACTGGTCGGAGAACAACGTGCCGGCGACCGCCGACGCGCGGCCGTGAAACCGGACGCCTTCTCGCCGCTGACGGCGGAGGAGGCGTCCTTCCTCCTGATCGAAGTCGAGCGCTTCGATCCGCGCTGGACGCTGATCCTCCCTTACGTCCCGGACACCGAAAGAGCACGATGGCTCGCGATCCTCGCGTTCGCTGCCGAGGTCGAAGCCATCCCGGCCCGGGTGTCGAACGCCATGCTGGGCGAGATCAGGCGGCAATGGTGGCGGGAGGCCCTGACCGAAGTCTTCGGTGACGAGGAGCCCCGGAAGCACCCGGTGGTCCAGGCTCTCGCGCGCGTTGCGAGCGACGCGGGGGATTTGCGCAGAGCCCTCGAAGCCATGATCGAAGGGCTCGGGCCGTTCTTCGAACCGCCGACGGCTTTCGGCCTCGAGGCGAGGCTCGAGGAACGGGAGCGCGTCGATCGCGGTCTCCTCGAGGCCCTGACAGGCAGCCCGGTCGACCAGCTTGCGGTCAAGGCTCTCGGTCTTTCGGTGCTGGGTCCCGTGCAGGCCAGCACGCGCCTCGTGGCGAATGAAGACGGGACCGAAGGGATGCGCGCGCGGTTTGCCCGGCTTCTCGGTTCAGAGCCTGGTCTCGGCAAGGCTCTCGCTACGGAGATCGAGACGACCCGCAGGGCGATCAGAAAGCGAAA
Organism: uncultured Caulobacterales bacterium; assembly: GCA_964484475.1. GTDB lineage: Bacteria > Pseudomonadota > Alphaproteobacteria > Caulobacterales > Parvularculaceae > Parvularcula. The sequence goes on along the minus strand of CAZAFU010000078.1, from coordinate 6,911 downwards.
AGAGCCCCAACCGCTGCCGGTGCATCTCCTTGCGCTGGTCAGGACAAGGAAGGACGGCAGTGCCGCGATGGTGGCCAATCCTTTCGCCCAGAGGCTGGCTGTCCTGCGTGCGACGCTGACCGGTCGCCCCTGACGGGGTGCCTCAGGAAACCTTCCGTCCGAACGGGAAGCTCACCACGACCTCGCTCGACGGCCGGGCTTTCTCCGCACCCGGACAGAGGCTTGCAAGAGGACAGGACCCGCAATCGGGCCTGCCCTGGTGGCAGAAGCGGTCCGCGACCCGGGTGAGCCCACGGCTCAACCCTGCGAAGTCGTCCTGCCGCCAGCCGGTCGGCGCGCGCTCGATCAGTTGCCGGGGGACCGCAGAGAGGGGAGCTGCCGGCTCGCAGAGGGCAAGACGGCGCAACACCCGCGCAACCTCGCGATCGACGTGGAGAACGAGACGCTCCTTCCCGGCAAACCGCATGACGGTGGAAGCGATTTCTTCGGTCACCCGAGGGAGCCGCGTCAGGAAACTCTCGGCCATGGCGGTATCGAGCCGCGCGAGACCGTCGAGGCTGAGGCAGCCGAACGCATCTTCCACCAGCCGAAGGATCTCCGGGATCGCCGCGGCCTTCAGGGCGGCGGCCGGAATGCCCACCATCAGGGTCCTGATGGCTTCGGGCTCGGCATCGCGGAGGTCGGCGAAACGCGGATAGGCCTTGCGAAGCCTGCGATATGAGGCCGTCGCACTCGAAGACGAAAGCCCCTGCGCGAGGACGCCGTAGAGAAGCTGGTCGAGAGGGTTGATCCCGGCCTCGCTCTTCTGCGCCGGCATGAGCTGTCCGACACGATCCGCGATCTCGGGCAGGCGGTTGTCGATGGCGAACTGGAGGGGCGTTTGCATGATGTGGAACATAAAGGAACATCAAGAGAACATCAAGGATGTTTCTCGAATGTTCCGCAGTTGGGGCTAGTCAGCCTGGGTAAGGCCCGCTTCCTGCCGGGCTTCCCGTAACCTGTTGAGGAGTTCGGTCCTGGTTCTAGTCAAGGAACGCGAAGCCGAACATCGGGACGGCGATTCCCACTGCAAGGGTCAGGTGAATCGCTTCGGGCGCTTCGACCCGTCCGGTCACGGCGAGGACGAACATTCCCGCGCCCGCGACGATCATCGCTACATAGCCGAAGAAGTCTTCAGCGATGGGTGGCACGGGTGACATGTAACCTCAAGGTGACATCGGCTCACGCGGCAGCGCGGTCGGGACCGAGCCAGGCATCGAGGTCCGCGAGGGCCCGCGTGGTCAGGGCTTTCTTCCGGGCCCGTCCCTTGGCCTTGCCTTTGATACGGTTGCCGTCCTCGTCCACGGTCGGCGTCTCGATCTCGGGGAAGAGGCCGAAATTCACGTTCATCGGCTGGAAGCTGTCCTTGCCGCCGTCGATGTGCCCGCCGGTGATGTGATCGTGCAGGGCGCCGAGGGCCGTGGTCCTCGGGGGAATGCTGCTTTCCGTACCCATCGCCTCCGCCGCTGCGAGCCTGCCTGCGAGAAGGCCGATGGCGGCGCTCTCGAGATAGCCTTCGACCCCGGTGATCTGGCCGGCGAAGCGGAACTGCGGCCGGGACTTGAGGCGCAGGTCCCGATCGAGAAGCCGCGGAGAGTTGATGAATGTGTTGCGGTGAATGCCCCCCAGGCGGGCGAACCGCGCGTTCTCGAGCCCGGGGATCATGCGCAGGATATCGCCCTGCGCGCCGTATTTGAGCTTGGTCTGGAAGCCGACCATATTATACAGCGTACCCAGAGCATTGTCCTGGCGGAGCTGGACAACGGCGTGGGGCTTGATGTGGGGCTGGTGCGGATTGGTCAGGCCCACCGGTTTCATCGGTCCGAAACGCAAGGTCTGCCGGCCCCGGCGCGCCATCTCCTCGATCGGCAGGCACCCGTCGAAATAGGGAGTGTCCTTTTCCCAGTCCTTGAATTCGGTCTTCTCTCCTTCGATGATCGCGTCGAGAAGGGCATTGTACTGCGCTTCGTCGAGGGGAAGATTGATGTAGTCCTTTCCCGTCCCCCCGGGTCCGGGCTTGTCATAGCGGGACTGGAACCAGGCTTTGTCGAAGTCGATCGAGTCCTTGTAGATGATTGGCGCGATCGCGTCGAAGAAGGCGAGGGCATCCTCTCCCGTCGTCTTGAGGATGTCGGCCGCGAGGCTCTCTTCGGTAAGGGGCCCTGTCGCGACGATGGTCGGGCCCCAGTCTTCCGGCGGGAGCTCGCCGATGACCTCACGTTTCACCGTGATCCGTGGATGGCTCGCGATGGCGCGGGTGACGGCTTCCGAAAAGCCTTCCCGGTCGACGGCGAGGGCACCGCCGGCGGGGATCTGGTGGGTGTCCGCCTCCCTCAGGATCAGGGACCCCAGGACCCGCATCTCCTCGTGGAGGAGCCCCACGGCATTGTATTCCTTGTCGTCGGAACGGAAGGAGTTCGAGCATACGAGCTCGGCGAAATGATCGGTCTTGTGGGCCTCGGTGCCGCGCACGCCGCGCATTTCGTGGAGGATGACCTCCGCGCCCGCTTCCGCTGCCTGCCAGGCGGCTTCGGAGCCTGCGAGCCCACCGCCGATGATGTGAATGATAGCCATGCCGGCGGCTTAGCGAAGGGGCGGGGCGCAGGAAAGGGCACCTTCCCGCGACGTAAGAAACTGCCCTAGCGCCGGCGTCGTCCTGCCCTTCCCAGCGCGGCCAACCCAGCGCCGAACAGGACAGCGCCCCCCGGCAAGGGAACCTCGGTGGTGCCGTCGGGGCCACCCGGCAATGGCCCCCCGGTGCCGCCGTCGGGACCACCCGGCGATGGTCCCCCGGTGCCGCCATCGGTCAGGCGGAAATTGTCGACCCTGACGCCGGGGGCGGAATTGAAGTTGGCATCGATGGTATCGAAGAAGAACCGTACGCTGAAAGCCTCTGCGCTGTCGAAAAGGGCGTTGATCGTGCTGTCACCCGCCGAAGTGAACTGGCGGTAGGTCTGGGTATTGTTGAAATTACCGGAGGACAAGATGCGAAAGGTCGTATCGGCAGTATCGATGAAGACATCGAAGCGGTCAAAGATCTCCCCTTCCTCACTGTCGTCAAGCCAGTCGAAGCTCAGGACGCAGTTGTCGTCGCAGCTCAGCTGGGGCGTGCTCGCTGACGCAAAGTTTGCGACGCCGGTATCGTAATTCCCGTTCAGCGTCGTTCCCGGGGTTTCGTCCTGAACGTATCCCAGGGCGGTGGTGCCGTTGGGATTGTTCTCCGTGAGTTTCCAGAGGCCATCGAGGGTCCAGCCCTGTGCCTGACCGTCGTCGAAATCTTCCGAGTACGCAGCGGCCGATACCTGCTGGTTGATGCCCGCTGTCGCGCAGGCGAGCGCGACTGGCAGGAGCCAAGCCTTTGTCATGATCGAGATTTCCCTGTTCCCAATTATCGGGCTAGGGGAAAAGAAGCGGAATTGTAAAGCTTGCAAGGCACAAGCGTTCGGCCGGTTCTTGAGGGTGAAAAGGAGATACAGATTCGGTCAGTATTTTATGCTGTTGTCTCGAACGCACTCTTGAAAGAGGATGGATCTTCCCCGCAGCATCATTCCAAGTCCGCGATCACGTTCGATTGAAAACAGCGTCACGGAGCGCCATCCGTCGGGCGAGAACGCCTGCTTCTGGAATGGGATCGGTCGGCCTGATCCTCGAAGGAATCGACGCTGCCTCTATGGAACCCGCCCGTGTTTCAGTGCTAGGTTCCCCCGAAGAATGACCCACTCGGGGGACCATCATGAGGGTCGGGGTCCGGGCCTCTTCCTCGGCTAAAAGCAGCTGATGACGACGAGCGATCTTGGGCGCCTGGAGAGTGGATGCTGATATCGTTTTTCCTGATGGCCGTGCTGCCCATGACCTGTGCCGAGGATCCGGCGATGGCTTCGCGCCTCAGGATCGAAATCGCAGCGGACCCCGGCGGGTCGCGTGCCCCGGGGGAGATGCTGCGGGACCTGACAGGTTGCGCCGGGTCGCTCGATCCGGCGGTGAGGGACGGGCTCGGCTACACGGGGATTGCCCGGATCCTGAGGAGCGAGCCACCCGATAGCGCGGTCCTGCGCCCTGTTGCGGCAGACCTGATCGATGCGCTCGAAGCCGGCGTTCCGGACCCTGACGGTGTGACCGTATCCTTCCTCTCGCTCTACCTGTCGGAGTTCCTGAGGGCGGACCGCATCGAACCCTATCTCTCGGCGGAGAGACTCGGCCAGGCGGCGCGGCTCGTTGCGGCCCTCATCCGGGATACCGAGGACTACAGGGGCTTCGAACCCGATATCGGCTGGCGGCACCGGATTGCGCACCTTTCCGATGCGGCCCTGCAACTGGGACTGAATGACCGCCTGCCCCCCGAGGCGAAAAGGACGCTGTTGGATGCCCTTCTGGGCAAGGTTGCGCCCCGGGACCATGCCTATGTTCATGGTGAGCCCGGACGGATCGCGAGGGCCATGATCTATCTTTGGGCGGAAAGCCAGTCCCGGCCAGCGGAGATCGCGGGCGCGCTTCAGGCCCTTGCCGATCCGGGGCCGGCGGGAAGCTGGGACGATGCCTACCAGCGGGAGGTGACGCTGACACGCCTTCACAACGTCAGGGCGTTCCTTGATGAATTGATCGTTTCGCTGCACCGCGGTGACGACCCCCTTGCGCAGGCGATCGTGGCGGAAGCCCACAGGGTGAGGGGCGAGCTTCCCTGACCTTCAGTTGACCAGGGCGATGCCTTCGCGACTGGCACGTGCCTTGACGTCGGAAGGCCCGCCGGCCGCCGCATCGTCCAGCATGGCCACGAGCTGCTGGCGTTCTTCGAGGGTGAGCTTCTCGCGCAGGAGTTCCGTGAGGCTTTTCAGGGCCACCTGCCGGTCAACCTTCTGCCTCGCCGCCCATTCCGCATAGCGCATCGCCTCGTCCGCCTTCCCGAAGGAGCTGACCTCCGCCAGGGCGAGTTTCAGCCGGCCGGTGGCCATCGGCCAAAGGTCGGGACCGACGATCAGGCGGATGAAGGTCGCCGCCGCCGTGACGGGATCTCCGATCGCGGTGATCGCGCCGAAGCCGTCAGAGCTGCTCCTTTTCTTCCTGAAGATGTCGCCCGCGTCGATAACGTCACCGCTCTGCCGTCTGGTCATCACGCGCGGTTTCTTCCCCCGCTGCTTTGACCAGAGGTAGACGAGGTACATCGCCACAAGAAGGAGAAGGAGAAACGGCATGGCGTTCCAGTAGGCTACGGAACAGAGTCTAGTTCGGGAGTTGGCCAGAGGGAAGGCGGCATGATCGCCTCCGCTGCGTCATGTTCCAGCTGTCATCAAGGAGCCGGGCCGATGAGCACCGATCCCTCGAATGGATGGAACGAGGTCGCCGAGGCCTTCATGGCGGCCCGGTCGAAGGTCGGTGCGGACCTCGTGCGCGACTGGTCGTCGGGACTGGATGAAGGCGCGGCAGTTCTCGACGTCGGGGCGGGGTCGGGATGGCCGATCACGGAGGTGCTGGTCGCCCGAGGGTTCGATGTTCATGCCGTCGAGCCTGCACCCCGTTTGGCAGCGGCGCTGCAAAGGAGGCTCCCCACTGTCAGGGTCGCCTGCGAGCCTGCCGAAACCTCCGGTTTTTTTGAGCGGAGCTTCGGCGGCGCGGTGGCGATCGGCCTCGTCTTCCTCCTCGAGCCCGCAACCCAGGAAGACGTGATCCGCCGCATCGGCGTGCACCTCGGTCCCGGCGGGAAGTTCCTGTTCTCGGCGCCCAGGCAGGTGGCGAGCTGGGAGGACATCCAGACCGGCCGAAGGTCCCGGTCGCTCGGCGAAGAAGCCTATCGGAGCATCCTCGAAGAAGCCGGTTTCACCTCCAGCGCACGTCTCACCGACGAGGGCGGAAACGACTACTTCTCGGCAGCGAAGCCCGGGGCGTGACCCTTCAGGCCGCCTTCTTCTTCCGGGAGGCCGTCTTGCGTTTGGGTTTCGCCGCGCGCTCGTCGTGGCGGGCAAGGAGTTCGGCCAGGAATTGCCCGGTGTAACTGCCTTCGGCTTCGGCCACGTCCTCGGGCGTGCCGACGGCCACGATCTGGCCACCGCCGTCACCGCCCTCAGGGCCGATATCGATGATCCAGTCGGCCTGCTTGATGACGTCGAGGTTGTGCTCGATGATGACCACGGTATTGCCTGAGTCGGCGAGTTCCTGGATCACTTCCATCAGTTTGCGGACGTCTTCGAAGTGAAGGCCGGTGGTCGGTTCGTCGAGAATATAAAGGGTGCGTCCGGTGGCGACCTTCGCCAGCTCCTTGGCGAGTTTCACCCGCTGGGCTTCACCGCCGGAAAGGGTCGTCGCCTGCTGGCCGACCTTGATATAGCCGAGGCCGACACGGCACAGGGTCTGCATCTTGTTCCTTATACTGGGCACGGCCTTGAAGAACTCGGCGCCTTCCTCGACAGTCATGTCGAGGATGTCGGCGATGGACTTGTCCTTGAACTTCACCTCGAGTGTTTCGCGGTTGTACCGCTTGCCGTGGCAGACATCGCAGGTGACGTAGACGTCCGGCAGGAAGTGCATCTCGATCTTGATGACGCCATCG
>CAZAFU010000078.1:0-321 GCA_964484475.1 uncultured Caulobacterales bacterium | reverse complement strand
CCCTGGCACGCCTCGCAGCGCCCGCCCTTGACGTTGAAGCTGAAGCGGCCGGGCTTGTAGCCCCGCGCCTTGGCCTCAGGCAGTCCGGCGAACCATTCCCTGATGGGTCCGAACGCACCGGTATAGGTTGCCGGGTTCGAGCGGGGCGTGCGGCCGATCGGCGACTGGTCGATGTCGATGACCTTGTCCAGATGCTCGAGCCCGATGATGCGGTCGTACTTGCCCGGTACCTGCTTGGCATTCATCAGTTTGCGGCTTGCCGCCTTGTAGAGTGTCTCGATGGTGAGCGTCGACTTGCCGCCGCCGGGGACACCCGTCACG
>CAZAFU010000077.1:0-14091 GCA_964484475.1 uncultured Caulobacterales bacterium | reverse complement strand
ATTCCTGGGAGGGTGGCGGCGCACGGCTGAGCCCTATCAGCTCCTGCAGGACTTGCAGGACGGGTCCTGACCGGTCTTTTCCGCATCTGCCGTCGCCGGGCTTGTCGTTGCCCTGTTTGTCTTCCCCCTCGCGGCCGCAGTGCGTCTTTCGGACCGTGTGGTCCTCGAAACCCGATACGGGCCGGTGCCTCTGGCCAGGCTGGCGACCTGGTCGGGCGCGCTTTTCAGTCTGGCCGCAATTGGCGTTGCGGCATGGCTTGCAGTGGGCTGGGCCCAGAACCATCCACTCGCCGTTCCGGTGGGGCTACCGCCCAGCATCATCATCGCCGGATGGCTCGGCGTTCTCGGGCTGGCCCTGACCGTCCTTGGAACGGTTCTCGCGACGCGCGGCGCTCTGACGAGGCAGTCGAGCCCCGCAACACTGGTCGGCAGCCTGTTCACCGCCCTCTGCGCCCTCGGGGCCTTCGTCTTCCTCCTCCGGTTGGGGGCGGGACCGTTCGGTTGATACCGCCGCGCACCGGCGTTTCCCGCGGGATGGGTGCGGGCCGTCAGGTCGAGCGCGCTGGCCTGACCGACAGGTTCATCCGAGACTCATAGCTGCCCTTGCGTCGATCTGCAGAGGCGAGGGAACGGCCTCCGTCCGGCCCTGTTCGTTCGCAATGTGGAAGGAGCCAAGGTGACCCGCTACGGCTATCATGTCAGCCACGAGCAGTTCGACCCGATTGACCTTCTCGCTTGGGTTCAACGGGCCGAGGGCAAGGGCTTCGAGGTCTTCACCGCTTCCGATCACCTCCACCCGTGGAACGAACGGCCGGGCCACGCAGGTTTCCTCTGGACCTGGCTCGGGGCGGCGATGCAGGTGACGCGCGGCGACTTCCGCTCCGTCTCTTGCCCCGGCTACCGCTACCACCCGGCGATCCTTGCGCAGGCCATGGCAACGACCCGGCATATGTTTCCCGGCCGCCTCGACTGCTGCCTCGGTTCCGGCGAGCGCCTGAACGAGGCGACCATGGGCATGGCCTGGCCGGTGAAGTCCGAGCGCAACGCCATCCTGGAGGAGTGCTGCGAGCTGATGCGCCGGTTGTGGGACGGCGAGACGGTCACCCATCACGGCCGCGTGGTCATGGAGGAGGTCAAGCTCTACACCCGGCCCCAAACGCCGCCGAAGATCTTCGGTGCCGCGGTCACACCCAAGACGGCCCGCTGGCTCGGCTCGTGGGCGGATGGTCTCCTGACGCTTTGCGGCGGCCCCGACGACCGCCTGAGCGAAGTCATCGAAGCTTTCCGCGAGGGCGGAGGCGAGGGCAAGCCGGTCGTCTGCCAGATGAAACTCGCCTGGGGCACCGACGAGAAGGCCCTGCGAGAGGATGCGCTCCACACCTGGGGCACCAACCTCGTCGTCGGTCAGGTTGTCTGGGAGATCCCCACGCCGAAGCAGTTCGAGGAAGCCGCCGCCTACATGACGACGGAGGATCTCGACCGCACCGTCCGGGTGTCGACGTCTCTCGATCAGCATGCTGAGTGGGCGCGCAAATACGTGGCATGCGGCGTGGACGAGCTGATCTTCCACAACGTCGCGACCAACCAGACGGAGTTCATCGACGCTTTCGGAGAGAGCGTGCTCCCGCAGCTCAGAGCCTCCTGATGGCGTGGTGGCGCGACGAGGCGATCTACCAGATCTATCCGCGCTCCTTTCAGGACACGACAGGCGACGGGGTCGGCGACCTTGAAGGGATCCGGCGCCGGTTGCCCTACCTCAAGGCGCTCGGCGTGGGAGCGGTCTGGCTTTCGCCGGTCTATCCCTCGCCCATGAAGGACGGCGGCTATGATGTTGCGGACTACGAGGGCATCGACCCGATGTTCGGCGACATCGATGCCTTCGACCGGTTGCTCGGCGACGCGCACGGGCACGGACTGAAAGTGCTCATGGATTTCGTGCCGAACCACAGCTCCGATCAGCATCCATGGTTCCGTGAAGCCCTGAAGGCGAAAGACAGCGACAAGCGCGACTGGTATGTCTGGGCCGATCCGGCCCCGGACGGTGGGCCGCCTAACAACTGGCTGTCGAATTTCGGCGGTTCTGCATGGACCTTCGACGAGGGTTCCGGCCAGTATCACTATCACGCTTTCCTGCCGTCCCAGCCCGATCTCAACTGGCGAAACCCGCGTGTACGGACGGCGATGTACGATGCCATGCGCTTCTGGCTCGACCGGGGCGTCGACGGGTTCCGCGTGGACGTCATCTACTACCTGTTCCACGACGAACAGCTCCGCGACGAGCCGCCCAACCCCGATTGGGAACCCGGAATGCCGGACGGCACGCGGCTTCTGCGCACCCGCACCACCGACCAGCCAGAGGTGCACGAGGTCGTGGAGGAAATGCGTGACCTGATCGACGACTATCCCGGCCGCCTCTTGATCGGCGAGATCTACCTGCCGGTCGAAAGGCTGGTGACCTATTACGGTCGCGGCGGGGTGGAGGGCGTGCATCTGCCCTTCAATTTCCAGCTGATTCAGGCAGCCTGGGATGCGGAGCAGATCGCAAGAACGATCGCCGAATACGAGGCAGCGCTCCCCGAAGAAGGTTGGCCGAACTGGGTCCTGTCGAACCATGACCAGCCGCGTATTGCGGGCCGGGTCGGGGATGCGCAGGCAAGGGTGGCGGCGGTGATGCTCCTGACGCTGCGCGGGACGCCGACGCTCTACTACGGCGATGAGCTGGGGATCGGCGAGGTGACGATCCCGGCGGACAGGATCCAGGACCCGCAGGCGCGCAACGAGCCGGAAGCAGCGTTCAACCGGGATTCCTCCCGAACGCCCATGCCGTGGTCTGACGAACCTTTTGGCGGCTTTTCCAGTGGTGAACCGTGGTTGCCCCTGAACGCCGACTGGCGCGACCGGAACGTCGCCGCGCAGGAGAGTGACGAAGGATCCATGCTGAACCTCTACCGGGCGCTCCTCCGGCTGCGGCGCAAAGAGGCCTGCCTCCGCACTGGCGGCTACCGGCAGCTCCTCGCCAGCAATCCCGTCCTGGCCTACGAGCGTGGAGAGGGGGCAGGGCGCCTCGGCGTTGTCCTGAACCTCTCGGACACGGCCCGGAGCGTCGATCTGCCTGATGCCTATCAGGGGGCGGGACTTGTCCTCTCCACGCACGAGAAGCCCGACCGGGGTGTCGGCGGATCCATCACCCTGCAGGCGGACGAAGCTATGATTCTCCGCCCCCGAACGAAAGGCCGCGCGTCGTGATCCCCGATCTCTGGTACAAGAACGCGATCCTCTACAACCTCTCGCTCGAGAGCTTTCTCGACGCCAACGGTGACGGGATCGGCGATTTCGACGGCCTTGAACGCCGGCTCGACTACCTGCGGGGCCTCGGCGTGGCGGCCATCTGGCTTGCGCCTTTCTACCCCAGCCCGCGCAGGGACAACGGCTATGATATCTCCGACTACTACGGCGTGGACCCACGCTATGGCAGCCTCGGTGACTTCGTGGCCTTCACGCACGCAGCCAAGCAGCGCGGGATGCGGGTTCTCGTTGACCTCGTGGTGAACCATACATCCGAAGAGCATCCATGGTTCAAGGCGGCCCGGGACGATCCGTCATCGAAGTACCGCGATTACTACATCTGGGCCGATGAAAAGCCGGAGGACGCGGACAGTGGCGTCGTCTTTCCCGGCGTCCAGGAGAGCACCTGGACCTATGACGACAAAGTCGGCGCCTACTACTTCCACAAGTTCTACGCATTCCAGCCGGACCTGAACATCGCCAATCCGGAGGTCCGGGACGAACTGCGGAAGATCATTGGATACTGGCTCGCCCTCGGCGTCTCCGGCTTCCGCATGGATGCCGTGCCGTTCCTCATCGCCCGGGACGGGGTGGATACGGAAGATCCTGAACCCGCCCATGATTTCCTGCGGGACCTTCGCGCCTTCGCGCAGTGGCGCAACGGCGACGTGGTCCTGCTGGCTGAAGCCAATGTCGAGCCGGAGACCGCGCGAACCTATTTCGGCGAGGACGGAGACCGGCTCCACATGATCTTCGGATTCCCGGTCAACCAGGCCCTGTTCTACGCGCTGGCCACCGGGGAGACGGAGCTGCTCAAGAACGCGATCGAGGGCTTGCGGAACATACCGAATACCGCCCAATGGGCGCATTTCCTCCGGAACCATGACGAGCTGTCGCTCGACAAGCTCACGGATGAACAGCGCGGCCGGGTGTTCGATGCCTTCGCCCCTGAGGAGGACATGCGCATCTACGACCGCGGCATCAGGCGACGCCTGCCGCCGATGCTTGACGGCGACCGGCGCCGTATCGAGCTGGCGAATTCTGTCATGCTCACCCTGCCGGGCACTCCCGTCCTGCGCTACGGCGACGAGATCGGCATGGGTGACGACCTGTCACTCGAAGGCCGCTTCTCCTGCCGTACCCCCATGCAGTGGTCCGGCGGCCGCAATGCGGGATTCACGGTGGCCGACGAGCCGATCCGCCCGCTGATCAGGGAGGGCGACTACGCCTTCGAGAAGGTCAATGTCGCGCGCCAGCGGACCGAAGCCACCTCGCTGCTGAGCTGGACCGAACGGATGCTCCGCATGCGCCTGGAACTGCCGGAGATCGGCTGGGGCGATTTCGAGACCCTCGACACGCCGGACGGGACGCTCGCGATCCGGTATACCTGGCAGGACCGACTGGCCCTCTTCGTGCACAACTTCACCGACGCCGAGACGACGATCACCGTTCCGGCGGAAGGCGCAGGCCATCGCGGCAGGCCCCTCGTCTGTCTCCAGACGGACGAAGTCAACGAGGCGAGGGGCGGGCGTCACGAGATCGCTCTCGCCTCTTTCGGCTATCGCTGGTTCCGGCTCGGTGGTCTTGAGGACATGACCGAAGACAACGTCCAGCCGGAACAGGAGCGTGGCTGAGGGCGGGAGCTCGTTCCTCTCATCCATCCCATGACTTCAGGACATCCCGTGATGCCGTGCAGGTCGGTGGGAGTGCGTGCGTCCGGGACCTCGGTCTCGCTCAACAGGGTCACAGCGGTCAGGTGAGGGACAGTCCCCGTTTGGGGAACCCGCGGAACATGACCCTGGGCGAGGACGCCAGAAGTGATGGAAGATGGCTTTTCCGGCCCGGTCTGAACAATATCTTGCTGCCCCATACGGAGTGGATTGACACATTCGATCCTCTCTGCAATTCGTAATACTAACAAAAGTTACAAACGGAGGGACGGCATGGCAAAAGGTCGGGGTCTGGCGGCCCTTTTGGGCGCATCGACAATCGCGCTTATCAACGCACAGGGCGCAGCGCAGGACGAGGAAAGCGAAGTCGCATTCGAGCGCGGCGGGATCGACGAGATTGTCGTGACCGCGCGCAAGCGCGAGGAAAACCTCCAGGACACGCCCATAGCGATCACCGCCCTTTCGGGTGCGGAGCTTGAACGGCGGAACGTTCAGGACGTCACCGACATCGCGCTCTACGCGCCCAATGTCGATATCTCGACCAGTCCGTCCGGCGGGGGCGGGGGCCAGAACGCCCAGGTCACGATCCGCGGTGTCGGGCAGACGGACTTTCTCATCACGACGGATCCCGGTGTCGGGATCTATCTCGACGGCGTCTATTTCGGACGATCGACCGGCGGCGTCCTTGATATTGTCGGCCTCGAGCGAGCCGAGGTGCTCCGTGGGCCGCAGGGGACGCTCTTCGGTCGCAACACGATCGGCGGTGCCATCAGCCTGACTTCAGAGCGCCCGGGCGAAACCTTCGGCGGGCACGGCGAGGTGACCGTCGGCAATCTCAACCGCGTGGATGCGCGCGCCGCCGTCGATGTTCCCCTTGCGCAGAACTTCCTGACCCGGCTGACGGTGCTCAGTCGAAACGCGGACGGGTTCTCGGATCGTTTGCTCACCGGTGAGGAGCTCGGCGACCAGAACTCCCTGACCGGCAGGGTGACGGCGCTCTGGAACCCGCATCAGGACGTCGAGGTGTTCCTGGCCGGAGACTATTTCCGTGCACGGGAGAACTCGGCTGCTACCACGAGCGTCGGTCCCTTCGACCCGACGGCCCCGCTGGTCGGCCTCTACAATTCCTTCGTAAGCCCAGGCGATCCCTTCACGGACCCCGACACGGGCGACCTCTTCACGACCAACGCCACCGGGCCGAACCGCAACGACAGCGATGTCTACGGCGTTTCGGCCACCATCGACTGGGCCCTTGGCGATACGATCGACCTGAAATCAATCACCGCATGGCGCGGGCAGGAGGTGGATTTCGGGCGCGACGGCGACAATTCACCCTTCACCATCCGCGAGACCGACAACCAGTCCGAGCAGCAGCAGTTCAGCCAGGAACTCCAGCTGATCGGGAACAGTTTCGACGACCGGCTGGAATGGGTGATCGGCGCTTTCTACTTCGATGAGACCGCGGAGGACTTCAATGAGGTCCGGCTGGTGGACGGGCTCTTCGGCGCCCTCGAAGCGCTCCCTGTTCCCTTGCCCTGCCTCAATCCGACGACCGCGCCGCCGCCTTGCGCGAACCCGACATTCTTCTACGGCATTGCCCCGGGCGGTCCCGGCAATCCGAGCAATATCGGGCTCGACCTGAGCTTCGACGCCGATCTCGAGGTCGAGAACACGAGCTACGCGGCCTTCGGCCATGCGACCTTCGGGCTGACAGACAGGCTGAACCTGACATTCGGACTGCGGTACACGGAAGACGAAAAGACTGTCGACAGCTTCCAGCGCAGGGTCGCCTCCGGTGCAATCATCACCGACCAGGTGGTGAGCGAGACCTTCGACAACATCTCGCCGAAACTCGGCATCGATTTCGATGTCTCGGAAGCGCTTCTGCTCTACGCTTCGTACAGCGAGGGCTTCAAGGCGGGGGGGTTCAATGGCCGTCCGCTGTCGCCGGGCGAGCTGACGAGCTTCGACCCCGAAATCCTCGACGCCTACGAGCTCGGTTTCAAGTCCGACGTCTCCGACTGGCTCCGCCTGAATGGCGCGGTGTTCTTCAATCAGTATCAGGACATCCAGTTGACCGCCGCGGTCCCGGACGAGACCGGCAACCTGATCGTGACCGTCGATAACGCCGCGGAAGCGGAAGTCTTCGGTGTCGAGGTCGAGGCGCAGCTTGCGCCGGCCCCGGGCTTCGACATCTTCGCCTCGGTCGGCTACCTTGACGCTCAGTACACAGAAGTCGGAAATGCCGAGAACATCACGGAGGACTCCGAGTTCGTCAAGGCTCCGGCCTGGCAGACCAGCCTGCTCGGCCGCTACACCACGCCCCTGTCGTCCTGGGGGCAGATGACCTTCCAGGCGGACTGGTCCTGGCGGGACGACGTCTTCAACGATGTCGTCAACAGTCCCGCCGTGGCGCAGGAGGCCTATCACCTCGTCAACGCCAGCCTCTTCATCGAGCCGGTGTCCGAGCAGTGGGTCGCCTCGCTCTTCGTGCGCAACGCGACGGACGAGGAATACATCGTCAACGGCGTTGATGGTGGCGCCTTCGGGATCTCGGAAGCGGTTGTCGGCCGTCCCCGTGAGTACGGCGTTTCCTACCGGGTGAGGTTCTGACCCTGTCTTCGGATCGCAAGCAGGCAGGCACGGGGACGCTCATCCTCCTGATGGGTGTCCTCATCCTGCATTTCATCGACCGGCAGATTGTGGCGATCCTCCTGCCGGACATCAGCCGGGACCTCTCCCTGTCCGATACGCAGGCGGGTGTGCTGACAGGTATCGGCTTTGCCCTTCTCTATTCGATACTCGGCATTCCGATCGCCCGGTTCGCCGACCGTTCCGACCGTGTCCTGATCATGGCCTGGGCCGCGGGGGTCTGGTCGGCGATGACAGCCGTCACGGGCCTTGCGACGGGGTTCCTGACCATGCTCGCCGCGCGGATGGGGGTTGCTGTCGGTGAGGCAGGGGGTATCCCTCCGCTTCACAGCCTCGTCACCGATCTTTATCCTGAAGATCGCCGCGCCCGAGCTTTCTCCGTCGTGCAGCTCGGGGGTCCTCTCGGGGTGCTTCTCGCGTTCTTCGTTTTCGGCGCGCTGGCCGAGCATTTCGGCTGGCGTACACTCTTCTACGCGACGGGCGCGGTGGGTATCGTCTTCGCGCTCGTTTTCGGCCGCGTTGCGCCTGAGCCGAGGCGCAGGGGCGGCTTTCCCGAAAGAAGCCGTGTCCGGAGCATGGACGATGTCTCGACGCTCCTGCACATCCCGGCCTACCTTCACCTCGTGGCGGGGACGGCTCTCGCGGGGTTCGCGCTCTACGCGCTGGTCACCTGGATGCCGACTTTTCTCGGGCGAAGCTTCGGCCTCCCGCGCAGCGAGATCGGGCTCATCCTGGGCCTCAGTTTCGGGCTCGGAGGAGCGGCCGGAGTTCTTGGCTTCGGGTGGCTGGCGGACCGGGTCAGGAAGACAAGACCGGGCGCCCACGCTCTCGTCCCGGCCGTGATGGTCCTCATCGCCGCGCCTTTCACCGTCATGGCCTTCCTTTCATCCTCGAAGGGGGAGACGATCGCTTTGCTCCTCGTTCCCATCATCATGGTCTCGGGCTGGCAGGCTCCCACGATCGCCGCCGTGCAGAAGGTCGTCGCTCCCGGAACAAGAGCGCTCGCCGCTGCCATGCTCATGCTGATCCTCAACCTTGTCGGGCTGGGGTTCGGTCCACTTGTGGTCGGTGTGCTGAGTGACGCGCTCACTCCGCGGTTCGGCGACAGCTCGCTGCGCTACGCCCTCCTCGTTACCGCACCGGCTCTCGTCTGGGCGGGCATCCACTGGCTCCTGGCGGCGCGCGCCCTTGCAGCTCCTAGCGAGCCTGTTCGATCACCTTCTCGAGGACGGACAGGAACGTCCTCCGCTCCGTCGCCGTGAGCCCGCGCAGGACTTCGTCCTGGCGCGCTTCCGCCGAGACCGCGATCGCGTCGAACAGGTGCCAGCCCTCTTCAGTCAGGGTCCAGAGGTTCCGCTTGCGGTCCTGGGGGGAAACCCTTCGTTGCGCGCGACCCTTCGCTTCAAGGCGCCGTAGCGCACGGCTGACGCCCATCCGGTCCACCGCGAGCGTCCGGGCGATGTCCTCGCCGCTGCGTTCGGGCTCGTTGGCGAGCGCCATCATCACGCGCCATTCGGGCAGGGGGAGGTCGTGGGTTTTCGCATGGGTTTCGATGAAAGGCCGCACGATCAGGTTCATCGCCAGGATCATCTGCGACATCACCGAGCCTTCGAGATGCCCATCGCGCCGCAGCTTTTCGCGATCAGCGTCCTTTTCGGTCGCTTTGGTCATAGGCAGGGCCCCATTCTAATGCTAACATCTGTTACAAATAGCCTAGCGCAGTCTCGGCACGGTAGAAAGGACGGTCACTCTGATGAAAGTCGATATCACAGTCCCCGAAATCGGTGATGGGGTCACCCACGCGACCGTCGGCGAGTGGATCAAGAAGAAGGGAGACCGGGTCGAGGAAGGTGAACTGGTCGTCGATATCGCCACTGACAAGGTCGGGATCGAAGTCCCTGCGCCGAAAAGCGGAACCCTGGTGGAGACACTGGTTTCCGCCGAAGAAGAGGTGGAAGTCGGTTCCGTGATCGGAAGAATCGAGGTCGGATAATGGCGCAGGCGGAGCGATCCATCGAACTCTTCAGGCTGATGGCATTCAGCCGCGCCTTCGACGAGGTCATCGGCAGCCATGACGGGCACTGGCACGGCCTTGAAGGCGAGGAGGCCGCGGCAGTGGGGGTCTATGCCTCGCTCGAGGAGGGCGATGTCCTGGCCCCCCATTACAGGGGCAGCCCGCTTGCGTCCTACATTCGCGGCGCGGACCTGACCCGTCTGATGGCCGGCATGTTCGGCAAGCCCTCCGGCTACAACAAGGGGCGTCACAGGAACGATGTCTGTGGCCCGTGGGAGCACAAGCTGATCGGTCTCTACTCAGGCTCTCTCGGTCCACCCGTCAGCTACGCAACGGGTGCTGCCCTGGCCATGAAGCTCGATGGACGCGACAGGGTCGCCACGGCGGTCTTCGGAGACGGTGTTTCGAGCCGCGGCGATATCCACGAGGCGATGAACCTCGCCTCGGTAAAGCAGCTCCCGATGATTTTCGTCTGCCAGAACAATCAGTATGCGATCTCGACGGCTGCCGGATCGGGTGTCGCCGGCGAAGTGTACAGAAGGGCCGAAGGTTATGCCATGCCCGGTCGCCAGCTGGACGGCAACAGCATCGACGAGGTCCGCGAAGCCATGGAAGACGCGATCCGCCGCGCGCGGGGTGGTGGCGGACCGACCCTCCTTGAGCTGAAGACCTACCGGGTGGCAGGCCATTTCTATTCCGACCAGGAAGACTACCGCGACCCCGACGAGGTGACGAAGTGGCGGGAGCGGGACCCGATCGCGAGCTACCGCGATAGCCTCGTGGAATCCGGTACGGCGGACCATGAGACCCTGGACCGCATCGGGCGAGAGGTCCGCGAAGAGATCCAGGATGCCTTCGAGGCGGCAAGGGCCGCGCCGGAGCCCGGGCCGGACGAGCTTGACCCGCATCGCGTCTATGCCAGTGCCGTGGGGAGGCCGTCATGACCCGGAAGACTTTTGCGCATGCCTGTGTCGAGGCGATCGGCGAGGAAATGGAGCGTGATCCCGATGTTCTCGTCCTCGGCGAGGACGTGGGTGCGTTCGGCGGGCCGATGAAGAGCACTGACGGCTTGTTCGCACGCTTCGGTCCCGACCGGGTGCAGGACATGCCGATGTCTGAGAGCGCCATCGTGGGCGCAGCGATCGGGGCCGCTCTCGAAGGCAAGCGGCCCGTGGTCGATCTCATGTTCCTCGAGTTCCTGCCTCTCGTGATGCAGCAGCTCCTCGATGCCGGTGCGATGCACTACTATTCGGGCGGCGCCGCGCGGGTGCCCTTCGTGCTGCGCGCCAAGTACGGCGTCGGCCCGTTTCACGGACACGCCTATGATTTTCACAGCTGGGCCGTGCATCTTCCCGGCGTGAAGGTCGTCGCTCCATCGGGACCCAGAGAGGCTAAGGGCCTTCTGAAGGCCGCCATCCGCGACGACGACCCGGTCCTCTTCATCGAGCACATGGCTCTTTATCATTCCGTGCGCGAAGAGGTTCCTTCGGATCTCGATCCCCTCCCGATCGGCGAAGCCGCCATCGTTCGCGAGGGCCGCCATGTCACGATCGTCGCGTCCGCCAACATGACGAGGCGATCGCTCACAGCGGCGCAGGCTCTAGCCGAAGAGGGGATCGAGGCGGAAGTGGTTGACCTGCGGACGATCTCACCCGTCGACGAAGGCACGGTCCTCGCTTCGGTCAGGCGAACCGGCCGCCTGGTCGTTGCATCGGAAGCCGTGCTCGAGGGCGGCAGCCACGACATGATCGCAGCCCTGGCGGCAGAAAAGGCATTCGATGCCCTGAAGGGTCCGGTCACGCGGGTCGCCCCGCCGCCGGTCCCGGTTCCGTTCAACCGGAACCTGGAAAAAGCCTATCTACCGACCACCGACGAGATTACCGGTACCTGTCGGCGTCTCGTGAAAGGAGACCAGCCATGAACAAGCCCTTCGCTTCTTCTGCGGATACGGAACGAAAGACCGAAACTCTCGAAATCCTCGGCGACGGGATCTACGCCCTGACGGCTGAAGGTGACCCCAACGTCGGAGCCATCGAAGGCGAAGAGGGGCTCGTCTGTATCGAGGCCCGCGCTACGCCCGTGACGGCGAAAAGGTGGCTGGACCGTCTTGCTGAGCATACGGACAAGGCCTGCGAGACCCTGGTTCTGACGCATTATCACGCGGTCAGGACGCTTGGCGCATCGGCCTTCGGAGCCGGCGAGATCATCGCCCATGAGCAGACGCGGAAGCTGATCGATGAACGCGGCGAGGAAGACTGGAAGTCCGAATACGGCAGGATGCCGCGCCTTTTCGAGGAGCCGGACAGCATCCCGGGCCTCACTCATCCCACGGAAGTCTTCGCTGAAACCCGTACCATCGACCTCGGGCGCGGGCGGAGGCTGGAGCTGGTCTTCTGCGGCAGGGGCCATACGGCAGGCGATATCGTCGCGTGGCTTCCCGACGAGCGCATCCTCTTCGCCGGGGACCTGGTCGAGGCGGAGGCAGCTCTCTACACGGGCGATGCTTTCCACAAGGACTGGTCCACCGGCACCCTCGACAGGGTGAAGGCTTTCAAGGCCGAGCAGCTGATCGGTGGACGGGGTGCGGTGGTGAAGGGCCGCGCGGCGGTGGACGCCGCGATCGAGCAGACGAGAGGCTTCCTCATCGGCATGAGGGAAGAAGTCGGGGCAGTCCATGAAAAATCCGGTACACTGAAGGAAGCTTTCGAGAAGACCCACGCAAGGCTCGCGCCGCGCTATGGCGACTGGCCGATTTTCGAGCACTGCCTGCCCTTCAACGTTCAGCGGCTCTGGGATGAACTCGACGGTATCGACTGGCCGAGGATCTGGACGGCGGAGCGCGACCGTGAGGTCTGGGCGCAGCTTCAGGGGTAGGCGGTCTTGAGCATCCCGGTCTACAGGCATTTCGAGCCGACCCCGCCTCCGGCTGGACCGGACGAGCACGAGGTTCTGATCGTCGGCGGCGGACCGGTGGGGCTGAGCCTCGCCCTCGATCTCGCCCAGCGTGGCCGGAAGGTGACCGTACTGACCAAAAGGACAGGGATCACGGCGGGATCGAAAGCGATCTGCTTTGCGAAGAGAACGCTCGATATCTTCGATCGCCTAGGTATTGGCAAGCGGGTCTGCGGGAAGGGGGTGCGGTGGTCGCGCGGGCATGTTTATCTCGGCGGGGGCGAGGACCCGATCTACAGTTTCGACCTGACCGATGCACCGGGCCAGAAGAACCCCGCTTTCGTCAATATCCAGCAGTACTATGTCGAGGAGTATCTCGTCGATGCCCTTCGGAACGAGCCTCTCGCCACGATCAGGTGGGGGCACCAGGCAGTCGACGTCGATCCGCAGGCGGAGGGAGTCGAAGTCACCGTCGAGGCCGATGGCGGCGCCTATTCGGCGTGGACCCGCTATCTCGTCGCGTGCGACGGGCACCGCTCGCCGGTTCGTGCCATGCTCGGTCTCAGTTTCGATGGTCGGGTGTTCGAGGACAATTTCCTCATCGCCGACGTCAGGTTCGAGCGCGAGATGCCAGCGGAGCGTCATTTCTGGTTCGACCCCCCATGGCCGGGCGCATCGGCATTGATGCACAGGCAGCCGGACAACATCTGGCGCCTCGATTTCCAGGTCGGCAGGGATATCGACAAGGCAGAGGCGGTGAAGCCGGAGAACGTCGACCCCTTTGTCAGGGGTATGCTCGGCGAGGACACGCCGTACGAATACGAGTGGCTGTCGATCTACACGTTCCAGTGCCGCCGCATGCAGAACTTCGTGCACGGCCGGGTGCTCTTTGCCGGTGACGCGGCCCACCTTGTCTCACCCTTCGGGGCCCGGGGCTGCAATGGCGGCGTCGCGGACGCGGACAACCTGGGCTGGAAGTTGGACCGCGTACTGACGGGAGAAAGCCCTCCGAGCCTTCTGCAAAGCTATGACGACGAGGCGCGGGAAGCTGCCGACGTCAATATCAGGAATTCGACGAGGGCGACCGACTTCATGACGCCGAAGAGCGAGGCACAGCGAGCCTACCGCGATGCCGCCCTCGACCTTGCGGCGCTGAACGAAAGGGCAAGACCCTATGTGAACTCAGGACGCCTCTCGGCGGCGGTGGCCTATCCCGACAGCCCGCTCAACACGCCGGACCGGGACGACTGGAAAGGTGAGGGCATTCCCCCGGGTTACCCACCGCTCGACGCTGCAATCGGAGAGGGCTGGTTGCTCGGCACCCTTGGCGGCGACTTCACGCTGCTTGGAAACCTCGAAGACCAGTTTCCCGATGGTGTCCGCAGTCTGCCGCCGTCTCCCGACGTCCGCCAGCGATACGCACTGGGCGAGGGCGGCGCCACCCTTCTGCGTCCTGACGGCTATATTGCCGGGCGGTGGAAGACGCCAGACCGGGCCCTGGTTTCGGAAGCCTTCAATCGAGCAAGAGGCAATCATGGCGTGTAGGGACGAGTTCAGCCACGACGACCGCTTCGAATT
>CAZAFU010000076.1:0-14117 GCA_964484475.1 uncultured Caulobacterales bacterium | reverse complement strand
GATCTCGGCGCAGGAGGGATGCGCCGAGATCTTTTTGTGCGACGCCCAAAGGCGCAGCAGAGCCTAACTTAAGTTTAGCCGACGAGGACAGTTTGTTCAACACGGGTCCATCGTAGCTCAGCGACCTAGGGCGTTGTTACAGGCGGGAGATTAAGACTCCGTCAGCCCTGTTCCCGCCTTGACGGGTGTTTTGCAATCCTCACGCCAGCTTCGGCCTTAAGTCAGGGAAAAAGAAAGGGGCCCGAGGGCCCCTTTCCGCCTGGGGTCTGGCGACCCTGAGGCTTAGTTGTTTTGAGCAACGGTGCCGTTGTCGAGCGACTGGATACCCGAGTCGCGGACGATGAAGCGGCGAGCGGTGATGTTGCTCGGCTGTGCTTCGACGGTCATTTCGATGTCGCCACGGCCCCAGTCGCCGAGAGCATCCTCGAGGGCTTGCGAGGTCACGACCAGCTCGCCGTTGGCTCCGATGGAAGCTGCAACTTGTTCAGCTTCGCCCACACCGGTGAAGCTTTCGACGTTGGTGGAACGGACAGTAGCGAAGACCGCACCAGTGTCCGTGCCGCCGACATTACCAAGACGGAAAATGTTGGTCGAACCCGAAGCTGCCGACTGGGTGGCCGAAGCGGTCCAGGGGAAGACAACCGAAGTGCCAGCACGCGCGACGGACTGGAGGTTACCCGCAACGGTGAGATCCGAACTGAAGGGTGAACTCGTGTACGTCAGGTCTAGGACAGCAGTCAGCGCGTAGTCCGAAGCTTCAATCGCAGTTTCTCCGTCAGGGTCGAGAGCAAAGGTAAGCGCGAACGGCGCCGTCGCTGGTTCATTAACCGATCCCTCGGCAGTACTGTCATCAACCTCGTCTTCGGAGAGGCGAACAGTGCTAGCACCGCCTGTAATGACAACGCCGTCTGTTTCGTCTTCGTTGATAAACGCATCGAAGTTACCGACGATCGAAACATCGATATCACCGATATCAGAAGCGACTACAGGGTTGCCGGCGAGATCTTTGTTGACGTCCAGCTCGATCGGAGCGGGAACAGCAGGCGGCGCAGGAGAAGTAGAACCAACGACGACTTGGTTCACGTCAACTGCGAATGTTCCGATCACGTCATCAGCATTAGTTGTCTCGAACGAGAGGAACGGCGCAGTGGCGCCGGATGACAGAGCGGCCCGAGTGGTGGTGGTGTCCGCCGCGATTTCCGCCGTGTAAGGTTCACCGAACACGATGAAAGTATCGGCTGCCGGAACATCGACAGAATTTTCGATCGGGAAGCTAGCGGCATTGATGACGCTTACCTCTACGGAAGGATTCTCGCCCTCGACGAGATCGAGTACCGTCGAGACCGTGCCCGAATCGAAATTGGTCAGGCTGTTGACGAGAAACGATACGGTGTTACTTCCAACGGTACCCCCAGTAGAGATCGGGTCGTTATCCGAAGTGGTGGGAGCAGCAGCAAACGTCGCGTTCGTGAGTGTGATTGTCACAACACCGGAGCCTGAAGGAATGTTGGTGAATGTGACGTCGAAGGCGACGTCGACGTCCTCGTACGTGCCTCCCGCAAGGCGGGTCGAGAGCGGATATGCGTTTGGCCCGATAGCACTAACTGCGTTGCCAGCACTGTTACCGACGCCAGCTTCGACGTCGATAGCGTTAGCGACGCCAAGCGAAAGAGCTGCGATCGACGCAGCGGTAAGAAGCTTTTTCATTCCCTTTTTCCCTCCAAGGAATTGCGGGTTGCTAGATTGTAGCGGCCAGCAACCCGTGGGGGCATGACTGACCCAAGATTGGGTGAGAGCACAGCGAGACGAAATGACCTGCCTGTCCCTCCCAGACCGCAAACTATCAGCTCGCGGAGACGTGTCAATCGCGTAGTATCGCGAAGAATTCGTTACAGGGTCGCTCTTTGCGTGGGGCGTGGCAGAACTGCCACTCTCCTTCGGGTTGCAGGGTCGGGAAATCTGTTCACGAAGGCAAAGGAAAGGGTTAATCCGCCGTCTGAAGCGGATTGTGAAGGTGAATCGGATGACGGACGGACGGGGCCGGGCCATCGAGAGTCACTATGATGACGACGCCCGTGTGGCGGCGCGAGTCGCGCGTGGCGAGCATCGTAACGCTATCGGAGGGATGTGGCAGGAGTTGGGCGCGCTGCAGCTCTCCTTCCTGAAGGCACGGGGCTTGCGCCCGGAGCACCGGCTTCTCGATCTGGGATGCGGCTCCTTACGGGGCGGTGTCCACTATGTCCGTTATCTCGAGCCCGGGCATTATTACGGCCTCGACCTGTCCCAGGCACTGCTCGATGCGGGGTACAACATCGAGCTGGCGGAGGCGGGTGTTCAGGAGAAATGCCCCAGAAGCCATCTCCTCGTGGATGACGGTTTCCGCGCCGAGCGGTTCGGCGTGGCGTTCGACCGGGCGATCGCGGTCTCGGTCTTCACCCACATGTCCTTCAACAAGATCCGGCAGGCCCTCGAGAAGCTCGCCCCGGTGATGGCCCCGGGCGGGATCTTCTACGCGACGACCTTCGAATGCCCCGAAGACCGCCCCACGAACGAGCCCATCGTGCACGGCGAGATCACCACCTATCCGGACCGGGACCCCTATCACTACAGGCCCTCCGACCTCGAGCACGCGGCGAGGGGGCTGCCCTTCAGGGTGCGCCGGATCGGCCATTGGGGGCATCCACGCGGCCAGTTCATGACGGCTTTCGTGAAGGTCGGCGGAGAGACCGGGACACGCGGCCTCGACGCGGAAGCCGCCGGGGACCTTCCTGCGGGGGAGGATCACTACCGCGCCTATGTCGGTCCCCCTGAGCGGTTCGATTTCATGAGCGCCACCCAGTTCGCGCTCCTCTTCGAGGCCGGCATGCGGGAAACGGACAAGGTGCTGGACATGGGCTGCGGTTCGCTGCGTCTCGGCCGGATCCTCATCCCGTTCCTCAAGACGGGCGGTTACGCAGGGATCGAGCCCAACCATTGGCTGGTCGAGGAGGGCATCGAGCGGGAACTGGGCCGCGACGCGGTGGATCTCAAGCGGCCCCGCTTCGAAGCCAATGAGGACTTCGATGCGAGCGGCTTCGGCGAGCCCTTCGATTTCGTGATCGCCCAGTCGATCGCGACCCATACCGGCCCGTCGATGATGCAGCGGCTCTTCGAAGGCAGCGCGAAGGCGCTGAAAGGGGACGGGCTGTTCCTCTTCTCCTACATCAATGACGAAGCCGCGCAGGAGCTGCCGCCGGAGGGCTGGGAATATCCCGGCTGCGTCCCCTACCGGTCGGCCTATGTCATGGAGTGCCTCGAGAAGGCCGGCCTCCATGCCCGGCCGATCGCCTGGCACCACCCGGCGGCGTCCTGGATGGCGGCCAGCCCCTCGAAGGAGCGGCTGCCGACACCCGAAGAGGCCGAGAGGCTGGCCGGTTGCGTCCTGCCGCGCCGGGGCTGAGGCTTTTGACAAGTTTTATGGTGCAGGCTCGCGCATGGATGCTTAAGCGGGCCGCCATGGGCAATCGGGACAAGGGTGGATCGTGACATGACCGACAAGACCAACGCGCGCGGCTTCAGCCTGCTGGAGGTGCTGATCGTGCTTTCGATCATGGGGCTCCTGATCACGCTGGTGGGGCCGCGCCTGATCAGCCAGCTCGACAGGTCGAAGACGACCGCGGCGCAGACCCAGATCAAGACGATCGACACCGCGCTGAAGACGATGCGCATCGACCTCGGCCGCTATCCCACCGAACAGGAAGGCCTCGGGATCCTCGTCTCACCGCCCCAGGAACTGGGCGGCGGCGAGTGGATCGGTCCCTATCTCGATGGCGAACTGCCGGTCGATCCGTGGGGCCGGGCCTATATCTACGAGCCGCCCGCAACGTTCACGGGCAGCCCCAGGATCGGCAGCCTCGGCGCGGACGGGCAACCGGGCGGCGAAGGGCCGGCGCAGGATGTCTTCGTGGGACCGCCGCCGAGCGGGCAGTGAGCTGATGGCGGCGCGGCGCGAGGAGGCGGGGTTCACCCTGATCGAGACGCTGGCCGCGATGGCCGTGATCGCCACCATGATGGCGATCGTCCTTCCCAACCTTACCCGCGGCCTCGACCGTTCCGGCATCTACGCGGCGCGGATCGGCTTCGTCGCCGAGCTGCAGGCGCTGAGACGGCAGGCCTTCCGCGAGGCGAGGGACGTGGTCGTCACGGCGCCGGGGGGCGGCGGGGCCGTCATCCCGCTCGAACCGGGCTGGACCTACGTGCTCTCCGGGCCCTTGCGGATCGACGCTTCGGGCCGGTGCAGCGGCGGCGAGGTCCTGCTGCGAAGCCGCCGCGGCCTCGAAACGAGGGTCCGGCTCGAGGCACCCAAATGCACGGAGGCGGTTCGGTGACCCGGCAGCGCGGCTTCAGCCTGATCGAGGCGATCGTGGTGCTGCTCATCGCAAGCCTCGTTCTCGTCTCGGTGCTCGAGATCTCCGCGGGAGCCGCCGCACGCAATGCGCGTCTTTCACGCGAGGTGAGCGCGGCGGCGGACCGGCAGCTCGACCAGCTCTTCTTCCGCGAACTCCTGGGCAGCGCCATGCCGCCCCTCCAGCAGGAGGGCCAGCCCCCGCCGAAGTTCGCGGGCGAAGGCAACGGGGCGGCGCTGACCTTCACCCTCTCGCCGGAAAGGCCCGTGGCCTGTGCGGGCGTGCGGCCCTACCAGCAGGTCACCTTCCGTATCGTCAGAACCGGGACCGGCGGGCGGCTCCTCTGCGAAGGCGACCTCGGGACCTACCCGCTCGCCGACTGGCGGGGCGGCGGCGGGCGCCTCGACTACTCCCTCGACGGCGAAAACTGGAGCGCGATCTACCCTGACGAGCAGTCCGTCAGCTTCTTCGAAGCGGCGGAGGATCTCGGGCAGGAGGACGACCCCGAGCGCCTTTTGCGGACCGGTGCGCTGCGGGCCCATATCACGGCACCGATCGTCAGGTTCACCCTGCCGGATGGTCCGCAGACCGACGTGTGGATGGCCCGCATGGGCCGCTCCGGGCCTGCACCGCTCAACCGGCCGGAGCTTTTCGAAAGGGGAGGTGATGACGGCTTCATCGACATCCCCTGAGCGGGGCTTCGTGCTGCCGGTGGTGCTGTTCGTGCTCGCCGGGCTCGCGCTGATCCTCACCGCGTCGGTCAGGAGTTTCGATCTCGTGGCGCAGGAACTCTTCGAGGAGCAGCAGCGCCTCAGGCAGGACATCGAGATCAGGACCGCCACCGCCAGGGTGGGCTACCTCCTCGCGACCCAGCCGAGGCGGCAGGGGCACCTTGCCGTCGGCGAGGAGCTGATCGATCCGGCAGCAGCCTTCCTCGCCAGCCGCGGCGCCGGGGCGGACTTCCTCGGCACGGCGCGCTTCCTGGAAGACGGAACGACGCCGCAACGTCTCAGGCTCGACGGCACGCCCTACCTCATGGCCATCGAAGGGCAGCGCTTCGTCGTCACGGTGCAGGACGCCAGCGGGCTCCTGAACCCGAACATCATGACAAGGGACGAAGTCGTCCGGCTCCTGCGTGCCGAAGACGTGCCGCCGGGCGAGGCGGAGAGCCTCGCGGCGGCGCTCCTCGACTATGTGGATTTCGATGACGAGCCCCGCTTCGGGGGGCGCGAACGCTTCGGCTATCCCGAGGGCAGGGCGCCTCTCAACGGACCCCTCCCCAGCCGGGTCGCGCTTTTCGACGTGCCCGGATGGGAACGCCTCCCTCCCGACGTCCGCGACCGGCTTCTGGACGCCGTGCTTCCGGCGGGCCGGACGCCGAAGCGCAACGTCAACACGGGTAGCGCGGCGATGCTCGCCGCGATCTACGGCCTGGAGGAGGGCGCCATCGATGCCGCCCTGTCCGAAAGGGAGAAACAGCCCTTTAAGAGCCTCGGTGATATGTCCCAGCGCATCGGTGCGCCGGTCGAGGGTGACCCCTTTGTCATCCACACTGCGCCTTCGAGCCTTTACAGGCTGAGGATCGAAAGCCTGGGGGGCGGACCGGTGCATGAGGCGGTGATCGATCTCGATACCGTCAACGGGAAGCCGGTCACGATCCGGCCCCTCGGCGACTGGGAAGGGCGCAATGTCGGTGGACCGAACCGGACTGACGGAGAGCTTGAGGGGTTTCCTGCGCCGCCGGACAATTTTGCTGTCCGCGGATGGGAGCCTCGCTGAGATCTCCGAACCCGGCCCCTTCGGTGCCCGGTTCCGAAAGCCGCTGGTGCTTCTTGCGCGCGCCTTGTGCCACTACGAGCCCTACAGCCCTCCCGGCCGCCTGCCCCCAGGCGCCCAGGACCAGGCGGCACTGCTCGCGGCGGAGGTGAACCCGCCTTTCGAGACCAGCGGCACGGCCGTGGTCAGGACCCCCGGCGGGTACGGTATCTGGTCCTGGAACCAGGAGCTCGTCGATCGCCTGATCGGCAGTCGCGGCAGCGCCTTCGGTGCGGACCACCTGCCCGAAACCCTGCTCCATGACCCGGGCGACGGCGTGCGGATCGTCAGCCTTGCGGGAGGCGAGGAGGCGCAGGCCTGGCAGCAGGGTTCGCTTCGTGCCTCCATGTATGTCCCCGGCGGCCTGGGCGAAGCCGAATGGCGCACCTTTCTCGGCATGCTGGGGGAAGAAGAGATGGCGGGACATCCCCCGCCCGCCACCGAGCGCCGCTTTGTCGGCGAGATGCCCGAGCCGGTAAGAAGCCAGCCGCTCTGGCGGCGGACGGGGCGCCTGGCCGCGGGGGCCATGGCTGTCCTCCTTGTCGCAGCGAGTTTCCTCGCAGGCGAAACGCTTCGCCTCGAAGCGGCGGCGGCGGCCGAACGGGCACGGATCGGAGGCCTCGCCGAAGCGAGGGCCGGGAGCGGCGAGGACGCGGAGACCCAGCGCGCGATCTCTTCCCTGCGCGACTTCCGTCAGCACCTCCTGCGCCCCGATCCCGTCTTCCTCCTCGCGGAAGCCGAAAGGCTCGCGGCGCTGCACGGCCTAGAGGTCACTGCCTTCACGATCGATACCGAGCGCCTGCGCCTCGGGCTTTCCGGCGGCGCGCCCGAAGCGCTCGAAGCGTTCGCCCTCGACCTCGAACAGAGCCGGGTCTTCACCAATGTCAGCCCCCAGAACGACCGGCGGTCGGGCATGACGTTCTTCCTCGCCGATGCCACGGGCATGGGCCCAGGGGGAGGCACGTGATGGGCGACCAGCTCTCTTCCCTCCGCGCGCAGTTCCGCACCCTGATGGCAGACCCGCGGCAGCGGGCGCTCCTCGGGCTCCTTCTCGTGGTGGTGCTGATCCAGCTGGTTTTCAGCCTGTCGGACCGGAATGCGGCGCTGCGCGCGACCCTGACCGGACTTCAGACCGAAAGGCTCCGCGCCGAAGCTCTCGCCGAGGCCGCGAAGGACCAGGACATCTCGGCCGCCGCGGCCGAAGCGATGGCCGAAGCCCGTGCCCTGAGCTACCGCGCGCCCACCTTCGCGCTGGCGCGGCTCAAGGCGGAACAGGACATCGCCAGGAGCGTGACGGCGAGCGGTCTCGCCGGCGCGCAGGTCAGGGCAGATGGCGAGCTGACGGGCGAGGGAAGCATCCGCTTTCTCGCCGTGACGGTGGAAGGCCGGCTCGACTGGCCAGCCATGCTCGACTTCCTCGGGACCCTCGCTGCGAGCGGGCAGGGCGTTCGCGTGGAGGGTTTCGCCCTGGCCCAAGGCGCGGCGCGGCAGTTCAGGCTCGAGCTGTCGGTCCCCCTGATGGAAGGCGGTGGCGCGTGAAGTTTCTCGCCGGCATCGATCCCCGCCTGAAGGCGGGCCTGCTTCTCGTTTGCGTGCTGTTGGCGGCGGGCTTCGTTCTCGGGGGCGTCGGCGGAGCTGGCGAAACCCGCCAGGCCTATCGCGGCCTCGACACCCTCGTGCCCGGGGATGCCGCCCGGACCCTCGCGCGCAGCACGGACGCTCTGGCCGCCGTCATCGATCCCCCCGCCCCCCAGATCCCGGCCTCCGAAGCGACGCCCGAGGAAACGGCCGCGGAAATCGCGGCGCGCGAGGCCGAAAGGGACGTCATCCGCCGCTTGCGCAAGGACCTGACCGCGGTCGAGACGTCCCAGGGCCGGACCCAGGTCTTCATCGTGGACCGCGAGGGCGTGGAAGGTGCCCGGCGCCCGCTGAAGGTCGGGCAGGAGTTCGCGGACGGCTGGCAGGTCACCGGCATCGACGAGACCACCGTCACGCTCTCGAATGGCGAGGAGACCCGCCGTCTCGAAATCTATGCCCTGAACGATTCCTAAGACCATCGGCGCTTCACTTTCGCTAGAGGGGCTCTGGCGCTACAGGATCACGCGCAGGGGCAAGTTCACGGGTTCTTTTTCATTTCCCGGTAAGGCTGTTTCTTCCAAAGGCGCCGCGCGGCGCCGAACGGCTGGGCTTTCCCCGCTGCGACAGGATTTGAGGGTATTGATGGACGGACGCTGGATCCGGATTGTTGTTGGCGTTCTGCTACTCGGCCTGGCGGCCGGGTGTGCCAGCGCACCCGATCCCGACGTGCGTGCCGCCCTGCCGATCAGGAGCGAGACGACCGAAGAGGCGATTCCCGAACAGGACGAGCGGGAAACGACCACCCAGGTCGAGCGCCTGCGCGCGCCGGGGCGTATCGCCGACACCATCGACGTGGCCGCTGACCTCAGCCCGTCGAGCGTCGAGGCGAACCTCTCCGAGATCCAGGACCTCGTCCCCGACGAAACCATCGAGGTGGCGCTGCCGCCGCAGCCCCTGCCGCAGTTCATCGATACCGTGTTCGGCGTCCTTCTCGAAGTGCCCTACAGCCTCGGTCCCGACGTCGCGCAGCGTACGGACATCGTGTCCCTGCGCGGTGCGCAGGAGGTGACCAAGCAGGTCTTCTTCTCCCAGGTGCAGACTGCCCTGAAGGATTACGGCCTCGTCGTCGTCGCCGAGGGCGGCGCGATCCGGATCCTCGAGTCCGACGCTCTCGCCCAGGACGCGCCGATCTTCATCCGTTCGCGAAGCTCTGCCCAGACGCCATCGGCCAACCGCCCCGTCCTGCAGTTCTTCGAGCTGAGATCCATCGACGTGAACTCGCTCATGAGCCTTCTCGAGGAAACCTTTCCCAACCAGGACCGGGTGACCTTCACGGCGAGGCAGCAGGACAACACCCTGATCATCTCCGGCAACTCCGCAGACGTGGCAGCCGCCGCGAGGGTCGTCCGCCAGATCGACGAGCCGCGCCTTGCGGGAGGGCTGGTCGCACGGATCGAGCCCGTCTTCTGGGAGGCGCGCGAGCTTGCCACGGCCCTGGTCAGGGTTCTGACCATCGAGGGTTACCAGTCGGTACAGGCCGCAGCCTCGGTTACCCGGGCGGTCAACATCGTGCCCCTCGAGAGCGTGAACCAGCTCCTGGTCTTCGCGTCGAATCAGGAAGGCTACCAGCGCGCCCTTTACTGGGTGAACGAACTCGACAGGCCCTCGGGCGTGCCCGACGAAAGCAGTCTCTTTTCCTACCGTGTGCGGAACACCGACGCGTCGGAAGTCGGCCTCGTCCTCGCGCAGGCGTTTTCCGGCACGCAACAGGCAGGGGCGGCCAACACCTTCGGGCAGCAGCAGGGCTTCCAGAACAACAATGCCCAGCAGTCCGAACGGGCGGCGAACAGGCAGGGATCGGGCCCCGGTGCCGGTGTCGGGTTCGAAGGCGCGGTGCTCGAAAGCGGAAGCCGCATCACGATCGACAAGGGGCGCAACCGCATCCTGTTCCAGGGCTCGGCCAGCGAATACGCGCGCATCCGGGAACTCCTGATCGATCTCGACGAGCCGCCGAGCCAGGCGCTGATCGAGGTGACGATCGCGGAGGTCACACTGACCGACACGGTGGATCTCGGTATCGAGTTCCAGGAGACGAACCCCAACAACGACGTCACCTACGGAACCCTCGGAGGGCTTTCCCTCGGGAGTGCCGGGTTCAATCTCGACTTCATCCAGGACGACGTCCGGGTCGCCCTCAACGCTCTTGCGACCTCCAGCAACGTCAACGTCCTCTCGACACCGAGGATCGTCGCCCGCTCGGGCCAGGCAGCCCGTATCCAGGTGGGTACGGACATTCCGGTGATTTCCTCCCAGCGGGCGACCCAGTTCGACCAGGGCGGCCAGCCGGGCACGGACGTCCTCCAGTCGGTATCCTACCGGCAGACGGGCGTGATCCTCAACGTCGAGCCGGTGATCTACGGGGACAACCGGATCGACCTGAAGGTGCAGCAGGAGGTGTCGAGCCAGTCCGCAGACGCCATTCCCGGAATTTCGAGCCCGGTCATCTCCAACCGGACGATAGAAACGCAGATCGCCCTGCGTGAGGGTTCGACGGCGGTCCTGGGCGGGCTGATCCAGGACAATTACGACGTGTCCCAGCGCGGCATCCCGTTCCTCAAGGATCTCCCGCTGATCGGGAACTTCTTCCGGTCCCTCGCCGCCACCGGTTCAAAGACGGAGCTCCTGATCTTCGTGACGCCCTATATCATGCGGACCGACGAGCAGATCGCCGAGGCGACGGCGACCTATATCGACAGCATCAACGCGTCGCTGCAATACGCCCGCGGATCATCCTACACCCTCAACCCGCTGCCCGACACATTCGGCGAGTGGCGGCGCGATACATCCGCGCCGCATGGCGCCACCCTGACGCCGGCCGTGGACATCTTCACCGGCGAAGACGAGCAGTAATCCTCAGTCCCGGAACGTCGCGACAAGCGCGGCGGGATCGAAGACCGGCCACCCCTCGGCGGGCGGTGCTGAGAGGTCACGCATGACCGCGCCGGACCCTGTCTTCGCCCGGCCGACGGCATCGGCAATTCCTGCGGCCAGTGTCTCGGGCGTCAGGGGTCTGACCGAGGTGATGTTCGGCGCACGGATCGAAAGATCCTTGCTCCCGTAGGCGTTGGTCACGACCTCGCAGCCCGCCCTTGCCATCTCGAGAGGCGGATAGCTCGGATGGGGGCTGAGCATCAGCGAAACGCCCACGGCCGAGCGCGAGAGGAGGTCGGCATAGTCTTCGAGCGACACCTTGCCGAGGACCTCCGCGTTCGCCAGCCCCGCTATCTCCCCCTTCGGGAAGTCCTCGCCCGCGAAGACGATACGCCAGCCCTTCACGAGGGCAGGCTCACGGGCGGCGAAGAGTTTCAGGGCATCGAGGAGGAGTGGAAAGGCATTTCTCGGCGTTGACGGGCGGCCATAGCAGAGGATCATCGGCTCCTTCGTCGCGGGACCGAGGTTCTCTTCGATGGCCGGGTTGATCGTGAACGGAAGCACCATGCGCTGGCCTTCCTTCGTCAACGGGCCGAAGGTCCCGGCGAGTTCCTCCGAGTTGACGAGCGCGAAGGTATCTTCCGGCCGCTGATAGGTCGCCTCGGCGAGGGCGGCGATGGTTCCCGCCTCATAGAACGCGGGCTCGTAATCCTGGATCAGGTAGACGAGCCTTCGCTCCTGCCCGAAGGCCTCCTTCTGGGCGTCGAGCAGGCGGAACCCGAGATCGGCCGTCCACCATGCCGTTGCGATCATGATCTCGTCACGGCGCAGGCCGACGGGACGGCTGCGAACTTCGTGCAGGGGCACGACGGCAATACCGCCGATGCCTTCCTGGTCGGCCGCGGCCCTTACGGAAGTCCTGCCGAGCCGTTCGGTACAAAGATCGAGGCTCGGCCGGTCGACCCTGTCGGAGGTCACGAGGACGCGGGTATCGGTTTCGGGGCCCGCTGCCTCGATGATGTCGCGGAAACGCGCAAGCGCCGTGGCGATGCCGCCATAGACCTTTTCCGGTTTCAGCGTCGGGACGAGAAGCGTCAGCCGCCGTCGGGGCTCGTCCGAGCGGGCCGTTGCGACCGGATAGACCTGCCGGGCCGCACGGAGGAAAGGTGGGCTCATCGGCGCGTTCGCGACAAGGCGCCGGGCCGCAGTCTTGAGGTAGTGGTTCAGGTCCGAAGCTTTCACCGGGAATATCCCTTCCGCTGGTGGATAGGTCGATGTGTCGAGCACCTTGACGCCCCTGAAACCCTTCGCCTCGGCGAGGTAGAGGAGCGTGCGCTCGATACCGTGGGCGAGTGTGCCGTCGACCTGTCCGGCCTCTTCGTCGAAATCGTCATAGGTCAGGCCAAGCTGGAGAAGGGGGTCGAGGACTTCGCGGCGAGCGAAAAACATCGTGCCCGTCGGGAATTCCAGCGGGGTCCGGGCGTCGATCGTGACGCCGAGGCGCTCGAGGAGGGCCCGCGTGCGATCGAAGTTGTAGCCCCAGTTCCGGGCGTCGACGATCTCGGGGTGGTGTTCGGGATAGACGAGGCCGACATTGGGGTTGTCGAACAGGCGGAGGATCGACTGGATGATGCTTCGCGAACCAATCAGGTGATGACGAAGGTAGGGTCCCCACCCCTTGTACCTGTCATTGTGCTTCGACTTCTTCGTATGCAGATGGAAGACGAGCGGCTCGTCATCCCTGTCCCGGGCGAGCTCGATGAGGAACGGCGCGACGTCCCGGCCCTGGTTGGGACAGAGGACGGCCTCGCCCCGGATGTTCCTGTCCTCGAGCTGCGCGGTGAGTGCCTTCCGTTTTTCCTCCGTGTCGGTGGTCAGGATGAGGCGCATGGGTATGCCCGACCGCTCGACAAGGTCGAGGATGACTTGGGCTTCGTCGAGGTAGAAGCAGTGGATGACACCGAGGATTCCCGGAACCGGGGACGCTGCGACCGGGAGCGGGATTTCGACAGGCCGATGGTCCTCCGGCGGAGGGTTCCAGGCGTTCTGCACGCCGGCTTCGTTGAAGGGGGTCGGGTAGGCGAAGGAGCTGACGTTCAGGCTTGCGGGAGGAGGGAGCTGTTTGGGACCGATGCTCTCGCGGGAAAGATGACTTTCGATCAGGTTGCGGTCCTGCCCCGACAGCCATCCGTCGAGCCCCGGATCCCCGAGGGCGAGAATCCCCTGCCGGAAGAGTTGCAGTTTCACGAAGGGAAAGCCGTCCGCGATGAGCCTGTCCCAGGCCTTGATCGTGGGATCGCCCGTGACCTCCGACGGGAAAAGGGTCTCGGTGGTGACCCCCAGCCCTTCGAGTTGTGACGAGAGTTTCGCTTCGCCTTCGAAGATCAACCGGGTCTTGTCGTCCTGGTAGGGACGACCCGTGAACAGGGCGAGGGCATCGTCGCGAAGGGCCTTGCCCCTCAATGTCAGGAAGTAGGACTGGCCGTGGTTCCTGACCGCGGGATGGCGGGTGAGGAAGGTGGCATCGGCCTTATGGCCCCGATCCACGGCCTCGCGGACGGCCCTTGCCGAAAGGGGCCAGACGCTGTCGTTGGTCAGGGTGAGCGAGGCCAAGGCCTCCAGTCCGCCGACGGCGCCGATCGCGTCCTTCCAGCTTCCGAAATCGAAACCACGGTTCTCGCGGATCATCACCCGGGTCGCGAGGGTCTCGCCGGGATCGAGACAGGGGTCGTACCGGTCGGTCGCGATCACCAGAAGTGGCTCGAACCCGGCCTTCAGGTAGCGGCGAACCATCTCTTTCTGGGCGCTGCTGAGGGTCCCGTCGGGGCTGTAGGCCGCGAGGATGAGGGCATCGGCGCCTTGGGTGAAGGGCGCCATCCTGAGCCAGTGCCAGCGCGCGCCCGTACCGTCATCAGTATAAGGATCGCGCTCGCCCGCGGTGTCCGGGGGTCTTTCTCCAGCCCCAAGGGCAGCAAGGCCCACGGTGTCCACCTGGCGCAGCAGCGCCGCGCCGCTGCTCATGCCCTCGCGCGCGGTGCGCAGTCCCACCGCGGCAACGAGCCTTGCCGCGTCCCACGGGTTGGCGCTGGCCGTGCGCAGGAGCCCAGCGTAGTAGCCATGCTTCGAGACGGGCTCGATCGAAAACGAGGAGAGCGAGACCCGATCACGGTGAAGCGCTGACAGCCGTGGACGAAGGGCGAGCCCCGTGGCCTCCCGGGGGATGACCAGGAGGGCGATGGTTTCGGTTTCACGCTCGCCCTGCTTGAAGGCGAGGGGAAGTGTCATCTCGCCGTCTTCGAAGATGATCCGGAGGTCGGCCTCGAGGAAGGGGGCCCTTCCCCCTTCCTGATCCAGACGGAGCCGGTAGCGGCCCGGGCGAAAGAGGCCGCCGGTCGGCAGGGCCGTGAG
>CAZAFU010000075.1:0-14201 GCA_964484475.1 uncultured Caulobacterales bacterium | reverse complement strand
TCGCCGGTCTCGTAGACATAGAACTCCATCCGGTCGAGCTCCTGCAGGAGGTCGTTCGGGAACTCGATATCGGCCTTGTCGATCTCGTCGATCAGGAGGACCGGGCGCTTCTCGGAGGTGAAGGCTTCCCAGAGCTTGCCGCGCTTGATGTAGTTGGCGACATCGGTGGCCCGTTCCTCGCCGAGCTGGCTGTCCCTCAGGCGGGCGACGGCGTCGTATTCGTAAAGGCCCTGCGCGGCCTTGGTGGTCGATTTCACGTGCCACTCGATCAGGGGGGCGTCGAGGCTTTCGGCCACCTCCCTTGCAAGGACGGTCTTGCCCGTACCGGGCTCGCCCTTGACGAGGAGCGGCCGCTCGAGGGTGACGGCGGCGTTGACCGCGACCTTGAGGTCCGCGGTGGCGACATAGCTGGAGGTGGTATCGAATGCCATGCCAGACGCCTACCGGAGGGAGCGGCGCCTTCGCAAGCGGGCAGGGTGTCAGGGCCCCCCGATCCGCTCGCCGCGCCAGGTCACGCCCTGCCAGTCGAGGAGCATGACGGTGCCGTCCTCGCCCTCCTCGAAGGCGATCGATTCCGTCGATGTCGGATCCTCGAAAAAGACGCTCTCGCTTTCGGGCCTGAGCACGCCGCCAAGCTCGCCGTCCTGGTAGATTTCGAGAACGCCATCCCCCGCGCGCATTTCGAGAACGAGGCCTTCGATCTCCCTGAAGCGATACCTTCCAGCCAAGCGCTCGATGGTCTCCTGCGGCAGCGTGATCGCAACGCGGTTCACGGCTGCGGGGATCTCATAGGCTTCACCGTCGATCAGCGCGCGAAGGTCCGTGACCATCCGCGCGAAGGGGATGCCGTCGAAGTTGGAGAGGAACACGACCGCGTCCCCGTCCCCCGTTTCGATCTCGCCATAGGCGCGTTTGCCGCGGCTGCCGCCCGCATGGGCGATGATGCCGTCCTCGTCAGCAAGGCTGCCTGCGTGAGGTCCTGCCCTCAACCCCTCGAGGACCAGCGCGAAATCCCCGGCGGTGGTGTAGAGCGCGCCCTGCCTGGCCTGTTCCTCGGCCTCCCAGCCGAGCACGGGCACGATGGCGCCGTCCTTGCGGCTGTGCCCGAAGGCGTAACCGGACGGGAAGGCCCCGGGATCCTCGAAGTGCCAGCCCGATGACGTCGCGCCGACAGGATCGAAAAAGGTCTCGATGACATAACTGCCGAAGGGTTGCCCGGTCACCTCGCCGATCAGTGCGTAGAGGACCTCGAACCCGACATTCGAATAGACGGTTTCGGTGCCCGGCTCGAAGAGGAGGGGTTCCTGCGCGGCCTGCTCGACCGCCTCCCGGGGCGAGAGCTCGAGGAGGGGGCGGGAGAGGGTGGTGTATTCCCTCGGTAGTCCCGAAGCGTTGTTCATCAGGTGACGGATCGTGATCCGATCGCCCTGCGGAAAGCCCGGGAAGATGGTGTCGATAGGATCGTCCGGGTCGATTTTCCCCTGGCTGGCCAGTTCGAAAACCGCGGCCTTCGCCAACAGTTTCGAGACGGATCGCAGGTCGAAACGGCTGTCCAGCGTCACCGGCAGGGTCTCGATCCCCGTGTCCGGTAGGCTGTAGGCCGCGTGATGAATAGTCTTCCCGTCGCGCCGGAGAAGCACGACACCGTTGAAATCGCCAAGGGCCTGTAGCGCGCCAAGATAGGTGTCCGCCTCACGATCGAAGGGGGCGGGCTGGCCCGCCGGTTCGTTGGATGCACAGGCACCAAGGGCCAGTGCCCCCGCCAGGCCGACGACGAACGCTCTCATATCCAGGGGATCCACATCCTTACCGCGCCGTCACATCTGGGTGCTCTGTCGCCTTTATCAATCGGTCATGGGCCTTCCGGCTGCATTGATTTTTGCTGCGTGTTTGGCATGTTCGATCCACGTCAGGGCTCACCATCACTCATGAATACCAAGGCAACGTCCGCGTTACCGGGCGCTCTTCTCGCTATTGTTCTTGCTTCCTGCGGCGGCGGGGGAGGCGGCGGCAGCACCCCGGTGCGGGTCACGACACCGCCACCGGCCCCGCCACCGAGCACCGCGCAGGCGCCGGTCTATACCCCGAACGTCTTCGAGCCGGCCCGGGTGTTCAAGAACCGCTGCGAGGTGGTGAGGACAGGGGTCGATCTTGAAGGGAACCCCTATCCTGACCGCGCGGGTTCCGAACTCATCGAGAAGTTCTGGCTCAGG
This sequence comes from uncultured Caulobacterales bacterium, assembly GCA_964484475.1. GTDB lineage: Bacteria > Pseudomonadota > Alphaproteobacteria > Caulobacterales > Parvularculaceae > Parvularcula. The sequence continues at coordinate 11,988 of CAZAFU010000075.1, read as the reverse complement.
TCATGGACGGAGGAGACCTATCTCTGGCGCGACGAGGTCACCGACCGGGACCCCAACGACTTCGACGACAGGCTGTCCTATTTCGACATCCTCCGGACCTTCGCGATCACGCCGTCGGGCGAGGACAAGGACGACTTCCATTTCAGTCAGCCGACAGAAGAGTTCCTGGAGGAGCGCAACTCGGCCCCCCGCGCAGGCTACGGCGTGAGCTTCACGGTGGCGAGGGATACCCCGCCCCGCGATTTCCGCGTGCGCTATGTCGATCCAGGAACGCCGGCCGCTCAGGTCCAGAACGGTGTCCAGAACTTCCAGCGTGGCGAGCGGATCATTGCCATTGACGGTGCCGACTTCATCACCGGGGATGATATCGACAGGCTCAATGACGGGCTCTTCCCGAAGGCGGCAGGGGAGGTGCACAGCTTCGTCCTGCGGGCGCCCGACGGGACGGAGCGGACGGTGGACATCACTGCGGCCGACGTGACCCGGAAACCCGTAAACCGAACACGGATCATCGATACCGATTCCGGCAGGGTCGGGTATATCCTCTTCAATACCTTCAGCCCGTTTTCCTCGGAGAAGGAAATCGCCGACGCGATGGAGGCGATGCGGACCGCAGGGATTTCGGACCTTGTCCTCGACCTGCGCTACAATGGCGGGGGGCTCCTCGCGGTCGCCTCGCAGCTCGCCTACATGGTGGCGGGGGACACGGCGACCGGAGGGCAGGTCTTCGAGCAGCTCCGCTTCAACTCGGGGCTCGGCGGCTTCAATCCGGTGACGGGGGAGTTCAACCAGCCGATCCCGTTCCTCGATACCGGGCTTGGCTTCTCCGTACCCGATGGAACACCGCTGCCCGCACTCGATCTCAACCGGGTCTACATCCTGACCACGCAAAGCACGTGCTCCGCGAGCGAGGCCGTGATCAACGGCCTCCGCGGTATCGATATCGAGGTCGTGCTGGTCGGCAATACCACCTGCGGCAAGCCCTTCGGTTTCTACCCGCAGGACAATTGCGGCGAGACCTATTACACGATCCAGTTCCAGGGCGTGAACGACAAGGGCTTCGGTGATTACGCCGATGGTTTCCTTGCGGACAATGCGGCCGACAGGTTCGGTGTGCGCCTGCCCGGCTGCTATGCGGAAGATGACCTGACTTCAGCCCTCGGCGATGAGAACGAAGCGCTGCTCGCTGCCGCCCTGAGCTACCGCGCCAACGGCACCTGCCCGCCGCGTCCCGCTGTTGTCAGCTCTTTCGCCTCTGCCAAAACCGGGCCAGGCTTGGGTCGTGACGAAGGCCTCGCCCTTGGCAGCCGCGAAGGCCTGATGGACCGCAACCGTGACATGCGCATGCCTGGAGATCGCGAATGAGAAGCCTCCTGACGGTGACGCCGCTCGTTCTTGCCGCATGCGTGCCGAGCTGCGGCAAGGAGCGGGAGGAGAATGCCGCGGTGCTCGTCGATGACGACGCCATGGCCGAGGTAGCCCTGATCCTGTCCGAGGAGCTGCGCCAGGGCACGGTCGACTACGGAACACCGCTGCCGACCAGGGCGCCGCAGCTCACCGTCCTGCCGCCCCGGCTCGGGGACATGGAGGGCCGGAGCGTGATGATGCCGCGCACCTTCGACATTCGCTACGGAACGCGCGGCTGCATCCTGCAGGAGAGGGGACAGGGAGGCGTCACGGTGACCATCGCTCCGGATCTCTGTCGTCCGCTGGACGGGCGCTAGTCCTTCCGGGGGCGGTGGTTCGCCGGGTCGAGGCCGAAGATCGCGATCATGCCGTCATCGACCCTCCGTGGACGGCCGGTGGCCCTATCAAGCAGCACCCACCATGTCAGCGCCTTCGCCGAGGCCCGCCTGGCGCCCGGTTTCCTGATATCGACGTGACGGGAAAACCTCGCACCTGAGGCTTCGCCGAGCCAGGTCCTGATCTCGACCTCATCGCCTTCCCGGATCTCGCCGAGATAGTCGATCTCGTGCCGGCTGCAGACCCAGATATGCGCTTTGTCGATTTCCTCGGGCGCGGCCGCGAACCAGTGAGCGACCGCGGCGTCCTGCACCCATCGCACATAGACGGCATTGTTGACATGGCCGAGTTCGTCGATGTCTTCGGGCTGGGCAATCCTCGTACTGAGGACCGCCGTATCGAAGCTCCCGGCGCCCAGGTAACGTTGCTCGACCATGCCTGCCTCGCCCAATTTCGCAACGCCCTTCTAGGGCGGGGGCCGCGGCGGCTCAACCGCCATGGCCCCCCCGGATGAAAGCCTACGCCGCCTTGGGGCTGTCCCAGTCGGGCGCCCACTCGGGATCGATCATCCGCCCGTCAGGACGCATCAGGCCGTAGATCGTCTTCATGTCCTCGGCGGAAAGCTCGAAATCGAAGATGTCGAAGTTCGATTTCAGGTGCTCTTCCGATGCGGTCTTCGGGATTGCGGCAACGTTGGCCTGCTGCATGTGCCAGCGCAGGATGATCTGGGCGGGGTGCTTCTTGTTCCATTCGGAAAGCCGCTGGATCGCCGCGTTCTCGAAGATCTTCCCGCGGGCGACGGGCGAGTAGCTGGTGAACAGCATGTCGAAGCCCCGCACCGCCTTGAGGACCGGGTCCTGGTCGAGGAGCGGGTGGTACTCGCACTGGTTCGCGGCGAGCCGTACCGGGCACGCCGTCACCGCCTGGAGCAGCAGGTCCTTGGTATAGTTGGAGACACCGACGAGCTTTGCCTTGCCGCTCTCCTGAAGGCCGGCGAGGGGCTCGACCTGCGGTGCCACGTCCATCCCGGGCACCGGCCAGTGATTGTAGAGAAGGTCCACATAGTCGGTGCCGAGCTTGTCGAGGCTTTCCTGCGTCGCCGCTTCATGGTCGCCGTCGGCGATCCTCTCGTACCAGAGCTTGGTTGCGAGGAAGATCTCCTCCCTCGGGACGCCGCTCTCGCGGATGGCGCGGCCGACCTCCTCCTCGTTGTCGTAGACGGCGGCGGTATCGATATGCCGGTAGCCAAGCTCGAGGGCCTTCGAGGTGATCTTGTAGGCGTCGTCGCCCTTCAGCTTCCAGGTCCCAAGGCCCAGCCGTGGAATCTCGATGTTGTCGAAGGTATGAAACAGCATGGGGCTCTCCGGTTGCGATCAAACGGGCTGAACACGAAACCGCCCGGAACAGTTGCGGCGCGTGGGGTCGCCGCGGCGTCCTGTCCCTCGGTTGAGAGTTTTTCTGCGAAGCAGTCGCAAAAAGATTGACAATCATTCGCACGGGCGTAATCGCCTCGAACCCTTTTGCGTTGCAGGAAAATTTCCAGATGTTCCCCGTCCTTCTGACCGCGAGCAGTCTCGCGCTCGCCGCCTCCGTACCCACTGCCGATCCTGCCGTCTCGACCCTCGGCGCCGACACGATTGTCGTGCACGGAGAATATTTCGACCGCCAGATCAAGACCGCCACGAAGACGCCGACTCCTCTGATCGACGTGCCGCAGTCGGTCACCGTGGTCACCGAACGGCAGATCGACGAGCAGGCGTTCCTGTCCATCGAGGACATCACCCGCTTCACCCCCGGCATCTCGACCGGACAGGGCGAAGGCCACCGGGACCAGGTGACAATCCGTGGGCAGAACACCACAGCCGACTTCTTCATCGACGGCCTGCGCGACGACGTGCAGTATTTCCGTCCCCTCTACAACGTCGAGAGTGTCGAAGTTCTGCGCGGCGCGAACGCGATGATCTTCGGACGCGGCGGCGGCGGCGGCGTGATCAACCGGACCACCAAGACACCGAGGATCGGCGAGACCTTCACCAGGACAACGGCCAGCATCGACAGCTTCGGTGCCACCTATCTCGATGCCGACATCAATCTCGAAGTCGCTCCCAATGCCAGCTTCCGCCTCAATGGCTTCTACGAGCATCTCGAGAACCACCGGGATGTCTTCGAAGGCGACCGTTTCGCCTTCAACTCGACACTCGGCCTCGAGCTTTCGAGCCGCACCGACGTCGTCCTGTCCTACGAATACGTGAATGACGACCGGATCGTGGACCGGGGCGTTCCTTCGCTGGACGGCGAGCCGCTTCGCGGGGTTCGCGACGTCTTCTTCGGCGACCCGGACTATAACGAGACGACGCTCGAGGCGCATATCCTGCGGGGGCGGATCGATCACGAGATCAACCAGGACTGGTCGGCCAACGCCACCCTTCAGTACGCCGATTACGACAAGGCCTACCGCAACGTCTTCCCTGTGGGCTTCGACGAGGCTACGGGCGAGGTCACGCTCGACAACTATGCCGACACCACGGCGCGCGAGAACCTGATCGGACAGGCCAACCTGATCGGCGAGTTCTCGACAGGCCCGGTCGGGCACACGCTGCTGATCGGGGCCGAGTTCGCCGATCAGTCGACGCAGAACGCGCGTGACGAAGCGGCCTTCGCCGGATCGAATGACGACCAGGTCAGCGTTCTCTTCTCCGATCCCCTCGTGGTGCCGGCATTCGTCTCGACCGCGACCATCCGCGACCGGGCATCGGAGGTCGATGTCGCTTCGGTCTACCTTCAGGACCAGCTCGATATCGGGGACCACGTGAAGATCGTCGGCGGCGTCCGCTACGACCGCTTCGACATCGACGTGAGCGATTTCGTGCAGCTTGCCGAAGGCAATGACGGTGAGTTCGGCCGGGTGGACGAGGAAATCTCGCCTCGCATCGGCGCCATCCTGAAACCGGCCGAGGACGTTTCGTTCTATGCGAGCTACGCCAAATCCTTCCTGCCCCGTTCGGGGGACCAGTTCCTCTCGCTGAACCTTGGCTCCGAAGCGCTCGATCCCGAGGAATTCGAGAACTACGAAGCCGGCGTGAAGTGGAATATCCGCCCCGACCTCGCGGTCACGGCGGCCATCTTCCGGCTCGACCGCGAAAGCGGGACCACGGCCGATCCGAACAACCCCGGCAACGCGATCATCATCGGCAGCAGGACCGAAGGTGTCGAACTCCAGCTCGTCGGCGCGATCACCGAGCGCTGGCACGTGACCGGGGGTTACAGCTTCCTCGATGCGAAAGAGCGTGGCCGGGTCTCCGGCGACATCCTCGCCAACCGGGAGCTGGCCCAGGTGCCATCCCACATGTTCTCGATCTGGAACCGCTTCGACCCCACCGACCGGATCGGCCTCAGCCTCGGCATCACCCACCAGGCCGACCAGTTCGCGACCATCGGGAACCAGGTGACGCTACCGAGCTTCACCCGGGTCGATGTGGCCGCAGACTACGCCATCAGCGACCGCTGGGCGATCCAGGTGAATGTCGAGAACCTCCTCGACGAGGACTACTTCCCCTCGGCGCACAACACCGACAACATCACCACCGGCGAGCCGCTGAACGCCCGGCTCACCCTCAGCAGCGCCTTCTAGGGCCTTTCTCCTCCTGCCTCTTGAACCTCTGTTCCAACCGGAGCAGAGGTCAGGGGTACGCATGATGGAGGACCCGATGGCAGACGCACGCGACGGCACGAACGAATTTCCCACCAACGAGCTGATGGTGGCTCGCCGCAACGAGGCCTGCCCGATGGGTCTCCCCTCCAAGTCCGGCATCTACGCCGCAAGGGCACAGGGCGCGGAGATGTGGGATGTCGAGGGCAAGCGCTACATCGACTTCATCGCCGGGATCGGTGTGCTGAATGTGGGGCACAACCACCCCCGCGTCGTGGCTGCCGCCCGCGAGCAGATGGACAAGGTCATCCACACCTGTTTCGGGGTCGCCCAGTACGAGCCCTATATCGAGCTGGCCGAGCGGCTGAACGGGCTGGTCTCGGAAGCCGGCGGCGGGAAATCGGCCTACAAGACGATGTTCATGAACACGGGCTCGGAAGCGACCGAGCACGTCTGCAAGTTCGCCCGCCGGATCACCGGACGACCCGGCCTCATCAGCTTCGAGGGCAGCTTCCACGGTCGCACCCTTCTCGCCACCGCCCTCACCGGCAAGGCCCGTCCTTACAAGGAAGGGTTCGGCCCCCTGCCGCAGGACGTCTATCACGCGCCGTACCCGCACGAGTACAAGGGCATGTCGAGCCGGGCATCGCTGAACTGCCTCAACCACATCTTCGAGACCTCGATCGCCCCCTCGGACGTGGCCGCGATCATCATCGAACCGGTGCAGGGCGAGGGGGGCTTCGTCCCCGCGCCCAGGGAATTCCTGCAGGGCCTTCGCGACATCTGCGACAGGCACGGCATCCTCTTCATCGCCGACGAGGTGCAGACCGGCTTTGCAAGGACCGGCAGCATGTTCGCCATCGAGAAATCGGGTGTCGAGCCCGACTTCCTCGTCTGCGCGAAGTCGATCGCGGGCGGCTTCCCGCTCTCCGCAGTGATCGGCAAGGCGGACCTCTTCGACCAGATCGCCCCCGGCGGCATGGGCTCGACCTATGGCGGCAACCCCGTCGCCTGCGCCGCCGCCCTCGCGGTCCTCGACGTCATCGAGGAAGAGGGCCTGATCGCCCGGGCCGAGGAGATCGGCGCGAAACTCGAAGCGTCGTGGAACGAGCTGGCCCAGGGTGTCGGCAAGGGCGTCTTCGGCGACGTTCGCCGGGTCGGTGCGATGGCCGCGGTGGAGCTTGTCGAGGATGGCGACCCCAACCGCCCGAATACGGACGCCGCCGGCAAGATCCAGGCCCGCGCCCGGGAGCTCGGCCTGATTACCCTGACCGCGGGCAAGAAGGCCCAGGTCATCAGGACCCACGTCCCCCTCGTCGCGTCGGACGCCATCATCGAGGAAGGCCTCGGCATCTTCGCGCAGGCGACGAAGGACGTCCTGGGCTGAGCGCAAAGCATGGCGGGGGCAGGGGAAAATCGACCGGCGGGTGGGGCATCGGCACCGTCTGCGTCTGCCAAGGCCCCCGGGCAGCCTCTTCACCATTCCCCTTGGCGCAATCTTGCGGCAAGGTTCCGGCGTCATAGCCTTCGAGCTCCGATGAGCACCACGGTCGTCAAATCGCCCCCGCGGGAGGTCAAGAACGTCTCTTCCGAGCCGAACTGCCTCGCCTGCGGCACGGAAATCTGCGGACCCTACTGCTACCATTGCGGGCAGAGGCACGATGATTGCCGCCGCTCGATCGGCAGGCTGCTGGCAGAAACCCTGACCGACGCCGCCGCCCTCGACGGGCGCTTCGCGCGGACCTGCGGGCAGATCATCACCAAGCCCGGCCGCCACGTGCATGACTACGCCCATGGCCGCCGCTCTCCGTTCACGCCGCCGATCAGGCTGTTCCTCCTGGTCAGTCTTCTCTTCTTCACCACCCTCCAGCTCACGGATCGCCATCTCGTGGTCCTCGATGTCGAGCTGCGCGACAGGGCGGAGATCCTCGCCGCGGCGGAGGCGGCGCGGCAGGGTATCGAAGAGGTCGATGCGTTGAGCCGCGAGGATCGTGTCAGGCTGCAACTCGACCTCGAGGAAGGAGACGACGAACCCTTCGTCCCGGTACCCCATGTGTCGTTCTTCGAGCGGGCACCGGACAGGATCTATACGGAAGAGGAGCGCGACTACCTCAACGACATGATCCGCTTCGACGACGTGACCGTCAACGGACGGGACCTCAATTCGGACCGCCTTGTCGAGGCGCTGATCAGGGTGGTCCAGAACCCCACGGCCTTCAACAACGCCCTGAACGAATGGATACCGCGCCTGATGGTCCTGTTCGTGCCGTTGCTCGCGCTGCTCGGCACGGTGGTGATCCGGGGCCCCGATGCGCTGATCTACGATCACCTCCTCGTCTCGATCCAGACCCACGCCTTCGCCTTCCTCGTGGTGACCGTTTCCTTGTGGACGAGCAGGATCCTGCCCCCCGAGGTCGCCGGCGCGGCCTTCTTTGCGGGGGTCCCGATCTACTACCTGATGGCGCTGCGCGGCGCCTTCGGCAGGTCGTGGCGCAAGTCGATCTTCACGACGCTTTTCGTCTTCGGCATCTACAGCGTCCTCTTCTGGAGCGGCCTCCTGTTCGCCGCGGTCGAAAGCCTCTGGGAGCTGATCTGAACCATGTTCGACGTCCCGGCCCCCAAGATTCCCACGACCTCCGGCGAAGCCTTTCCCGTCAGGCGCATCTTCTGCGTCGGAAAGAACTACGCCGAACACACCCGCGAGATGGGCGGCGACCCCAAGGACACGCCGCCGGTCTTCTTCACCAAGCCCGCCGACGCTGCCTGCACGGAGGGGACAATTCCCTTCCCGCCTGCGACCGACGACCTGCATTACGAAGGCGAACTGGTGGTCGCGCTGGCGGGCGGAGGGAACGACCTTTCCTTCGATCAGGCCGCGCGCGCGATCTACGGCTATGCCGCCGGCTGCGACCTGACGCGGCGCGACCTCCAGGCAGAGGCGAAGGCAAGCGGCGGGCCGTGGGATCTGGCCAAGGCCCTCGACAGGGGCGCCATGCTCGGGCCGCTCGTTCCCATGCCCGGGGAGGTCCTGGATCGCGGCGCACTTGTCCTCACTGTCAACGGCGAGAAGCGGCAGGACGGCGATCTCAGCGACATGATCTGGTCCATTCCCGAACTCCTCGCGAAGCTCTCCCGCTATTTCGAGCTGAGGTCCGGTGATCTCGTCTTCACCGGTACGCCCGCCGGCGTGGGTCCGCTCGCCAAGGGGGACAGCGTGGAGGTGAGGATTGCGGATCTGCCGCCCCTGCGCTTTACGCTCGCCGGATGAGCAAGTCCGAAACCTACCGCACCGTCCGTCAGGAAATCCGCAGCGTCCTCGAAGGCGAGACCAACCTCACCGCGAGGATGGCCACGGTGAGCTGCCTCGTCGCCCAGGCGTTCAACACCAACATCTGGACGGGCTTCTACATCGTCGATCCCGAAAAGCCCGACGAGCTGGTCGTCGGACCCTATCAGGGGACCTTGGGGTGCCTACGCATCCCCTTCGGGCGCGGCGTCTGCGGCACGGCCGCGGCCACGCTGGAGACCCAGCTGGTCGAGGATGTCCACAGTTTCGAGGGGCACATCGCCTGCGACACCCGCTCGGTCAGCGAGATTGTCGTCCCGGTCAGGGACGGGAGCGGCAACCTCTTCGCCGTCCTCGACATCGACAATCCGGTGGCCGGAGCCTTCGACGGGACGGACCGCGAGCAACTCGAGGCCCTGGTCGCCGAAATCTTCGGCTGACGGTCGGTGCTTTCCTACCAGCACCTCTACCATGCGGGGAACCCCGCCGATGTCCACAAGCACATCGTCCTTGCGGAGGTTCTCCGGCTCCTGACGAAGAAGGAGCGAGGAATTTCCTATCTCGAGACCCATGCGGGAAGGGGTCTTTACGACCTGGCGGCGGCGGAAGCCGTCAAGACGGGGGAAGCGGGAGAGGGGATCGGGCGGATCAGCCTCGGCGACGGCAGTGCCCTCGGGAATGTCCTCGCGAAGATCCGCCTACGGTACGGCGAGAGCCATTATCCCGGATCACCGGTGATAGCGGCGAACCTCCTCAGGCCGCAGGACCGTATCGTCCTCATGGAAAAGCATCCGCGTGAGGTTCTGGCCCTGCGACGCTCGATGAAGGGGACGGGAGCCGGCATCCACCATCGCGACGGCTATGAGGGGGTCTACGCCCTGACGCCGCCCGAGCCCCGGCGCGGACTGGTGCTGATCGACCCTTCCTACGAGGTGAAGGACGAGTATGCCGGTGTCGCCGCCTTTGCGCTGAGGCTTCTCGAGCGCTGGCCTGAGGCGGCGGTGATGGTCTGGTACCCGCTTCTCGCCGCCGAACGGCATCATGACATGATCGCGGCCCTTGAAGCGCAGGTGGAGACCCTGCGCCAGGAGGTCCTCTTCGACCTGAAGGGGGGCAAGGGCATGCGGGGATCGGGTATTCTCCTCCTCAACCCCCCATACCGAAGCGACGCGGCCCTTTCCGCTGTTCACGACCAGGCAGGGGCTATCCTCCGCCCGGCCTGAGGCACTGGCATCCTTCTTGCGTTCCCGTTCCTGAACAGGGGAACATGAGAGGGGGCGCAAAATGCTTCACCGCCTGGTAACGAGCGTAGCCGCGGGCACGATGCTGCTGGCGGGTTCCGGCCATGCCGCCACGATCTTCGAGGACGGCTTCGAGGGAACGCAGATCGGGTCCGCATGGACCGTGGTCACCGATTTCGGGGCCTGGACCACCACCCATGGCGCAGGCATCGAGGTGCAGCGCTCGGGCACGGTCGTTCCGGCCTTCGAAGGCAGGCAGTACATCGAACTCGACAGCGACGAGCAGGTGACCCAACGCGATCCGGTCCATGGATCGAACAGCGCCATGGCAACCATCCTCGACCTTGCCGAAGGGCAGACCTACAGGGTTTCCTTCGCCTACCGTCCGCGTACCAACAACGAAGACGACAACGGTATCTCGGTTTCGGTCGGGCAGCTTATCGGCCAGATGTTCACGGCCACCCGGAGCATCGGCCAGGCCAGCGCCCGGCGTTCCGAGCAGAACGAATGGCGCACCGTGTCGATGGTCTTCACCGCGTTGGCCGGTGACAACGCGCTCCAGTTCGCAGCCTTCGGTGCCGAGAACGAGCTCGGCGGGTTCATCGACGACGTGAACGTCAGCTCGGTCCCCGTCCCCGCCGCTGCGCTCCTCTTCGCAACCGGCGCAGGCGTGTTTGCCCGCAGGAAGCGCAGGGCCTGACGCTCCGTACCGGATCGGAACACTCCGGTTCCGGCACGGCTCTTGCTCCTGAAGGAACATAGACCACGGCTCGGCCCACGGTCATTCTCAGGTTTGACAACCCGGGCGTCCTCACCGCCCTCCACGTGCCCCCGCCCCCTAAAGGCGGGGGTTCGTCTTTCACGCTTGCGTGAAATCGAAGAGTTCCCGTGACGCGCGAGCCCTACAACTTATAGGGTAGTCAAATAAATGGCTGGGAAACGAGGGGTTGGCAGACCTCAATTTTTCCTTGCGGGCAATGTAGGCTTGAAAAGGTTTCTTTTACCAAGTTACCTTTTATCTCGAGGCTGGAACAGGGGAAGGAGACGGCCAGTGGCGCTGTCTATTGGAACGAAGACGGGTTGGGGGAAGCTGAAACTGGGTTTTGTGGCGGCGGCGACTTGTCTCGTCTCGGGAGAGGCCTCAGCTGCTGTCGTTTTCCAGGAAGACTTCGATCTCGAGGCTGCCTATGCACCCGCCGCGGTCAAGCATAGTTTTGGCCAGTTCCTTCTGTCCGGCGGTCTGGGTATCCAGGTGCACCAGAGAGGCGGCATAGCCGGTAATCCCTTCAACGGGCGTCAGTTCATCGGCCTCGACGTCCGGGAGGAGGGGGGTGTCCGCCATCCGCCCAACAGTCGCATGGCGGCGCTCTGTGATCTCGTGCCCAACAGGGTCTACCAGGTCCGCTTCGCCTACCGCCCGCTCGGCTTCATCGAGGGGGACAGCCAGATCGACCTCTCGATCGGTTTGATGGATGAGAGCGGCTTCACGGCGACCGCGCTGCTCGGTTCGGTCTCGAAGGCCGTGCAGTCGAGCCCGGGCTGGGAGGTGGTCCGTTTCGTCTTCACCGCGCCCGAGGGGGTCAATGCGCTCGAATTCGCCGCGAACGGTCCCGGCAACGGCTTCGGTGGCCTCGTCGATGCGATCAGGGTCACCGATCTTGCGGCTTCCGAAGTGCCGCTTCCCGCGGGCTGGCTTCTCTTTGCAGGGGGCGCCTTCGCCCTGAGGCTGACCCGCCGCCGGGGCTGAGTGCTTCGCGCTTGCTCCCGGCCTGCGTGCCCGTTAACTGCCGTCTCCCGTTTCCTGATCCTTCGAGGAGAATCCCTGCCATGGCACGCCAGTTCATCTACTTCATGCAAGGCCTGACCAAGTCCTACGGCTCCAAGAAGATCCTCGATAACGTCCATCTCCAGTTCTACCCGGACGCCAAGATCGGCGTCGTGGGGGTGAACGGCGCGGGCAAGTCGACCCTCCTGAGGATCATGGCCGGCGTCGACCAGGAGTACTCCGGCGAGAGCTACGCCGCCGAAGGGGCGAAGGTCGGCTACCTGCCGCAGGAGCCCGAGCTCGA
>CAZAFU010000074.1:0-14214 GCA_964484475.1 uncultured Caulobacterales bacterium | reverse complement strand
TCGTGATCCCGGCGCTTTCCGGCAAGCTCGACGGTTCGGCCGTCAGGGTGCCGACCCCGAATGTCTCCATGGTGGACCTCTGCTTTGTGCCCGAGAAATCGACTTCGGTGGAGGCGATCAACGCCGCCATGAAGGAAGCTGCCGAAGGCCCTCTCAAGGGGGTTCTGGGCTACACCGAGAAGCCGCTGGTCTCCGGTGACTTCATGCATGACGCGCACAGCTCGACCTTCGCCGCGGGCCAGACCCAGATCGTGGACGGCGGCCTTGTCCGCGTGCTGAGCTGGTATGACAACGAGTGGGGCTTCTCCACCCGGATGGCCGATACCGCGCTCGTGATGGGCAAGTTTCTGTAAGGATAAAACGGGGCCCGCGAAGGCCCCGTTTTCGTTTCGCAAGGAGCGGGCCCGAAACGGCCCGGAGCGGCAATATGGCTGGCTACAACTCGATCGAGGACCTCGGCGATCTTCAGGGCAAGAAGGCCCTCGTCAGGGTCGATTTCAACGTGCCCATGAAGGACGGCGAGGTGTCCGACGCAACGCGGATGGCCCGCGCGGTCCCGACCGTCCGCCACCTGACGGAGAAGGGCGCGAAGGTCATCCTGCTTTCGCATTTCGGCCGCCCCAAGGGCGAGCCGAACCCTGACATGAGCCTCGAGCGGGTCGTGCAGGCCTTCGCCAACGAGCTGCAGGCACCTGTCGGGTTCGTGGACGCCACCATCGGTGCCAAGGCCCGCCAGGCCGTCTCGGAGATGGAGGACGGTGACGTCCTCGTCCTCGAGAACACCCGTTTCCATTCCGGCGAGGAAGAGAACGAGCCGGGCTTCTCCGCGGAGCTCGCGGCCCTCGGCGACGTCTATATCAACGATGCGTTCTCCGCCGCCCACCGTGCCCATGCCTCGACCGAAGGGGTGGCCAGGCACCTGCCTTCGGCGGCGGGTCTCGCACTCGCGAGAGAACTGGATTACCTTGCGGCCGCGCTTTCCAACCCCGATCGGCCGATGATGGCGATCGTCGGCGGCGCGAAGGTCAGCACCAAGATCGACGTGCTGACCAACCTCATCTCCAGGGCGGACAAGCTCGTCGTCGGTGGCGGGATGGCCAACACCTTCCTCCTTGCCATGGACATGGAGATCGGCAAGTCGCTGGCCGAGCCGGACCTCGTGCCGACCGCGCAGGAGATCCTGAAAAAGGCGTCCGCTGCGAATTGCGAGATCCTCCTGCCCAAGGACGTGGTCGTCGCCGAGGAGTTCATGGCCGGGGCGAAGACCCAGGTACGCTCTGCCGACCAGGTACAGCCCAATGAGATGATCCTCGATCTCGGGCCTGACAGCGTCGACAGCTATGCGGGGGCCCTCGAAAACTGCAGGACACTGGTCTGGAACGGCCCCCTCGGCGCGTTCGAGACCCCGCCATTCCACACAGGAACCGTGGAACTCGCGCGCTTCGCCGGGCGTCTTTCGAGGGAAGGCAAGCTCACCTCCGTCGCCGGCGGCGGCGATACCGTGGCTGCCCTCGCGATGGCCAGGGTGACGGACGAGTTTACCTATGTCTCGACCGCGGGCGGCGCGTTTCTTGAATGGATGGAGGGAAAGACCCTCCCGGGCATCGCGGCGCTCGCCAAGAACTGAACCCGACGACAAGGGCGCCCGCGAGGCGTCGTCCTACTGACGAAAAGGGAACGAAGAATGGACAAGGCACTCCTCGACGAGCTGCACGACATCGCCACCCGGATGGTGGCTTCCGGCAAGGGGATTCTCGCCGCCGACGAATCCACCGGCACCATCAAGAAGCGCTTCGACTCGATCGGTGTGGAGAGCACCGAGGACGCACGCCGTGACTACCGCGAGCTTCTCTTCCGTACCGAGAAGGCGATGAAGGACCATATCTCCGGCGTCATCCTCTTCGATGAGACCATCCGGCAGAAGGCTGCGGACGGCACGCCCCTGGTCAAGCTGATCGAACAGGCAGGCTCGATCCCCGGCATCAAGGTCGACAAGGGCGCCAAACCCTTCGCCTTTCACGAGGACGAGACCGTCACCGAAGGTCTCGATGGCCTGCGCGACAGGCTGAAGGAATATCACGGCCTCGGCGCCCGCTTTGCCAAGTGGCGTGCGGTGATCGACATTGCCAGGGATGGCTCCAGGCCTTCCTATGACTGCATTCTTGCCAACATGCACGCCCTCGCGCGCTACGCGGCCCTCTGCCAGGAGCAGCGCATCGTGCCGATCGTGGAGCCCGAGGTCCTGATGGACGGCGACCACGACATCGACACCTGTTACCGGGTGACGGAGTGGGGTCTCAAGGAACTCTACCAGCAGCTCTACTACGCAGGCGTGAAGCTCGAAGGGACGATCCTCAAGCCGAACATGGTCATCGCCGGCAAGAAATCCGGCAAACAGGCTTCGGCCGAAGAAATCGCCGAGAAGACAGTGCGCTGCTTCCACAATGCGGTCCCCTCGGCGGTGCCAGGCATCGTCTTCCTCTCGGGCGGTCAGTCCGAGCTTCAGGCGACCGAGAACCTCAACCTGATGAACAAGGCCTATGGCAAGGAGCTCCCCTGGGCGCTCAGCTTCTCCTATGGCCGCGCGCTCCAGGCTTCGGCGCTCGAGAACTGGGGCGGGAAGGCGGACAATGTCCCCGCCGCCCAGGATGCCTTCGACCACCGGGCGCGGATGAACGGCCTCGCCCAGCAGGGCGCATGGTCCTCCAGCATGGAGAACGCGGGCTGAGCTACGTCAGGAAAAGCCTGCCCGAGCACGAGCGTATCGTGCTCATTGCGCCTTTCCCGCTTCTCCTGAGAGTCTTTGCATGGGCGGTGCTGCTCCTGATCGGGGCAGCGCCGCTTTTCCTTTTCTTCTATCTCGTCATCACCGGTGTCGCGACGGTGCCGGTCGCGGCGTTCGCGCTGATCGCGAGCGGCGCGGGCATCCTCGTCTTCCTCCTCCTTCAGATCTACATGCAGACCACGGAGTTCGCGGTGACGGACCAGAGGCTGATCTCGAAGCATGGTGTCTTCACCCGCTACACCAACGAGATCCCGCTTGCCTCGCTCGAGAACGTCAACCTTCAGCAGGACGTCGTCGCCCGGCTGTTCGACTACGGCAAGCTCGAGATCAACGGCTCCGGCGGCAGCCCCATGTGGACCCATCCCCTTCAGGACCCCGTGAGCTTCAGGGCTGCCATCTCCGAGGCACGGATCGCCGTCTCCCAGGCACCGTTATTTAAGGCCCGTGCGCAACACATAGACCGGCACCATAATCATGATCGATAGTCTTCGGATGGACGGATCGGTCACGAGGACCGACATAGGGAAGGTTGGAGGTCTGCCATGCACGTTACCGACGCGATGATTCCCCCTGCCCTGCCCATCCGGCCTGACAAGGCGCTGCTCGCCTTCGGACGGCTGATGCGCAACAAGGAGGAGACGCAGCACGTCTTCGATTTCTCGGTGAATCTCAACGGTACGTCGCTGCAACCGACCTTCTACCGCTTCATGGAAGGGCCGAACGGTGATCTCCTCGTGAAGGACGATCCGAACGCCCTCCTGCGTGCCCTCGACGACCGTGATCGCCTGCGCGGGCTGCCGGTGGGAACCGTTGGCCGGACCTATGCCGATTTCATGGACCGCGAGAACCTCAACACCAATGGGGTGTACGAGGCCTATGTCGAGGAAGGCTGCATCAGCACCGAGTTCGAGCGCGCCTATCCCGAATGGGCCGCATTCATCTGGTTCCTGAACCTCACCCACGACATGTATCACATCCTGTCGGGCTATGGCCGGGACAGCCTCGGCGAGCTTGCGCTCCTCAACACCACCTGCCGGATCACCGGCAACCGGGGCATCAGGTATCTCGCGGCGCTTGGCAGTTTCCGGGTCAAGTCCGAGGCGCCCGAGCTTCCGGTCTTCAAGGTCATGACCAATGCGCGCCTGATGGGCGAGCGGATGGAAGACCTGATGAAGGCGGATTTCATCGGCATGCTCGACCGCCCCCTGCGCGAGGTGCGCGAGGAATTGAACATCGTCACTGACCCGGTCTATGCGGCACTACCCCAGGAGCGACTTCTCGCCCTGGTCCAGCCGCAGGCCGCATGACAGAACCCAGTCTCTACCTCATCACCCCGCCACAGATTGCAGACCTCCAGGGCTTCGCCAATACCCTCGGCGCGGCCCTCGATGCCGGTCTCGGCACGCCGGCGGAGGCCGCCTGCCTGCAATTGCGGCTCAAGGACGTGACCGACGAGGACGTGCTGCGGGCGGCCGACATGCTGATGCCGGTCTGCGGGCGCTATGGCATCGGTTTCCTGATCAATGACAGGGCGGACCTTGCGAAGAGGGCAGGGGCCGATGGCGTGCATCTCGGCCAGGCCGACGGCACGGTTGCGGAGGCACGAAGCCTCCTCGGGGCGGGCAAGGATATTGGCGTGACCTGCCATGGCTCCATCCACCTTGCGATGGAGGCAGGGGAAGCAGGCGCGGACTATGTGGCTTTCGGCGCCTTCTTCCCGACCACGACCAAGACCGTCGAACACCGGGCCGAGGCCGAAATCCTGACCCGGTGGCAGGCCATGGCGACGCTGCCCGCGGTGGCTATCGGCGGTATCACGCCACCGAAGGCCAGGGAAATGATCGAGGCCGGCGCGGACTACCTCGCCGTCTCGGGGGCCATCTGGAACCACCCCGAGGGCGCGCCAGCCGCCGTCAGGGCGTTCGCAGGGGCCCTGACGGCGAAAGCCTGAGGCCGAAGACTACTTTTTCTTCTCCGCCGGTTGGGGTTCGCGGACCGGTGCCGGCGGATCACTGGCGGGGAACGTCTCGTCGAGGCCTTCATCGAGCCGCTCGTCCTTTTCGAGTGGCTTTTCTTTCTCGTCGGGCATGATGATCCTCCTTGGATATGAATGACGAAGACCCCGGCCCCTCACTCCGTTCCGGATCGCGCGACACCTCTCCGGGGCTTGAACCGCGGGCCGGACTATAGAATGAGGGAGGAGAACAAAGGTGGTCCCTTGGCAGAGCCTGTCCTCATTCTCGGCATCGATCCCGGCCTGCGCCATTGCGGATGGGGTCTCGTCACCGCGAGCGGCAGCAGGGTTTCGTTCGTCGGTTCGGGAACCATTTCGCCGCCGGTCAGGGGAAGCCTCGCCGAAAGACTCTGCGTGCTGGACGAAGCCCTTTGCGCACTCGTCGAGGCGCACCGGCCCCACGAGGCGGCGGTGGAGGAGACCTTCGTCAATTCCGATCCCCGTTCCGCGCTGAAGCTGGGGCAGGCGAGGGGCGTGTGCCTCCTCGCGCCGGCTCGGCAGGGTGTTCCGGTGGCGGAATATGCCGCGAACCAGATCAAGAAATCCGTGGTGGGCGCGGGCCACGCCGACAAACGCCAGATCGCGGCCATGGTCTCGCACCTCCTGCCGCACAGCCGGGCCGAGACACCCGACGCGGCCGATGCCCTCGCCGTGGCCCTCTGTCATGCCTTCCAGCGGCGGGCGCGCAAGCTGATGGCGACAGCATCATGATCGGGCATCTTCGTGGACGTGTCCTGAGCGTCAGTGCCGAGACCGCCATCATCGAAGCTGGCGGCGTCGGTTACGAGGTCGGCGCAGTGCCGCGCCTCCTTCAGAGGCTCGAGGTGGGCAGCGAGGCGGCGGTGGCGGTCGAAACGCTCGTGGCGGAGACCTATATCCGCCTCGTCGCCTTCGAGACCGAGGACGAGCGACGCTGCTTCAGGCTGCTGCAATCGGTGCAGGGGGTCGGCGCGAAAGCGGCGCTCGCCATCCTCCAGGTGCTCAAACCGGGTGCCCTTCTCGATGCGATCACCCTCGGCGACAAGGCCGCGGTGGCACGTGCGCAGGGGGTCGGGCCGAAGCTTGCCACACGGATCGTCACCGAGCTGAAGGACAAGACCGCCGGCATCTACGCAGGCCGTGCTCCCCTGACGCTGCCGGACACGGCGGACCCCGCCCCGCAGCCGGGCGGGATTGCCTATGATGCCGTCTCCGCCCTCAAGAACCTGGGCTATGACGAAACCGCGGCGCGCGCGGCGGTGGCCGACGCGAGGACGTCCGACGAGCAAACCCTCGACAGCCTGATCATGGCGGCCCTCAAGCTCCTGGCGCCCAAATGAGCGACGAGCGCATCACCGAGCCAGAACGCCAGTCCGCCGATGACGACCCGGCACTGAGGCCGAAGAGGCTGAAGGACTTCGTCGGCCAGCCGAGCGTCAAGGACAATCTCTCGGTCTTCATCGAGGCGGCGCGGGGCCGGGCGGAGGCCATGGATCACGTGCTCTTCTTCGGCCCCCCCGGCCTCGGCAAGACCACGCTTGCGCAGATCGTCGCCAACGAACTCGGTGTCGGCTTCCGTGCGACCTCGGGACCGGTCATCTCGAAGGCCGGGGACCTTGCGGCTCTCCTCACCGGCCTCGAGGCCAATGATGTCCTCTTCATCGACGAGATCCACCGCCTCACTCCCGCGGTCGAGGAGATCCTCTACCCTGCGATGGAGGACTTCCATCTCGACCTCATCATCGGCGAGGGGCCGTCGGCCCGCTCGGTGAAGATCGACCTGCCGCGTTTCACCCTGGTCGGGGCGACCACCCGTTCGGGGCTCCTGACCAAACCGCTTCTGGACAGGTTCGGCATTCCCCTGCGCCTCGATTTCTACGCACCGGAGGACCTTGCCGATATCGTCGCCCGCGGAGCACGGAAACTTAGTACAGGGATCACCCCCGACGGGGCGATGGAGATCGCCCGGCGCAGCCGCGGGACCCCGCGGGTGACAGGGCGCCTCCTGCGGCGGGTCAGGGACGTTGCAAGCGTCGAGGGCGAGGGGCTGATCGATCGGGCGATGGCCGCCAAGGCGCTGGCGAGGCTCGATGTCGACGAAGCCGGGCTCGACATGCTCGACCGGCGCTACCTGCTGACGATCGCCGAGAATTTCGCGGGTGGCCCCGTCGGGGTCGAGACCCTGGCCGCAAGCCTTTCCGAAGGCCGCGATGCGATCGAGGACGTGATCGAGCCCTTCCTCCTGCAACAGGGTTTCCTGCAGAGAACACCGAGGGGGCGGCTCCTCACCGAGCGGGCCTACCGCCATCTCGGCCTGACACCCAAACGTCGTGACCCGGAGCTCTTCTGATGGCCCACCGCATCGATTTCAGAATCTATTTCGAAGATACCGATGTGACCGGGATCGTCTATCACGCCAATTACGTGAAGTATTTCGAACGGGGCCGGACCGAAGCGCTGAGGACGGCGTTCTCCGACCTTTCGGCGTTGATGGAGGCGGAAGACCCCTGCACGTTCGCGGTCTCGAAGCTGGAGATCGCCTACCGGCGTCCTGCGAAACTGGACGACATCATCACGGTCGAGACGCAGATCACCCATGCCCGCGGCGCGAAGATGGTCTTTGATCAGAAGATCTTCCGCGGCGAGGAACTCCTGGCGTCAGGCGAAGTGACCGTCGCCGTGATCACCCTCGATGGCCGCCCCCGGCGCATGCCGGAGGCGCTTGCGAAGCGGATGCAGGAACTGGTGCCCTGAAGGTCAGCGGTTCCCGATCAGCGCCATGAGCCGGCGTTCGGCCCTGGGGTCGGTCTTGAAATCGCCGAGGAACGTGCGGGTGACGCAGGAGACATCGTCCTTGTGCGTTCCCCTGGTCGAGATGCACTGGTGGGTGGCGTCGATGATCACGGCCACGCCCCTTGGTTTCAACACCTTCTCCATGGTCCGGGCGATCTGCTCGTTGAGGATCTCCTGGCTCTTGAGGCGGCGGGCGAAGGCATCCACGAGACGCGCGATCTTCGACAGGCCGACGACCCGGCCGCTCGGGATGTAGGCGACGTGCGCAACGCCCAGGATCGGCGCGACATGGTGCTCGCAGTGGCTTTCGACCTTGATGTCCTTGAGCAGGACGATGTCGTCATAGCCTTCGACCTCCTCGAAGGTCCGTGAAAGGATTTCCTCGGGGTCCTCGCGGTAGCCCTTGAACCAGTCGTCATAGGCTTTCACGAACCGCTTGGGGGTGTCGATCAGGCCTTCGCGGTCGGGATTGTCACCGACATAGGCGAGAAGGACGCGGACGGCGGCTTCCGCTTCTTCGCGGGAGGGGCGCTCTGTCATGGCTCAGCCTTCCTTGATGGCTTGGAGTGTGCGGACCATTTCGACGGCGACGGAGGCGGCTTCCGCCCCCTTGTTGCCGAGCTTCACGCCGGCACGCTCGATGGCCTGCTCGATGGTTTCCGTGGTCAGTATGCCGAAGACGACAGGGACACCGGTATCGAGCCCCACTTTCGCGATGCCCTTCGCTGCTTCGCCGGCGACGAAATCGTAATGGCTGGTCGCACCCCTGATCACGCAGCCAAGAGCGACGACCGCGTCATAACGGCCGCTCGCCGCTGCCGTCTTCGCGGCCAGCGGCACCTCGAAGGCACCGGGGACCTGGACGTGGTGGATATCGTCATTCGCTACGCCATGCTTCCTGAGGGCAGCAGCCGCGCCCTCGAGCAGGCGGCTGACGATGAAGTCGTTCCACGCCGTATCGATGATGAGAACCTTGAGGCCCTTGCCGTCTGCCGGCGCTTCGATCCGTTTCATCGGCGCTTACTCCGCAGCCTGGGCGCTGGCGGCCAGGTGCTGGCGCAACGCTTCGGTGGTGGTGATGGGAATGCCGTGCTTCTCGGAGAAGGCTTCGAGGTCGGGCCGGCGGGCCATGGTCCCGTCATCGTTGATGATCTCGCAGATCACCGCGCCCGGGCGCAGGCCCGCAAGCCTGGCAAGCTCGACGGAGGCCTCGGTCTGCCCGCCACGGGCCATGAGGCCTTGGGGATGGGCCCTCAGGGGGAACATGTGACCGGGCCTGGCAAGATCCTGCGGACCGCTCTTCGGGTCGATCAGGACCGCGATCGTCCGGGCCCG
Organism: uncultured Caulobacterales bacterium; assembly: GCA_964484475.1. Classification (GTDB taxonomy): domain Bacteria; phylum Pseudomonadota; class Alphaproteobacteria; order Caulobacterales; family Parvularculaceae; genus Parvularcula. The sequence goes on along the minus strand of CAZAFU010000074.1, from coordinate 5,308 downwards.
GTCGGGGGCGGAGATGCCGGTGGTCACACCTTCGGCCGCCTCGACCGAAACGGTAAAGCCGGTCCCGAAGCCCGAGCGGTTCTCCTCGGGCGGGACCATCAGGTCGAGGCCGAGCCGTTCGATGATCCTGTGATCGAGGGAGCAGCAGACAAGCCCGCGTCCCTCGCGGATCATGAAATTGACCGCCTTTGCGTCGCAGAATTCCGCGGCGATCACGAGATCGCCCTCGTTCTCGCGTCCCTCGTCATCGGCGATGATCACGAACTCGCCCTTGCGGAAGGCTTCGATGGCCTTCTGCACACTTACGAAACCATTCATAACTTCCGTTCCCTGATAATCTTTTCTGCAAACTTCGCCATGATGTCGACCTCAAGATTGACCGGGTCGCCAGGCGATTTCTTCGGTAGGGTGATGAGCGGCTGGGTATGGCGGACCAGCATGACCGAGAAGGAGCTGTCATCGACCGCCGTCACCGTCAGGGACGTGCCGTCGATCGCGACATAGGCCTTCTCGACGATGTAGGTGAGGAGCTCCCTCGGCGCTTCGATCGTCACCCAGAGGGCATCGCCATCTTCCTGCACCGAACGCAATTTGCCGGTGCCGTCCACGTGGCCCTGGACATAGTGGCCGCCGAGCCTGGTCGTGGGCAGGCAGGCGCGCTCGAGGTTGACGCCATCGCCTTCCTTCAGGATCCCGAGGCTCGTCCGGCGCAGGGTTTCGGGCGCAAGGCCGAACCGCATCGCAGGCCCTTCGAACCGGGTCACGGTGAGGCATACGCCCTGGACCGCGATCGAGTCGCCGAGCTTCACCCCTTCGGAGGTGACAGGTCCCCGCACGACGAGGTCCGTTCCCTCTTGGGTGCTTTCGAGGGCGAGAACCTCGCCGATCTCTTCGATCAGTCCTGTGAACATCAGTCGTCCTCCCTGACAGCGCGGATGAAGCTGTCCCGGCCGAAGCTTCTTGTTTCCACCGTCCTCAGGCGATGGACGTCTGCAAGGCGGGCGAGGCCCTGTCCCGCCACCGCCCTCTGGCCGCCGCCGAGGATGACAGGGGCAATGAAGGCCCAGACCTCGTCGATGACCCCGAAATCGGACGCCCGCCCCAAAAGGCGCCCGCCACCCTCGATCATCACGTCGATGATCTGGCGCCGTTTGAGCTCACGGAGCAGGGCGCCAAGATCGGGCTGGCCGCCTTCTCCAGGCAGGAGGAGGACTTCCGCCCCGGCCGCTTCGAGGGCCTTGCGGTTCGTTTCGTCGGCGTGTTCCTCATGTCCTGCGATCAGGACCGGTCCGGGGGAGGCGAGGAGCTTGGCGTTCTGAGGTGTCCGCAGGCGGCTGTCGAAGACCACCTTGACCGAAGGGGCGGTCTCGACATGGTCGAGGCGCGGATCGAGGGCCGGATCGTCCGCGAGAACGGTGCCGACACCGACCATGATGGCTCCCGTCCGCTGGCGCAGCCGGTGGCCGTGATCGCGGGCACCGGGCCCGGTGATCCATTTCGATTCCCCGCTCGGCAACGCGGTATAGCCGTCAAGGGACATGGCGAGCTTGGCGGTCACCCATGGCCGGTCGCTGGTCAGGCTGTGAAGCCATGGCCTGATCAGGTCGCGGCAGAGCGGACGCAGGAAGCCGCCCTCGGCTTCGATCCCGGCGGCCCGCAGGGCAGCGGCGCCCCCGGCCGCGAGCCGGTTGGGGTCCTCGTGACCGTAGACGACCCCGGCAACGCCGGCCTCGATCAGCCCGCGCGAGCAGGGCGGGGTCCGGCCGTAATGATTGCAGGGCTCGAGGGTGACATAGGCAGTGGCGCCGCGCCCCTTTCCCCCGGCCAGCCGCAGCGCCATGGCTTCGGCGTGCTCTTCGCCCGGGCGCAGGTGGTAGCCCTCGCCGACGACGGCGTCGTCGCGCACCAGAACGCAGCCCACCATCGGGTTGGGGCTGGTGAACCCCTCCGCCCGCCTGGCCAGCTCTATCGCGCGTCGCATGTAGCGTTCGTCCGCCACGGCACCTCGTCTTCGACCAAGAGCGTTGGGGGCGGACACCGGAATGCCTTCGCATACGCCCCCGGGCCGGACAGGCCAGCAGGGCGGACCGAATGCCGGAAAGCCAGGCGAGCCGCGCAAGGCGCGAGCCGGGCTTTCCGCCGATGAAGCTTTCTACCATCCGGACTATGACCGTCGGCGCTGGATTCTCACCAGCTCCTGCGTCCGCCGCCCGAAAGGGCAGCTTCGGCTCGCGGGCTGACAGGGCAGGATTGACCTCCCTGATCACCGCCGGTGGGGACTTCCACCCCGCCCCGAAAGCTCAGAATTTCGCACGGGATGTACGTCGCCTTGGGGCGGACGACAAGGGGCACCGCTCGCGTGGGTTTTATGGGTAAGATTTTCGGGCTAACGTGACATCGAAGACAGGGGGGTCCTTGATGAAGCGTGTTCTCATTCTCTGGCTGGCTCTTGTCGCCTTTGGCATGGCCTTCGCCCCGCCTGCCCATGCCCATCCCGATTTCGTCGAGATCGTCGAGGAGGTTCTCCCGTCGGTGGTGAACGTTTCCACCCGGCCCGAGCAGGGGCTGAGCGCGGGCGGCGAGCCCAAGGCCCTCGGATCGGGCTTCGTAGTCAGCAGCGACGGACTGGTGGTGACCAACCATCACGTGATCGACGGCGAGCGGGACATCGTGGTCATCTTCGCCGACGGCAGCCAGTATCCCGTCACGGTGCGCGGGACCGATGTCGAGACCGACCTTGCGCTTCTCAAGATCGATGCGGACCGGCGCTTCGAGGCGCTGAGTTTCGGCGACAGCCAGTCGCTGCGCGTCGGCGAATGGGTCCTTGCCATCGGCAACCCCTTCGGCCTCGGCAGCTCGGTTTCGGCGGGCATCGTTTCGGGCCAGCGGCGTGATATCGGCGCGGGGCTCTACGACAACTTCATCCAGACCGACGCGGCCATCAACAAGGGAAATTCGGGCGGGCCGCTGTTCGACGGGCGGGGCCGGGTGATCGGCGTCAATACGGTGATCTTCAGCCAGTCCGGCGGATCGAACGGGGTCGGTTTCGCGATCCCTTCGCAGATCGCCGAGAACGTGGTTCGCCAGCTCGCAGCCTTCGGCAAGACCAGCCGCGGCTATCTGGGCGCCTTCCTCGATGACGTGGACCCCGGGACGCAGGTGCGGCTCGGCCTTGGCCCGCATCACGGCGCTCTGGTCACCGGGATCGCCTTCGATGACGGTCCCGCCGCGCGCGCCGGGCTCCAGTCCGGGGACGTGATCATCGCGTTCAATGGCCGCAGGGTGAGGGGGCGACGCGATCTCACCCAGCAGATCGCCGATGCCCCGGTGGGTGAGCCCCTGCCGGTGCTCGTCAATCGTGGCGGCAAGCGGCAGCGGGTGACAGTGACCCTGATCACGCGCGAGCAGCGGGTGGCCGGGCTCGCCGATCCGATCGAGCCCGAGGTCGAACTGGCCGGGCTCGAGTTGCAGACCGTCTCGGCCGACGTGGCGCGGCGCTTCGACCTGCCTTCGGGGCTCCAGGGGGTCGTCGTCACCGGTGTCGCCCATCATATGGGAGCGACGTCGCTGCGGCCCGGCGACGTGATCCTCGAGATCGGATGGGACGAGGCGGAAAGCGTCGAGACCATCGGGGCGCATCTCAGGCGGCTGCGCGATTCCCACACCGGCCCGGTCCAGATCCTGGTCCGGCGCGGGGACAAGCTCTTCTACGAGACCTTGAAACCCTAGGAGCCGAGCACCGTTTCGAAGGCGATGAAACTCGCCCCGGCGGAAGTGGCCGTCGAGGAGATGATGGTCAGGACCTGAACGACGACGCTGAAGAGGGCCGCCTTGCCGAGCCGCCTCGAAAAGGTCGTTGCCGGCAGCAGCCTCGCTGCCGTGACGAAATCCGTTGCCGCTATGATCAGCATGCTGAGAGCGGAAATCATCAGGTAGGCGGTTGCTCCGCTCCTCTCGCCGATGGCGGCCATCGCGATCAGCGTGAAAAGGCCGAGGACCATGCTGGGGATCAGCGTCAGCATGTGAAGCCTCAGCCGCAGCACGTAGCCGACCCCCCGTCCCCAGAGTTTCAGGACGTAGGCCGCAAACCCCTGGGCAGCGAGCCATGTGAAGGGAAGGGCGGCCGCATAACTCGCCAGATGCGTGTTGACGGCGAGCTCGATATTCTCGCGGGAGAGCTTCTTCTCTTCGTCGACCGCGGCGATCTGCTCGGCCAGCATCTGCGCGAAGAACCCGTTCTCGTCGCCCCAGAGAAAACGGAGGATCGAGGTCAGTGTCAGGAGGAAGAAAAGGACCCGGATCGGCGGCGTGTAGACGCCGAGAAAGTCGATGCTGCGCGCCGCCCCGGCGACCCGCTGGGGCCTGATGAAGGCATCGCGGATGGTGGCGAGGCCGCGGAGGTTGAGACCGAAGATATCCTCGACCAGGGCGTCACGCCCGATCTCTGCTGCGGCTGATTTCATCGGTACGGCCCGCCATGTTCCGTCAGGTACTGAGCCAGTCTAGCCCAAGCACGGCGTGTGACCAGTCTTCGGGCGGAGGGGTGCCCCTCCGCTTAGTCAGCCCTTCGCCTGGGTCTCGAGGGCGAGGGCGTGAAGGGTGTCGCCCATCTTGCCGCCGAGGGCGCGGTAGACGAGTTGGTGCTGCTGCACCCGGTTCAGCCCGTTGAAGGCCGAGGAGACGACCCGCGCACGGTAGTGGTCGCCGTCACCGGCCAGGTCCTCGATCTCGATCTCGGCGTCGGGCATGGCCGTTTCCAGCATCTCGCGGATTTCGCTCTCTTTCATCGGCATCAGGCGTTCCTCTTCGCGTCTGAACAGGTCGGGGAGGGTGGCTTCGTGGGTGGAGGCGAGCTCCGTGACGGCAATCTCTTCGCTGCCGTCGATGATGATCCGTTCACCGCCGAAGATCCCGAGGCGGCTCGCCTGAAGCCCGTCCATGGCGGCCTTCAGGACGAGGTTGTCCGCGGTCTCGGCGGGTACGGCGAGCAGGAACCGTGCCTGGTCCTCGCCGAACCAGAACGCGGCCCTGCGGTCGCTGACTGGTGTCGACAGGGCGAGACCGATCCCGGCGCCCATGGCCATCTCCGCGGCGGCGACCAGAAGGCCCCCGTCCGAGACGTCGTGGACGGCGCTCGGCCGGCCTTCGGCGATCATGCGGCGGATGAAGGCACCGGTCTTGGCTTCCAGAGCAAGATCGACGGCGGGCGGTGCGCCCTCCTCGATCCCGAAGAGATTGCGGATGTAGAGGGACTGTCCAAGATGGCCCCGGGTGACACCGATCGCCACGAGGGCATCGCCGCTCTGCG
>CAZAFU010000073.1:0-14462 GCA_964484475.1 uncultured Caulobacterales bacterium | reverse complement strand
GCCGCAAAGGCGAGTTTGGGTGAGCGGGCCTCCAGCACGATGGCAGGCCCGTCCCCGAGTGCCTCGGCCTTTCCCTCACCCACGATGATCGCCTTGGCAGGGGGCAGCCCCTCGGCCGACTTCTCGGCGAAGACAATGGCATCTTCGCCCCCCCGGCTCGCGGAAGCGACGGTCGAGAACCTCTCGTGACCGCCCCTGACAGCGGAAGCGCCCGCGATGGTGGCGGCTTCCTCGCCGGTCAGCGGGCCGCGGCTGTGATAGAAGCGGGGGTCGGGAAAGGTCATCACGGGGGGTGCTCCAGAAAAAAGGCGGGACCCTCAGGCCCCGCCCACCTGCCTCGAGAACAGGCGCGCCTTACTGGTTGGCGGCCTGGTTCGCCTGCTGTTGCTGCGCCTGGTAGGCGGCAGCGAGCTGGGCCTGAAGGTCGGGTTTGACCACCTGAACCGTCGCGATCTTGCGGTCGAGCTGCTTCAGCACCTCATCGGTGATATCCTGGCTTTCATTGGCTTCGAGCACGGCCTGCCGCTCGAGCAGGACGGTACCGCGCCGCTTCTGGAAGAGATCCTTGGCAATCGGGTCCCACGCCTCGGCAAGATCGGAGATCGCCTGCGCCCGGGCCTGCTGGAGCTCGGTCTGGCGGATCTGCTTGAGCTGCTCGAGACCGCGCGCCTTCTGCAGCAGGGCATTGTAGCGCTTTGCGAAATCGTCCTTGGAGAGGCTGTCCTTGTTCGCCTGGAGGGCCTGGCTCTCATTCTGGAGCTCGACCTCCTTCTGCTGGAGCTCGCCGGAAACCTGCTCGGCCAGCGAGCGGAGCTGGGTGTCGATGGACTGGCCGGCCTTGCTTTCGCTGACGACCTTCTGCTGGTCGAGGAACAGGATGACCGGACCGCCTCGCTGCGCAGCCGCCTGGCCGCCTGCGAGAAGCATGGTCGAAGCGGCGAAGAGCACCGCAAAGTGACGGAAGAAGTTCATAAAGCTATCCCTTGCCCCTGCTTGGGGTTTTCTGCCCTTTGCCAAATCGTTCCGCAGAAATCTACGCGATCTGGCCAATCTTTCGAGTTTTCAAGCCAGACGTGGCCCCCGCAAGACATGCGAGAACCGTGCCTCTGCTAAAAGCTGCCGCCCGCGGAGAAGCGGAAGCTTTGCGCCCGGTCATACTCCTCCCTGACGAAGGCCTCAGAAATATCGATCTGGATCGGACCGAACGGCGAGTTCCAGTTGAGGCTGAGCCCCGCCACCACGCGGGGGGCGAAGTCGTCCTGCAGCGGATCGTCCAGGAAGGGCTGCGCCGCGTCGGTGAACTGCCCGGTGTCGGGGTCCTGGACCACGAGGTCGATCGGGAACGGATCGCCGAAGAAGTTCGCACGGGAACCATCGACGTTGAAGAGCTCCTGATCCCTCTCGTTGGTCAGGCCCACATAGCCGGCATCGACGAAAAGGGAGGTCCTCAGATTGAGCGAGTCGGGGATCGGGAGCGGAAGCAGGGCTTCGGCCGTGCCGATTGCGTAGGCACGCGCGCCCACGGCCTGCCCACGGGTGCGCAGCCGCGAGTTGGAGGAGTTGCCGAAGAGGCGCGGCCCGACGCCCGCGACGTCGAAGCCGCGGAAGCCACGGTTCCCGCCGAGGAAGAAGCGGTCATTGGTCCGCACACCGTCATCATTGAAGCTGTCGATATAGCCGCCATTGAACTTCAGCGCACCGATCAACTTGAGCGGCAGCGGGTGGTAGTAGCTCGCTCTCGCGGTCGTGCGGTGATAGTTCACGTCACCGCCCACGCCCGCGAAGGACTGGGACAGCGTGACGTCCCACCCGCGGGAGGGTACGATCGGGTCGTTGGTCCGGTCGATCCTCAGGGTGTAGCCGATCTGGGAGGTGATGAACTCACCGTTCCGGTCGCAGTTGAGGTCCCGCTGCAGCGCCACGATGTTACAGCGATCGGTACGCAGAACACCGCGGATATCGTTGCCCGCGGAATCCGTCGTCGGGGCGAGGATCTGGGTGAAATCGGTCGGATCGACCAGTTCGGTGCTGTCGTTGAAGACCGGCAGGCCATTCTCGTCCACGCCGTCGAAGAAGATCGACTGGGTCAGCTCGAGCTTGTCGAAGCGGAGGCCGTAATTGATCAGGAGCTGCGCGTATTCGGAGGCCGGGAAGCCGATATTGAAGTTCGTGCCGTAGGTCTCGGAGACGAAACCTGCCTCCTCGAAGTCGGTGGAGTTGACGAAGACGCTCGCACCGGCCCTGAGCCGCCGCCCGAGGAAATAGGGCTCGGTGATCGACAGCCGCGCGCGGTTGGTCCGCTGGGCCGCCTGGAGGTCGAGGAGCACGTATTGCCCCCGCCCCAGAAGGTTGCGCTGCTCCACGGAGATATTGAAGATGAAGTTGTCGTTGGAGCTGACGCCGCCGCCGACCTGGAAGCTGCCGGTCGACTGCTCCTCGACGTTCACATTGAGGACGGAACGGTCAGGCGCGGTCCCCGGCTCTTCCTCGATGGCGACCTCGGAGAAGAAACCGAGGCCCTTGATCCGGCGTTCGGACCGGTCGATCAGCACGCGGTTGAAGGCATCGCCTTCCACCAGCCGCATCTCCCGCCTGATGACGTGGTCGAGGGTCTGGGTGTTGCCGTTGATGTTGATCTCTTCGACATAGACCCGCGGGCCCTCGTTGACGTTGAAGGTGATATCCACCGTCTTCGTCTCGGGATTGCGGGTGAGCTGCGGGTTCACGTCCACGAAGGCGTAGCCCGCGATGCCAGTGGCGAAGGTAAGGCTCTCCTCGGCCTTCTCGATCAGTTCGGAGTTGAAGGTCGTACCCTGACGGATCGGCACCCTCGCGCGCAGGGCGGAACCCGGCAGCTTCGAGAGCGTGGTGTTCACGTCGATATTGCCGAACTCGTACTCCTCGCCCTCGTCCACGGTGAAGGTGACGATGAAATTCTTCTTGTCCGGGGTCAGCTCGGCGACGGCGGAGACGACCGAGAAATCGGCGTAGCCGCGCTGGCTGTAATACTGACGGAGAAGCTCGCGCTCGTATTCGAGACGGTCGGGGTCGTAGTTGTCATTGCTCTCGAGGATGTTCCACCACCGGCTCGGCGCGGTGAGGATCGCGCCCCTGAGCTCGCGGTCGGTGAACGCCTCGTTGCCGATGAAGTTGACCGACTTGATGCCGGTCTTGGGGCCCTCGTCGATGTCGAAGATGACGTCGACGCGGTTCTGCTCCAGCCGCTCGATCTTGGGAATGACGGTGGCGCCGAAGCGGCCTGAGCGGCGATAGACCTCGATGATCCGCTGGGCATCGGCCTGCACCTTCGCGCGGGTATAGACCGAACGGGGAGCGAGCTGGATCTCTTCCGTGAACTTGTCCTCGTCGGTTCTCTTGTTGCCGGTGAAGATAACCCGGTTGACGATCGGGTTCTCTTCGACGGTCACCTCGAGGACGCCCTGCCGGGGATCGAAGAGGATCGTCGCGTCCTCGAACAGACCGGTGGCGAAAAGCGACTTCAGCGCGTTGTCGATGTCCAGCTGGCCGATCTGCATTCCCGCCTCGATCGGCAGGTAGGATGCGACGGTCTGGGCCTCGATCCGCTGGTTCCCGCGAATCTGCACCTCACGGACCAGGGGGGAGAACTCCTCGACCACAGCCGGCTGGCCGCCTGCGGGCTGCTGGGCCCAGGCCGCGCTCGCCAGCGCGGACACGGCCGCCGTAAGAAGCATCGTCCGCATCGACACGCGGAGAGAAGCTAAGGACATGAAGTTCCTCGCGACTTTAGCTCTGCATGAGGTGCAGAACGTCATTGATCAGTACGAAAACGATGAGTGACCCGACGACCGCAAGTCCCAAGCGGAAAAGTCCCGCCTGGACCGTCTCGTTCATCGGCCTCCCCGCCACGGCTTCGTAGCCGTAGAACAAGAGATGGCCGCCGTCGAGCACCGGAACGGGGAGCAGGTTGAGGAAACCGACCGAGATGGAAATCAGGGCCGCGACCTGGAAGAAATTCGCGCCGCTGGTCGCGATCCGGTCCCAGATACTCACGTCATCTGCGGGCTGGAAGCCTGAACTGGCGGCCTGTCCTGCAAACTGGGCGATCCTCACCGGACCACCGATCTGGCTCGGGTCTTCGCGCAGGGTGACGAGGCGAGAAAAGTAGCGGGCGGTCATTCCGATGATCCGGCCCACTTCGCGGACCCCCTCCACCCCCGCCTGGAGCGGACCGAAGCGGGTGCGGGTGACATAGCGCGGATCGGCACTGATCCCGAGCTGTCCCGCTTCGATGGTGTTGCCGAACCCGTCAGTCTGGGTCACCCGTCGAGGGGTGGCCTCGAGCTCGAGGGTCTCCCCGTCCCGCTCGATCCGGAAGGTGAGTTCGTCGCCGGAGGAAAGCTTCACACGCGACGCCATGGTGTCGAAGCTCCGGACGGTCGCGCCGTTGAGGGCGAGGATGCGGTCACCGGGCTCGAAACCGGCTTCCGCCGCGGCACTGTCTTCGATCACCTGGCCCACCACCGGCTCGACGGTCAGGCGCCCGAAGGCCATCAGGATCGCGGCCAGGAGGAACGCTGCTAGGACGAAATTCGCCATCGGTCCCGCCGCGACCACCGCAGCGCGCTGCCAGACCGGGCGGAAGTGGAAGCAGTCGCGCTTGTCCTTTTCGCTGAGAGCGTTCTCGAGACGCTCCCGCTCGCTGCCGAACTGGGTGGTCCCGGTGGCATTCTCCGGAGCGGTGCCCGCCGAGGCTGCGTTCGCGTCGCCGAAGAACTTCACGTAGCCGCCAAGCGGGATGGCGCAGAGCTTCCAGATCGTGCCGTGCCGGTCCGACCACGCCCTGATCGTCGGCCCGAAGCCGATCGAGAAGGCATCGATCCTGATCCCGAAGAGCCTGCCGGTCTGGAAGTGGCCGAGTTCGTGGATGAACACGATCAGCGGCAGCATCACCAGAAAGGACAAGAGGCTGACGATCACCGTCGCCATGTTGCCCAGAAAAGCGTCGAGCATTCGCCCATTACCCCGTTTGCGAGAGCGCTTCGACCCGCGCCCAGGCAGCTTCCCGGGCAAGCTTGTCGGTAGCGAGAACGCTCTCGAGTTCCGTGCTGCCGTGGTTCGACCTCACGTTTTCGAGACAATGTTCGGTGACACCGGCAATGTCCAGAAAGCCGAGGTGACCCTTGAGAAAGGCCGCGACAGCGACCTCGTTGGCGGCGTTGAGGACGCAGGTGGAGAGCCCCCCCTCGTCGAGACTTTCGCGGGCGAGCTTGAGGGCCGGGAACCGGGTCTCGTCGGCCGGGAAGAAGTCCATGCGCGCCACCTCGGTCAGGTCGAGCGGCTTGGCGGGCGTCGCGATCCGGTCGGGCCAGGCGAGGGCCGAGGCCACGGGGATCGTCATGTCCGGCGAGCCGAGCTGGGCCAGCATGGAACCGTCCACGTAATCGACGAGGCTGTGGATCACCGACTGGGGGTGAACCACGATCTCGATCTTCTCCTTCGGGACCGGGAAGAGATAGGCGGCTTCGATCCGCTCGAGCCCCTTGTTCATCATGGTGGCGGAATCGACGGAGATCTTCGCCCCCATGGACCAGTTGGGGTGGGCCACGGCCTCCTCCGGCGTCACCGCCCCGAGGGTACCGGGGTCCCTGTCACGGAAAGGCCCGCCGCTCGCGGTGAGGATCAGCCGCCTGACGCGGTGGGGCCGCTCGTCATCGAAGACCTGGAAGATGGCGTTGTGCTCGCTGTCCACCGGCAGCAGCTTGCCGCCGCCCTTCCGCATGGCCGCGAGGACCGCGTCGCCCGCGCAGACCAGGCATTCCTTGTTCGCGAACGCGATGTTCGCGCCCCTCTCCGCCGCAGCGAGAAGGGGCCTGATCCCGGCGGCGCCCATGATCGCCGCCATGACCCAGTCGGCATCCATCATCGCTGCCTCGATCACGGCCTCCGCCCCGGCCCCGGACTTGATCCCGGTACCGACGAGCCGGGCCGCCAGCTCTTCGCCGGCATGGGGATTGGCGATGGCGGCGAAGCGGGCACCCGAGGTGACGGCGGCGTCCACCAGCTCGTCCACCTTCGTGTTGGCAGTGACCGCGACCACCTCGATCTCGGCGTCGCGAGCGGCATTGGCCGCATGGATCAGCTTGAGGGTCGTCTGCCCCACCGAGCCGGTCGCCCCCAGGATCGTCGCACGCCGTTTGAGCATCCCCTGCACTTCCTTCGCTTAACCGTAGCGGGCGTGTTGCCCGAAAAGAACGACGACCGAAAGGGCAAGGACAGCAAAGAGAAAACCGTCGAGACGGTCGAGGACACCGCCATGGCCCGGAAACGCCCCGCCCGTATCCTTCATCCCGTAGCGCCGCTTGGCGAGGCTCTCGATAAGGTCGCCGAGGATGCAGGCGACCCCCAGAACGATCCCGAGGCCGAAGCCGGGAATGGTCTCGCCGGGCGCCAGCCTCGCAACGCCCTCCGCGGCGAGTGCCGAGCCGATCACGGCCCCCACGGCCCCCGACCAGGTCTTCTGCGGCGAGATGCGGGGCGCGAGTTTCGGGCCGCCGACAAGATTGCCGACGAGGAATGCCGCGCTGTCCGCCGCCCAGACGCATGCGAAGAGGAGGAAGGTGAGATATTCCCCGCCTTGCGCGTCCCGGCGCAGCCACAGGGCCGCGACCGCGGGCACGATGATGTAGAGCGCGCCGACCATCGCCCAGCTCTGCGGGTTGTCCTTCGGCCATTCGAGGAGCGTGGCCACGATGCCGCCGAGAACGACCGCCGACAGCGCCAGGAGCGGCATCCCGCCTGCTGCGAAATAGGCGGCGAGTGCCGCTGTCGCCGAGAGGACGTAGAACCCGCGCGAGAACTCCGCCCCGTCCACCATCCGGGTCCATTCGAAGACGAGGAAGATGGTCATCGCGGCGATCACGCCTGCGTAGATCCGTCCGCCGAGAAAGATTGAGGCGAGGGTGAGCGGGATCAGGAAGGCGGCAGTCAGGATCCGTGGGATCAGGTTCCTGCCCCCCGTCCTCTCCACCCCTGCACCGCTGACGCTCACTGCGCGGCGTTCACCTCGCCATTGCGCCCGCCATAGCGGCGATCGCGCCGATGGAAATCCTCGATCGCGGCGCGCAGTTCCTTGCGGCCGAAGTCCGGCCAGAAGCAGTCGAGAAAGACGAGTTCGGAATAGGCCGCCTGCCACAGCAGGAAATTCGAGATCCGGCATTCCCCGCTGGTCCGGATGACCATGTCGGGATCGGGAACGCCCGCGGTGTCGAGCTCGTCCGAAAGGTGCTCCTGACGGATGTCCTCGGCCCTCAACTCGCCCCTGGCCACCCTTTCGGCGACCTTGCTGACGGCGCGGACGATCTCGTCACGACCGCCGTAGTTGAAGGCGACCTGCAACAGGAAATCGCTGTTGTGACGGGTCATGCTCTCGGCGTCGATGACGAGCTTCTTGAGGTCGGGCGGAAGGCTGCCGTGGTCACCGAGGATACGGACCTTCACGCCCTCGCTTGCGAGCTCCTGCAGGTCCTCGGCAAAGAAGCGGCGCAAGAGGCCGAGAAGGTGGCGGACCTCCCAGTCGGGTCGCGACCAGTTTTCGGTGGAGAAGCTGTAGAGAGTGACGATCTTCACCCCCTCGTCCCGTGCCGCCCTGACCGCGCGGCGCGCGGCTTCGACGCCTGCGCGGTGGCCTTCGAGCCGCGAGAGGCCGGCCCTCGTCGCCCAGCGCCCGTTGCCGTCCATGATGATGGCGACATGCTGGGGAGGGACCGCGGGCCGTTCTTCGGCCGAAGCGGTGTCACGCTTATGCACCTTGGCCGCGAGCATCGCTCCTCCTTCAGCCGGATATCTGCAGTCGGCGCGAGCCTTAGACCTGCATGATTTCTTCTTCTTTAGCCGCCTGCAGCTCGTCGATTTTCTTCACCTTCTCATCGGTGAGTTTCTGGACGCGTTCCTGCATCTTCTTCTGGTCGTCCTCGGGGACGTCCTTGGCGTTCTTGATGTCGTCCATGCCGTCGCGGCGAACGTTGCGGATTGCGACCTTGGCGCTTTCACCGTACTTGCCGACCATCTTGGCGAGTTCCTTGCGGCGCTCCTCGGTCATAGGAGGAAGCGGCACGCGAACGGTCTGGCCATCGGTCACCGGGTTGAGGCCCAAGCCCGAGTTGCGGATGCCCTTCTCGACGGCCCCGACCAGGCCCTTGTCCCAGACACTGACGGTCAGGGTGCGCGCGTCGGACACCGAAACGTTGCCCACTTGGTTGATCGGCATCTCGGAGCCGTAGGCGGTGACGACGACGGGCTCCAGAAGCTGGGCGGAGGCCCGGCCTGACCGCAGGCCGGCGAACTCGCTCTTCAGCGCGGCAAGCGCACCGTCCATGCGTTCCTCGAGCTTCTTGAAATCAGGTCCGTCACTCATGGGTTATCCTCGAATCCTTCTGAAGCCGGGCTTATAGCGGGCCCCGCGAATTAGGAAAGACGCTGCGTCTTCGGATCGGGGCACTGCTCCTTGTGGCCGCATCCTGCGCAGATCGCCGGTGCTTTGGCCAGCCTCGCCTCCGTGCGGCCGGCGGTGAGTTTCTGGAACCGCCTGTGGGCCTCCACGACCGCTTCGTCGTCGCGCAGCTTCACCTTCGAGAACGAAATGCCCCCGCCCGTGAACCGGACGAAGGCGTGAGACGCAAGCGCGGGACCATCGGTTTCGCGCAGAAGGTAGGCATAGGCCGCCAGCTGCATCCGGTCGCCTTCGAAGACGCCGCCCGCCCGGCTCTTGGTCTCGACGATGTAGCGGCGGCCGTTCTTGATCCAGACCTCGTCGGGCCGCCCGCGGATGTGCACGGGCTTCTTGCGGACAAGGCTGGTCTCGCTCTGCCAGAGTTCTGCGCCCTCGAGTTCAGGCGGGAGAAGCCGGTCGAGCTCGGCGCCCTCGCTCCTTCCAAGGAGGAGGAACAGCGCAAGAACGACAAGGACCAGTATGACTGCGATCAGCATGGGTTTCCTCCGCCCTTCGCGGGAGCTTGTCACCTCACGGTGGAGGCTCCGGTGGACGGCCTGCCCCTCGCCCGCCCGCTTCTGCCAATTGCTGGAGCGGCGCACGCCGAAACGGCGGTCGAACAGCACCTGCTGCTCGCACCGGGCGAGCTGGCTGAGCTCCGTCGGGGAGACCGGGCGCCTGTCGCCGCGCATGGGTATGCCCTCGTCCTACCTGACGAGGGTATGACCGATGTTCGCCTTTTGGTCCAGAGGAAGGAGGCGGCCAGCGCCTCGGGGGGTTCAGAACGCGCCGAGCCGGTAGGCGCGCATCTCCGTCGAAGGGCCGCCGGGACGGAACTCGGGCTTGATCACGTCGTAGGAAGCCGAAAGAGGATCGTGAACGGGCACCACAAGCATCCGGTCACCGATCGCAGGATCGTACGCCAGCGGGAACGTCCGACCTGCCCCGGCCTGCCTGTCAGGCCGCATGGTCCGGCGGCGGTCCTCTTCGGCAATCTCGTATGGAAGGGGCGGCACACCCTTGCTTTCCAGCGATACCGGCACGGGGATACCGGCCGGGTGCGCCGCCGCTCCAGGAACATATGCGAGAAGGAGCATCACCAAGAAGGCTATCGCAGTACCAAACATGGATCAGTCTCCTTCCGCATCGGTGACGCGAGAGACCTGAGCCTTCCGCCTGGGCTGGGCGGGGGAGGGTCGGCGGTGGGAAAGGGCTCGCCTCTCGCGTACTTCCCATTTGGACTGACCTTTCATCCCGGGCAATGGGCATAGCTTATTCCTATCGGAAGTGGGGCAGTTTTCCGCCGGGCGCTCACGACCCGCGTGATCAGTGCCTGAGGATCGTGTTTCCCGGCGCCGACGCCCATTCCGCCCATGAGCCGTCATAGAGCTTCGGCATCGGGAACCCGGCCTCGACAAGGCCAAGGGCAAGAACCGCCGCCGTCACGCCTGAGCCGCAGCTGGTGACGATCCGCCTGTCTTCGGTGACGCCGGCCTCCGCGAAACGCCGGTGCAGTGCGGCCGGGGGTTTCATCTTCCCGCCTTCGAGAAGATCGGTGAACGGAACGTTGGCGGAGTTCGGCATGTGTCCCGAGGGAAGTCCCGCGCGCGGCTCCGGGTCCTCGCCCGAAAAACGTCCCCGGGAGCGCGCATCGAGGATGAGGCCACTACCCTCCGAACACTGCTGCATCCATCCGAGGTCGGCGACGAGCCCGGACCTCAGGGAGGCGTTGAAAGCCCGGGGTTCGGGCGCGGATGTGACGTTCGTCACCTCCCCGCCGGCGGCTTTCCAGGCCGGCAATCCGCCATTGAGGACACGGACATCGGCGGCTGCGAAGACCAGGAAGGTCCACCATACGCGCGGCGAGGAACTCACGCCCTGCACGTCGTAGACGATGATGCGGTCGTTTTCGGTGAGCCCGTTTCGACCAGCCCACGCGGCGAAGACCTCAGTGCTCGGAAGCATGTGAGGCAGGTCGCTTTCGTGGTCGCAAACCTCATCGAGCGGAAAATGAACGGCGCCGGGGATGTGTTCGAGGGCAAAGGACCGCTCGCCCTGACCCGGCTCGCCGAGGAACCAGCTGCCATCGACGAAGCGGAATGCGTCCTTGTCGTCTCGCAACAGCTCG
This sequence comes from uncultured Caulobacterales bacterium, assembly GCA_964484475.1. Lineage (GTDB taxonomy): Bacteria > Pseudomonadota > Alphaproteobacteria > Caulobacterales > Parvularculaceae > Parvularcula. The sequence continues at coordinate 3,864 of CAZAFU010000073.1, read as the reverse complement.
TCGGCGGTGACGAGTGGAGACGTCATCGGGGGCTCAGTCCGCCTCGACGATGGTGTAGGAACCCTGTCCCGTCAGGGCTCCGACGATCCCGTCCTTGAGACTGAAGACAACGATGGGAATGCCGTTCTCCCGGGTCAGGCTGACCGCGGCCTGGTCCATCACCTGGAGGTCCTGGGTGAGGATGTCGCGATAGGTGATCCGGTCGTAGCGCTCCGCATTCGGATCCTTCTTCGGGTCTGCGGAATAGATGCCGTCGACCTGGGTTCCCTTGAAAAGGGCCTCGCAACCCATTTCCGCGGCGCGAAGGGCAGCGCCGGTGTCGGTGGTGAAGAAGGGATTGCCCGTACCGCCGGCAAAGATCACCACCCTGCCCTTTTCGAGATGCCGGATCGCCCGACGGCGGATGTAGGGCTCGCAGATCGACTGCATCTCGATGGCGGAAAGCACGCGCGTATCGACACCGATGGCTTCGAGCGAATTCTGCACGGCGAGGGCATTCATCACCGTGGCGAGCATGCCCATGTAATCAGCGCCCGCCCTTTCCATTCCCCGTGCAGCCATCGACAGTCCGCGGAAGATATTGCCGCCACCGACGACGAGACAGACTTCGACCCCGAGTTCCGTCGCGGCCTTCACCTCGCCCGCGATCCGCTCGACCGTATCGAGGTCGATGCCGAACTCCCGGTCGCCCATCAATGCCTCCCCCGATACCTTGAGGAGGACGCGGCGGAAAAGCGGCTCTGGCATGGGGGGTCTCCGTTGTGACGTCCGGCTAGCAGATCGGGGAGCGACTGACCATGCCGGGTGCAGGTTGTCAGGGTCAAAAAAGCCCCCCGGAACGGGTCCGGAGGGCTCGCATTCAGGTGATCCCGGCCATCAGCCCTTGGAGAGGCTTGCGACTTCCGCGGCGAAGTCGTCTTCCTGCTTCTCGATGCCTTCGCCGAGTTCGAAGCGGACATAGCCCTTGAGCGTCACGTCGGCACCGGCGTCTTTCGAGGCATTCTTGACCACGTCCTTGATCTTGGTTTCGCCGTCGATGACGAAGATCTGCTCGAGCAGGACGCTTTCCTCGTAGAACTTGCGGATCCGGCCCTCGACCATCTTCTCGATGATGTTGTCCGGCTTACCCGACGCGCGCGCCTGTTCGGACAGGACGTCCTTCTCGCGCTGCACCACGGCCTGATCGAGGCCATCGACGTTCAGGGCCTGGGGCCGGGCCGCGGCGACGTGCATCGCGATCTGCTTGCCGATGCCTTCGAGCGCGGATGCGTTGCCGCTGGTCTCGAGCGCGACGAGGACACCGATCTTGCCGGCGCGGTCGGTGATCTGGGTGTGCAGGTAGGGAACGACGATCCCTTCGCTCACCGAGATGCCCTCCGAGCGGCGCAGGGCCATGTTCTCGCCGATCTGGCCGACCATTTCGGCGATGAACTCGTCTACGTTCTTCTCGGAACCCGGGTACTTGGTGGCGCGCAGCTTGTCGGTGTCGCCATCCACCGTCAGGGCGGTGTCGGCAATCGAGCGGACCATGTTCTGGAAGGTCTCGTTGCGGGCGACGAAATCGGTTTCGGCGTTCACTTCGACGAGGACGCCCTTGGTGCCGTCGAGAGCATAAGCGACAAGGCCGTCGGCAGCCGTGCGGCCGGCCTTCTTGGCCGCCTTGGCGAGACCCTTGGTACGGAGCCAGTCGACGGCGGCTTCGACGTCGCCATTGGTTTCCACCAGCGCCTTCTTGCTGTCCATCATGCCAGCGCCGGTCTTGTCGCGCAGGTCCTTCACCATCGCAGCGGTAATTTGAGCCATTGAGATCCTCCTGAGGGGGCGGGCTGTGCGCATCCGCCAAAAAAGCAGTTCGGTCGGGAGCGCTAGACCCTCACCGCGGGTTTCTTGTCAAGACGAAGCCCGTGAATTGAGCGATTCTTATGACTCGGCAGCTACCTTATCCGCGCGTGCAGCCATGGAACCCGCTCGTGCCGGCGAATGACAGCCAGCCTCTGGTCGCGGAAAGGCCTGAAACCCTTGACCTTCTTCAAGGACGCTTCGGCTCGCTTGCACTCCGGCAGGATGAAGTCGGCCAGTTCCTGAGGAAGGCGCTGGAAGGATCCCAACGCCCGCTCCGGATCGGCTACTACTCCGCCATCGTTGATTTCGACTCCGCACTCGATGCATGGAGCCGGGGCTCGCCGCCCCGCGCCTTCAGCATTCCCTACGGTCTCCAGCTTCTCGACCTGGCCGATGCGCTGGGAGCCGAGGTCTTCGCTCTCGACTTCAACCTGCGCTCCGAGACGCGGCAGGTCGGGTCGTTCTACGCGAGGAAGCTCACCGTCCCGGGCCCCGGCGGTGGCTTGATCGATAACGCCCGACGGACCGCCAACTGGACCCGCGCTCTCGCCGCCGGCTTCGAGAGGTTCGAGCCCGATTTCACCATCATCGGCGGGGGACTGGCGTGGCCCCTCGCAAGGGCGCTGCCGGGCCGGGTCATCAGGAGCCAGCATATCAATCTCTGGCAGCCCGATCGAAAGAACCCTTCGTGGAAAGAGCGGGCCCGCCTGGCCCCGCTCCAGCTTCTCGGTCGTGGCAAGGCCGATGCGGCTGTCTCCGTCTCCGAAGTGGGCGCGGACCAGCTCCGCCAGCTCGTCGGCGACCTGCCCATTCACCTTGCCCTCGCCCAGACGCCGGAGAAGGTCCTGCCAAGGCCGACCCCTGTTCCGAGGGTGCCCCGCCTCCTCTTCATGGGCCGGATGAACGATCACAAGGGCCCCCACGAGCTCCTCGCCGCGGCGATCAGGCTGAAACGCGAATGCCCGGAACTCACCCTGTCCTATGTCGGCGGGGGTTCCGATCTCGATCTCCTGCGCCGCCGCATCGCCGAGAGCGGTGCCGAGGGCTGGGTCGAGACCCATGGCTGGGTGGACCGCCGGGGGGTCAGGCGCGAGATCGACAGGGCCTCCCTGATCGTCTGTCCGACACGGCGCGACCATATCGAAGGCCAGCCGAGGGTCCTGCTCGAAGCGCACATGCTCGGACGCCCGGCCGTCGCGAGTTCCGTCTGCCCGACGACAGCCAGGGACAGCACCCTGATCTACGACGTGGACAATCCCGACGGTCTCTTCTGCGCCCTGAAGGAAGCCGTTCTCGATCCGACGGTATCGCTCAAGCTCAAGGCGGCGGCGCAGGCCGGCCGCGAGGTCTATACCGACCGCAGCCGCTCCTGGGGCACGCAGATCTTCAGGGCGATGCAGTCGGCCATCGAAGGCTGACACGAAAAACGGGGCCCGGAGGCCCCGTCATCCAGATCTCGTTCGAGACACCGTCAGCCAGCGTTGGCGGGGTCTTCGGCCTTCTCGCCTTCAGGGTTCGACTGCTCGAGGGTCTCTTCGGCAGAGGCCTCCGCGGCGGTGGTGGGCTCGCCCTCTTCCGCAAGAGCCTCGGTGGCCAGTTCCTCGAGTTCGCCGAGGTCTTCGCCAGAGGCCACCGCAGCGGCACCGAGACCGTCGATGACCGCATCGGCCACCAGGTTGGTGTAGAGGCTGATGGCGCGCGAAGCGTCGTCGTTACCGGGGATGACGAACTGGACGCCTTCGGGCGAGCAGTTGGTGTCGACGACCGCGACCACGGGGATGCCCAGCTTCTGGGCTTCCTTGATGGCGATCTGCTCCTTGTTGACGTCAATCACGAACATCAGGTCGGGCAGGCCACCCATCTCGCGGATACCGCCGAGAGAAAGGTTCAGCTTCTCCAGCTCGCGCTGCATGTTGAGCTGTTCCTTCTTGGTGAAGGACTTGCCACCGGATTCGAGGGTCTCCTCGATTTCCGCGAGCCGCTTGATCGAGCCGGACACGGTTTCCCAGTTGGTCAGCGTGC
>CAZAFU010000072.1:2510-14506 GCA_964484475.1 uncultured Caulobacterales bacterium | reverse complement strand
CACGCCCACGCCGCCGAACCATTGCAGCATCGAGCGCCAGAGGAGAAACCCCGGCGGGCGGGTATCGAGGCCGACCACGACGGTCGAACCGGTGGTGGTCAGGCCCGACATCGCCTCGAAGAAGGCATCGGTGACGGACAGCCCGCCCTCCCCGATGGTCAGTGGCAGGGCCGCGGCGCAGACAAGGGCGACCCAGCTCCCGGTGGTGAGAAGGAAACCCTGGCGGGTGTTGAGGTTTTCGATCTTGCACCAGCAGGAGGCGGCGAGGCCCCCGCCCACCGTCATGCAGATCAAGGCACTGACCAGGAAGGCGAGGAAGTCCGCCCGTGTGCCGGGGCCTTCCGAAAGAAGGTCGGTCAAGGCAGGGATCAGCATGGTCGCGCCGAGGGCGGCCACGAAAAGACCCATCACGAGGAAGACTGGACGGAAATCCCGCATCGCGGCGGATCGATACGTGTTCCCGCGCCCGGGTCAATTGCCCTTTCGCAACCTTGCCTCAAGGCTTGCGTCGCAGGATGCTCCCGATGATGCCGGCCAACACACCTCCAACGTGCAGCGGTGCCACTTCAGCGCTCGTCCTCTCGGGCGGCGGCGCGCGCGGCGCCTACCAGGTGGGTGTGATCAAGGCCCTTGCCGAGGCGATGCCCGGTCCCATTCCCTTCCCCGTCATCACCGGGGTTTCGGTCGGGGCGATCAATGCGGTGGTCCTCGCCGAGGGGGCCGATGATTTTGGCGCGGCAGCGGGCAAGCTCGAAGCCCTCTGGCGGTCCTTGCGTTCAGCTTCGGTCTTCGTCACCGATCCGGTTCCCCTGTTCGGGCGCATGCTCGGCTGGGGTGCGGGGCCGGGCCTGAGATGGGCCGGGGTGAAGGTCCCTCCCTCGCTCCTCGATACCGGGCCGCTCGAGAGGCTCCTCGAGGCGGAGGTGGATTTCTCCCGTATCGCGGAGATGGTCGATCGGGACTATCTGAGGGCCCTTGCGGTCACCGCGTCCTCCTATGGTCAGGGCCAGTCGGTGACCTTCTTCCACGGGGCCCCGCCCCTTGGCGCCTGGAGCCGGTCGAGGCGGGCCGGCATCACGGCCGAGATCGGCTGCCGGCATGTCCTCGCCTCGGCGGCCCTGCCCGGCATATTCCCGGCACGGAAGATCGGCGCGAGCTGGTATGGCGACGGCGCGCTGAGGCAGACCGCCCCGCTGAGCCCGGCGATCCATCTGGGATGTGACCGGCTCCTGCTCATCGCGGCCCGCGACGGGGTGCCCGACGGTGAGCCCGCGACCCCTGCCGACCCGCCCTATCCGAGCGTCGGGGACCTTGGCGGGCAGATGCTGGACATCATCTTCAACGACAATCTCGACCAGGACGTCGAGCGGTTGATGCGGATCAACACGACCCTCGCCGCGGTGAGCGAGGAGCGGCGCCGGGACATCCCGCTCAACGTCATCGCCCACCACATGGTCAGGCCCAGCGAGGACATCCGCGACTTCGCAGGACGGCATATCCGCGAAGTCCCGCGCAGCCTGAGGCTCCTGCTCCGTGCGATCGGCGCGCTCCAGCCGCCTTACCTGCTACCGAGCTACCTCGCCTTCGAGCCCGGATATGTCGGTGACCTGATCGAGCTCGGCTACCGCGATGGCAAACGCTCGGTGCCGCAGATCACCGCCTTCATGCAGTCGGACATCCCGCGCGCGGCTGGCGCTGCCTGAACCTCAGAACGGCACATAGCCTTCGGGGTTCACCGAATGGCCGTTGCGACGCAGCTCGAAATGCAGGTGGTGCCCGCTGGCACGACCGGACTTGCCGACCCGCCCGATGACCTCGCCTCGTTTCACCCGGTGCCCCTTGCGCGTCGCGAAGCGCGACAGGTGGGCGTAATAGCTCTGGATGCCATCGCCGTGGTCGATGATGACCAGCCGCCCGAAACCGCGCTGGCGCCCCCGATAGACCACCTTCCCGCCCCGGGCGGCGCGAACCCTCGTCCCCTTCGGCGCGGCGATATCGACGCCGTGGTGGAAGCCCCTCGCCCGCGCGCCGTAATGGGAGGTGAGATCGCCCGCGACCGGGCTTTCATACCCCTTGGGCGGCTTCGTCGCGCATCCGGCGAGGGCCAGGAACGCCAGACCGAAGACACAACCCACGAAGAACCGGCCGCCCATTTCGCATTGACCCCTTGCCTGCAAACTCATTCCTAACCCATGGGAGGTTGGAAGGCAGTGAACGCCTCGTCAGCCATCCGGACACATCATGGGCCTCATCGAGATACTCATCCTCGCGATCATCCAGGGTGTGACCGAATTTCTGCCGATCAGTTCCTCAGCTCACCTCATCCTGCCCTCGGCGCTGATCGACGGGTTCGAGGACCAGGGACCGGTGGTGGACGTTGCGGCCCATGTGGGAACGCTGTTCGCGGTGATCCTCTATTTCCGCGAAGACGTCGGAAAGCTTCTTTCGGGCGGGGTGGACAGCCTCAGGCGCAGGCCGAGTGCGGAGCGGCGGCTCTTCGAAGTCATCGTCGTCGCGACGATCCCCTTTCTCCTCATGGCGACCGTCGTGGCGCTCTCCGGGCTTGCGGACCGCCTGCGCGATCCGGTCGTGATCGCCTGGGCGAGCATCGGGTTCGGCATTCTCCTGTGGTTTGCGGACCGCCGGCCCGAGCTCAAGGAGGGAATGATCGACCGTTTTCCCGCGGCGCTCTTCATAGGCGTGGCACAGGGCCTGGCCCTGATCCCGGGGACCTCGCGTTCGGGGATCACCATCACCGCGGCGCGCTTCTTGGGCTATGAGCGGCGGGATGCGGCGAAGTTCTCGATGCTGCTCGCGATTCCCGCCATCGGGGCGTCGGGGCTCTATGCCGGTTACAACCTCGTCTCCGAAGGGGCCATGGAGGCCTGGACCACCGCCGCGCTGGTCGCCTCCTTTTCCTTCGTTGCCGCGCTGGTCGCGATCAATCTTTTCCTCAAGGCATCGGAGCGATTCACCTTCACGCCCTTTGTCATCTACCGGATTCTCCTCGGGATCGTGATCTTCCTGGTTGTCATGTAGGCGAGGTTGCGAGCGTTCACGGAAGTGTTATGTTAGCACTTCAAGGGCAGTCTGGACCCATCGGGGCAAGGTGGGGCTGAGCGGCAGGTTAAGAGGTTGTTTACCGGTCGCGGACGACCCTGCGGGTAGCGTCCTCGCATGAGGCGGGGATCTACCGGGCACCTAAGGCAGGAGGGTAGTCAGGATGAATCTCGACTTCACGCAGAACGACCGCAGCATCTGCTATGTCCGCGAAGTCCTCGCACGGGACGTTCGCGAGGACATCGAGCGGGAACTCGACGCCAGGTACTCCTTCGACGATGACAGCGTCCTCTATGCTCTTTACGCCGACGATGGCAGTCGCATCGCGCTGATGAGCGACCGCGAGATCGCTTTCGCTGCCGCGCGCCAGCACGAGCTGACGCCCTTCAGCGTGCACTGAGGCTTGTCGTAAGTCTCGAGACGGGCCGGAAGCCGCTCAGGCGGCTTCGGCATCGTTCTCCGCGACCAGCGCGGCATAGGCCGCCTCGGCGCTGTCCGCGCCGCGCAGGGCATCGAGGACACCGGGCTGGCGGAATGTCCGCGCCACCCGCGAGAGGGCCTTCAGGTGGCCCGCGCTGTCACCCTCAGGGGCGAGCAGCAGGAAGACGATGTCCACCGGCGCACCGTCCACGGAATCAAAGCTCACGGGCTTTTTCAGGCGCAGCACCATGCCGGAGAGCTGCGCGAGGTCCAGGCGGGTGTGCGGGATCGCCACGCCCTCGCCGACACCGGTCGAACCCAGCCCCTCGCGCTCCAAGAGCCGTTTGAGCACCTCGGCGCTGTCGAACCCGTATTTCTCGGCCGTCAGCTCGCTCAGGCGTTCGAGAACCGAACGCTTGCAGCTCGCCGGAAGGTCGAGATGTATGTCCTGGGGGGACAGAAATCCCCGCAACGACCTGGTCATAACATTACCTGGCACCGCGTCAGGGTGCTCCTCAATTTCGCTCACCCCGGTCTGGCCCGGGGGCTTTGCACGATCCTCGTGCGCGAGACGTGCCACATAATGGTCGCGTCTCGGGGCAGCTTCTAGTGATTAGAAGCTTCACTGGAAAGTGACCAGACCTTATCCTTTCTGGCCGGCCTCGATCCAGCCGATATTCCCGTCTTCGCGCCGGTGGACCACCGACAGGATACCGTTCTTGGCATTGCGGAAGACCACGACAGGCGTCTCGCTGAGATCAAGCTGCATCACCGCGTCGGTCACGCTCATCTGCCTGAGCGACGTGGGAGTCTCGGCGATCACGAGCGGGTTGTCGTCGCCTTCCGCCTCCTCTTCGTCCTCGCTGCCAGCGCCGTTCGGCAGGCCCTGGATGACGTAGGAGCTGGCAACTTCCGCGGGGAGCGGCGGACGGTCCTTGGCGTGGTGATCCTTCAGGCGGCGCTTGTAGCGGCGGACGCGTTTCTCCAGCTTTTCAAGGGCCTGGTCGAAGGCGCCATAGGCGTCGCCGCCCTTGCCATTGGCGGTGAGAAAGACCCCCGATGCAAGGTGGACGGTGGCTTCGGTGGTGAAGTTCGAGCCGTCCTTGCCGAAGTTCACATTGGCCTCGGCGCCGCGGTCGAAATATTTCCGCACGCCATGGCTGATCCCCTCCCGGACATGAACCTGAAGGGCCTCGCCGAGGTCAATTCCCTTGCCGGTGATCTGAACGTCCATTCAGTCCTCCTTCGCTGATACGCAGCATGTTCAACGGATCAAGGATGTAGCGCCGGGGCGCCACACTCTCCAGTCAGTCATACCGCTGATCGGAAAGCAATCGCAGGCTTGTGCAGACATGGCTGCCCTGAACGCGCGCCTAGAACGCGCGCCTGGCCGCCCGTTTCCTCTCCACCGAGGAGGGAATCCCGAGGCTCTGCCGGTACTTGGCGATGGTGCGCCGTGCAATGGCGATATCGGTCTGGGCGAGAAGGCTCACGAGCTGGTCGTCGGAGAGAGGGTGCTTGGGATCCTCCTTCTCGATCAGCGTGGTGATCATGTGCCTGACGCTCTCCGCCGAATATTCGGTTTCTCCGCCCGCGGAGGGGATCGCGGCGGTGAAGAAGTACTTCATCTCGAAGACGCCACGGGGAGTGTGGATATACTTGTTCGTCGTCACGCGGGAGACGGTGCTCTCGTGCATCTCGATGGCATCGGCCACCGTCTTCAGATTGAGGGGCTTGAGGTGACGGATTCCATAGGCGAAGAAGGCGTCTTGGTAGCTGACGATCTCCGCCGAGACCTTCAGGATCGTCCGTGCCCGCTGATCAAGCGAGCGGACGAGCCAGTTCGCGTCCGCAATCTGCTCTTGCAGGAATTTCTTTCCGTCTTCGGACTTGTTTTCTTTCGAGAGCTGGGTGAAGTAGGTCTCGTTCGCGATCACGCGCGGGAGGGTTTCCGCGTTGAGCTCGACCTTCCAGCCGCCATCGGGACTTTCCGTGACGTAGACGTCGGGAATGACGACCTGCACCTGCTCGGAGCCGTAGGCGAGGCCCGGCTTCGGGTTCAGTTTGCGGATGGTCGCGACGGCATCGCGCAGCCCTTCGTCCCCGAGATTCGTGATCGCCTTGAGTTCGGCCAGCTTGTTCTGGCCGAGGAGGTTCAGGTTTTGGAGGAAGAGGTCGATCCCCTCCGTCAATGTACCGTGATCGGAGAGCTGGATCCTGAGACATTCGCCCAGCGACCGGGCACCGACACCCGACGGCTCGAAGCCCTGGATCACCCTGAGGACTTCCTCCACCTCCTGCACCCCGCAGCCGAGGCGATCGGCGATCTGTTCGAGGGGCGTCGTCAGGTAGCCGCTGTCTTCGATGGTGTCGATCAGGTAGCGGCCGATGCCGAGGGCAACGGGGTCGCGCAGCGCCACGGTGAGCTGTTCGTCGAGGACCTGCCGCAAACTCTTCTCGGCACTGACATTGGCCGCTGCGTCGAAGTCCTCTCCCTGGAACGAACTCGCGCTCTCGCGGATCCTGTCGCGGGGCGAGGGGGCAGGGTCGTCGCTGCCATCGGCCGGGCGGTCGGGCATGGCCTCGTCCCCGGAGGCCGAAGACGGGGCTGACGCCTCCCCCGGGCGCTCGCCTTCGTCGAGGAACGGGTTTTCGAGGAGTTTCTCCTCCACGAATTCGGCGAGTTCGATATTGGAAAGCTGCAGCAGCTTGATCGCCTGCTGCAACTGCGGCGTCATCGTGAGCTGCTGGCTCTGACGCGCCTCCAGACGCCCTGACATGCTCATGGCGTAGCTTCCCACCAATTACCGGGCGCGGCCCCAGAACCACCACCCTTTCCCAGTGTCAGACGCTACGGATTATAGGTTTCCCCCAAGTATACGCGCCTGACATCGTCATTGGCGACGATCTGCCCCGGGGTGCCTTCGAACAGGACCTCGCCCTGGTGGATGACGCTGGCCCGGTCGATGATGTCGAGGGTATCGCGGACATTGTGGTCGGTGATGAGCACCCCGAGGCCCCGGTCCCTCAGCTGGGCGATCAGCGACTTGATGTCGGCGATGGCAAGGGGATCGATGCCGGCGAAGGGCTCGTCGAGAAGCATGTAGTCCGGGCCGGTCGCAAGGGCGCGGGCGATCTCGAGCCGCCTGCGCTCGCCGCCCGAAAGCGCCGTCGACGCGGATTTCCTGACATGGGTGATGGAGAATTCCTCGAGGAGCTGCTCGGTCACCTCGCGGCGTTTGCGCGGGTTCTTGTGGACGAGCTCCGCCACGGCCTCGATGTTCTCCTCCACCGACATGCCGCGGAAGATCGAGGCCTCCTGCGGCAGGTAGCCGAGGCCAAGCCGGGCGCGCTGGTACATGGGCAGGTTGGAGACGTCATAGCCATCCACCAGCACCTGACCGCCATCCGCCTGCACCAGGCCGATCACCATGTAGAAGCAGGTGGTCTTGCCCGCGCCATTGGGTCCGAGAAGACCGACGACCTCGCCGGGGCAGACCTTGAAGTTCACGTGGTTCACCACCCGCCGGCGGCGATAGCTCTTCTGCAGGTTCTCGGCGACCAGCCCCTTGGACGTGACCGGGTTTGCACGGCTCTCGCCGAGCTTCGCCGCGACGCTTCCCTCCATCAGACGCCCGCGTCCGGCTGCTGGCTGAAGAGCCCGCGCACGCGGCCGCCGGGTCGGTTGGACATCACCATCGCCCCGGTCTGGGTGTTGTAGGTCAGCTCGTCCGCGGTCGCGACCTGCGGGCCCTGGAGGAGGACCACGTCGCCCGAGACGACGAGACTGTTCTGGGCGGCGACGTAGCGGGCGCTGTTGCCTGCGATCGCATCGCCGCCGATATTGGCATAGCGGACCCGGCCCGTCGCCTCGACGGAGCGGATCTCGTTGGTGGCGGGGTCGATGCGCACCACCATGCGATCCGCGGTCAGAACCACCCCGGGCTGGCTGATCCGGACCGAACCCTCGCCCACCCATTCCTCACCGCCGGGCAGCCTTTCGGCGCGGGCGGCATCGATCTCGGTGGGCTGGTTCGGGTCGAAGCCCACCGGCCCGTCCTGGGCCAGGACTTGCGAGAAAAGCAAAGCCACGGCGGCCAGGAGCCCAGCGGCGAGGGAGCGGCCGCTAGCCATCGACATCGCCTCCCTGGCGGGCCGGGCTGCCGGCTTCGTCCGCAGCTTTCCTGGGTGTCAGGTTGATCTTCACGCCGCCTTCGAGAACCAGGCGGTCGTCCTTCTGGTAGAGGGTGCCGCGATCGGCGCGCAGCGTGCCGACTTCGCTCTCGCCGCGGATCTCGCTGCGGGTCTCGATCACCTGCTCGTCCACATCGATATCGGCAGCGTCGGTCCTGAGCGTGAAGGTTTCGCCCGCGCCGGTCTGGCTCAGCTCGACCGATCGCGACAGGCTCATCACCCGACGCAGCTGGTCATAAGTGCCTTCCTCGGCGGTCAGGCGGACATCTTCGCCGGTCTCGCCCAACCTGCGCGCCTCGGGCCTTTCGAGGCCGATCAGGTCCTCGTTGGCCTTGAGACGGGTGGCGCTGGTCGCGGCGATCTCGAAGGGCTGGCCCGAAAGGTCCTCGCCGGCATAGCGGGGCCTCGCCAGCTTCACGCCTTCGCTTTCGTCCTGAAGGCTCGAGAACTGCTGCAGGAAGGTGCGATCCACCTCGGGCGGGGTCGCGGACAGCGCGTAGGTCAGGAAAAGCCCGGTGGCGAGTGCCGGAACGGCCAGACGCAGGTGGCGGACACGGTTCGTGTGACGGCTCACCCGGAGGGCCACAGGGCTCGTGTCGGGCGCGTTCTCGTAATCCACGGCGCCTCCTTGCATCGTCCCCTTCTCCTTGAGCGTCCCCAAAGCTTACGTGGCATGTGAAACTATAAAGTGAAAGGGGCGGCCACCGATCGCAGGGTGAAAAGCTCCTTAACTGTGGGCGAAGATATCCGTTTCCCCCCACCCGGCAAGATCGAGCCGTGCCCGGGTCGGCAGGAATGCGAAACAGGCTTCGGCCATGGCCTGCCGCCCTTCCCTCGCCAGCCGCTCGTCCATCCAGGCCTTCACGTCATGAAGGTGCAGGACATCGGAGGCCGCATAGGCCTTCTGGGCATCGCTGAGGTGCTCCGCGCCCCAGTCCGAAGACTGCTGCTGCTTGGAAAGCTCGACGCCCACCGCCTCCCGAACGACGTCCTTCAGGCCGTGCCGGTCGGTGTATGTGCGGCAGAGCTTGGAGGCGATCTTGGTACAGTAGATCGAGCGGGTGGCGGTACCCAGATACTTCTCGAAGACCGCGACGTCGAAGCGGGCGAAGTGGAAGATCTTGGTGATCGAGGGGTCGGCGAGCAGCGCCTTCAGGCGCGGGGCTTCATAGCCTTCCTTGCCGAGCTGCACGAGATGCGCATCGCCGTGCCCGAGACTGAGCTGCACCACGCAGAGGCGGTCGCGATGGGGGTTGAGACCGAGGGTCTCGCTGTCGACGGCGACGGCACCATCACGCGCGGCGCTCACGTCGAAACTTTCGGGCAGGTCGCCGCGGTGCAGCTCGATGGGCATAGGATCTCCTTTGACCGGCGCATCTCCAGAGATGAGAGGTCGAGGTCAAGTCCCGCGCCGCCTCCGCAGGAGAATGCGCGCAATGCCGAAGAGACTGATCCCGATCCACACCACCTCGATGACGAAGGAGGCCAGATTGAAGGTCCGCGTGAGGGACACGAGGATCAGGCAGGCCCCGACGAGATTGACCACGGGATAGCGCAGGTCGTCCGCCCTGACCCGCCCGGCCTGCAGGAGGAAATAGGCGAGAAGCACGAGGCTGACCCCCACGAGGCCGAGAAGATCCGTCATCATCATGGCTGGCATACCTGAAACCGCAAAGGGCTATCCCCCGGTCCCCGCTCCGGGGCAACCTCGAACGGCCCTATTCGAAGAGCGTTCCGTCGGCTTCGTTCATCATCAGGCCGTCGAGATCGAAGACGGCGGCCCTGTAGGCGAGGACGGCGCGGGCAAGTTCGAGCTGGGCTTCGGCAACCCGGACCCTGGCGTTGGCCGCGGTCTGCTCGCGCAGATTGACAAGGAAGAAGTCGCTGGCGCCGTTGAGGAAGCGGCGGCGCTCGGCCTGACGGAGGATCTCGGCCTGCTCGGCTTCCTGGCGGCTGAGTTCGAGGATCTCCTCGCTGGTCCTCGCAGTGACGAGGATGTTGTTGAGCTCCTGGGTGATCCGGTCACGCAGCAGGCGTTCCCTTTGTCCGATGGCGTCGATCTCGGCGTCCGCGGCGCGGATACGGCCCTTTGCAGCACGGCGTCCGAGGGGTACCGAGAACTGGAGGCCGGCTTTCAGCTCACCGGGGTCGAAGGACGCGCCGCCCGGGCCGATGGCGCCGAAATCGTCGGAAGCCTCCACCTTCACGTCGAGGCGCGGCCTGAGCTCGTTGCGGGCCAGGCGCCGGTCGAGCTCGGCACGGGTCCGGGCGAGCTCCAGGAGCTGGACGTCGGGCCTGATCCTCAGCACACGCTCGATCGCGGCGAGATCGCCGGGCGCGAGGCCGTCGACGGGCGGGTCCTCCGGCAACGCCTCGCGCGAGGGCACCACCGGGGTGCCGTCATCGCTCCTGAGAAACAGCGACAGCCTGTTCGCGGCAAGCTCGAGGTCCTGCTCGGCCCGACGGACGAGCTCGCGGCGGCGGATGAGGTTCTGGGCGTTCTCGATCAGGAAGATCTCCGCCCGCGCCCCGGCCTCGACCTCGCGGCGCAGGGCGACGTCGCGGGTTTCGGCGAGGTCGAGGAGCGACTGGTAGGCGGTCAGGACCTGCCCCGCCGCCACCCATCGCCAATAGGCGGTCAGCGCCTCCGCCTGGGCCTCTACCCGGGTGAGGAGGAGGTCGAGTTCGGCCGAGGCGAGATCGAGGTCGGCCTCGATCAGCCCCGCCCGCCGGGCATCGATCATCCGGTCGCGCAGGAGCGAGAAGAGGACCCCGATCCGAGCCTCGCCCCCTTCATTGGTGAAGTTCTGGTTCTCGTAGATCGGAAAGTCGCCGTCGGAGATCCGGTAGCCGCCATAGACTTCCGTACCGAGAGGACCGAATGGCCGCCGCACCGACACGTCGGCATAGTCGCCATCGTAGAAACCCTCGAGACGGCTCGTCACGTCGGTCTCCACCACCGTGTCGAAAGCGCCCCTTGCAGTCAGCTGTCCGGCGAGCGCAGCGCGGCGTTCAGCCTGCGCCTCGAGCACCAGCGGATAGTGATCGACCACGGAGCGTGCCACCACGTCCGGCGTCAGCTTCTGGGCGTTTGCCTGCCCGCCGGCAAGAAGGATCGCGCCCGCAAAGAGGCTCGTCAGGATTCTCACGGATTGCCGGGCCCCCGTATGCTGGCTTCGCCGTCCCGCTCGACAAAGCGGGGCGGGAAGTTGTTGAGCTGCCTCCAGAGCTCATAGCCGAGAGGAACCGTTTCCAGAAGGACCCACCCGCGGACCGTGGCGCCGAAGCGGATGAAGCGCCGGTCAGGCCAGGGGACTTCAGGGTCCTCCGGCTCCACCACCAGGACCCTGAAGGAGCCGTCCCTCTGCGCCACCGGATCGACCGACAGGACGATCCCCTCGAATGTTCCCCTCGCAACCGACGGCCAGCCGGAGAACTGCACTGCGGGCCAGCCTTCGAAAACGAGGCTGACGGGCGAGCCCGGATGCACGAGCGCGACGTCGCGCCCGTCGATGAAAAGCTCGACCGCCCTTTTCGCGTTGTCGGGCTGGAAGGTCGCCACGCTCTGCCCGGTGGAGATCGAGGTGGCGGCATCGCCGGCATTGAGCGACAGGATGGTGCCGTCGCGGGGTGCACGGATGAGCTGTTGCGACTGGCGGGAGACGTCGACCTGCTGGCGGGTGAGTGCGGCCTCGGCGGAGGCGAGATCGGCCCTGAGGCCCTCCACCCTGATCCTGGCCTGTTCGAAGTCCCGGCGCGCGGCAAGCCCCGCCTCGAAGAGGCTCTCGGTGCGCTCGAGGTCGATCCTCGCCGTCGCCAGCGCGGAGGCGGCCGCGTCCCGCTGGTTGAGCAGCTGGACCTGTTCGGCGTCGAGCCGCTCGAGAAGCTGGGGATCATTATCGGCGATCCTGATGATCGGGTCGCCCTTCTTCACGCGCGCACCGTCCCGGACATACCACCGGTCGATCCGCCCGCCGACGAGGGCGTTGATCTCCTGCACCCTGTCATTGGGATCGAGGGCGGTCACGACGCCCGGGCCCGCGGTGGTCTGCACCCATGGGGTGAAGGTCAGGAACACGACCACCGTGAAGACCGAGGCGATCAGCATGCCTGCGATCACCCGCATCACATGGGGCACACGGATCGTACCGAGCGTCTTGAAGTAGCGGATATGCTGCTCACGGAAAGGCATCTCAGGACACCTCCACCGGCGCCGGCTCGGCACTCGCGTTCCAGGCCTCCATGAAGCCCTCCCACGTCCCGAAGAAGGCCTGCTTCTTCGCTTCGAGGAGGAGGTAATGGCCAAGGCCGAGATCCTCGTC
>CAZAFU010000072.1:0-2500 GCA_964484475.1 uncultured Caulobacterales bacterium | reverse complement strand
GTGGGGGCTTCGGCGCCGAGCGCCTTCAGCCCCTCGAGGGCCGCGCAAAGGTAGGGTCGCGGCACCGTGTCGTAGAGCTGGTTCAGGATCAGGACCCGCGGGCGGGCGAGGATTGCCGCCGCGAGCTTGAGCCGCATGGTCTCGCTGATCGAAAGCGGCCAGCCGGTCGATGAGAGATCCGTATCGAGACCGTGCGGGAGCTCCTCGAGCGCGTCCTCCAGCCCGACCCGCGCGAGAACCTCCAGCATCTCGGAGGATGTCGCGTTGGGGTTGGCGAGCTTCAGGTAGGAGCGCATCGGCATTTCCACCATGGTCGGCCGGTCGAGCACGATCACCGTACGGCGAAGCGCAAGGACGTCCGCAGTCGCGATATCGTCGCCGCCGATCGTCAGAGTGCCGCTCTTCGGGTCGTCGAACCGCTTGAGAAGGTTCGAGAAGAGGCGCTGCACGCCGTGGCTGCGGGCAATGGCCTGGACCTGCGCGCCAGAGGGGATGGTCAGGTTCAGGACCGCGCTGCGCCCCCTTGCCGAGCCGCGCACGCCATCGAAGACCAGCTCCGCGTCCCGGCGGGCGGGCAGCTCGCGACCGATGGGTTCTTCCTGCTCGATTTCGTCGAGCCTGCCGATCTCCTCGCAGGCCGCGCAGAGATCGTAGAAATAGGTCAGGTAGGAGCCAAGCTGGCTGACCCCGAAGAACGCGACCGACAGGACGAGCTCCGCCGCGACCAGCTGCCCGAGGGTCAGCTGCCCCTCGATCACCAGCCAGCCCCCAAGGCCGAGGAGCGACGCGCTGGCAGCGGCGTAGAGGATGAGGAAGGCGACCGTCTGCGAGAAGTGGCGGCGGAAGTGCTTGCGATGGACATCGACGTAATGGGCAGTGACGTCGTCCGTCTGCTGAAGGGCGTAGGCGATGTGCTGGTCGGACTTGAAATACCCGTTGGAGCCGGCAAGCGACTGCAACCAGGCGGCGGTCTTGTGCTTGGCCTCGGACAGTTCCACGGAGGTCCTGATCGCGGAAGCTCCCCAGATCAGCCAGATCATCCAGATCAGGACGATCACCACCGTGTTGAAGGCCAGGAAGAGCGGGTGGTAGAACGCGGTGAGAAGGAAACCGACCGCAGCCTGGAGCAGGACGGTAAAACCGCCGATCACCAGGACCGGGGCCGATTTCTGCACGATATTGATGTCGAAATAGCGGTTGAAGAGCGGCCCGCGGCCATCGTCCTGAAAGAACGGCTTCTGCGCGTAGAGTGCCTTGAGCGCGAATTCCGAGGTCAGCCTCGCGTAGAACCGCCGTGCAAAGATCTCCATCAGGTGAACCCGCAGCGCGTTGAGAAGACCCGATGCAAGAAGAAGCCCGAAAAGGGTGAGCGACAGAACCACGAGGGGAACCCTGAGCCCCGTGTAGCCGACGGAATTGATCAGGACCTGGACTGCAATGGGCGTTGCGAGCGACAGGAGACTGATCCCGATGCCGTAGATGACACCAAGGCCGAAGAAGCTACGTTCGGCGCGAAGCATTCCCATCACGATCGACAGGACGTGCCGCGCCGTGGGCGCGCTATCGAGATGGCTTTTCACATGTCCTCCAGAAGCCGGATACCGCTTCTAGCGCCATCCGGCGCAGTGGACCTAGGAAACTCGGGTTAAGACACAAGCCACCATGATCGCGTACCGCCCGATCAAATGGCTGGTATAGGCAAAAGCTATCATACAGAACTGAAACGATTGCCTGAAGCTCTTTGTCGGGCCGCGACAGGGGCCGCCGCCGGGCGAACGGCCCGGACGCCCCGGTCTCTCTCTTTTGACCTCGCCGCCGCCTTGTCTCTATCTACGGCTCCACTAGAGTTGCGGCTCCATCGATGAGGCGAAGGCATGGGCAGCCCTGGCGAATACCATTGGCGTTCCGGATCAGTGACTCCTCCGGCTTGCCTGGGCATGGCCTGCGATGTCTGAAACCAAGCCGCCAGCGGTCTGGGAAGAACGGGCGCACCCTCCGCGCCTCCTGATTGCCGAGGACGACGCCCTGCAGGGCATGTGGCTCACGAGGCTCTGCGAGCAGGCCGGCTTCGAGGTCGAGGGACCGTTCGTCAACGAGCGCGACGCCCTCGGCAGTATCGGGGAGGAGCCCCCCGACCTCGCCATCATCGATTTCGACCTCAGGGGTGAGAACAGCCATCCGGTCAATTGCGTGCGGCTCGTGGAGGAACTGACCGCCTGGGGCGTGCCCTTCGCGATCTATTCGAGCCACCAGCGGGTCGGCATGCTCCCGGCCGGTGCGGAAGGCGCGGCCTGGCTCACCAAACCCGCCTCTCCGAACGCCATCCTCGCCTGCCTCGAACGCCTGAGCGCCCAAGGCTAGCTCCGCCGTCAAACCACCCAGCGGCCCGCCATGGAAAGCCACCTGACAAAGACGAGAAGAGCCGCGCATCAGGCGCAAAGAGGAGCGGAATGCAGGGACGACGAAGAGTGGCGCACCCATCAGGATTCGAACCTGAGAC
>CAZAFU010000071.1:9092-14513 GCA_964484475.1 uncultured Caulobacterales bacterium | reverse complement strand
CAAACCGCCGAACCGAAGTCCAGCTATTTATTTGGAGAGTTTTCAACAACCTAGGCCGTTTCCAACTTTCCGGAGAGCGCCGAGCTAATCTACTCAGAACTCCCTGTCAACAAGAAAATCAAAGACTTTCTGTCGACTTGGGAAGTCTTCGGCTTTACTTGAAAGCCTCCGATTTCCCGAAGGAGCGGCGAGATATTCATCTCCCTGCTCCCTGTCAACCTCGAAAACCGAAGTTTTCTCGATCGACCCGGAAGATCTTCGATCCGCAAGCGAACCGCCGATTTCCGGTGGGAGCGGCGAGATAGTGATCTCGAAACTCCCTGTCAACAACAAAACCGAAGTTCTGTTCTTGACCTCCGAAAGACTAGATTAGCCAAAGCCGCTCTTTTCTTCCTGAGGGAGCGGCGAGATATTCATCTCTTCGCCCCGCGTCAACGACTTTTTTGAAGCTTTTTTCGATGCGGCATTCAGAGGGCCTTAACCCGCCTTCAACCGCAACGAAACCTGAGAGCGAGATCCCTGAAGGTTCAGAAGACGTCGCCCCGTCGGCGCTTCAATGCCGTGGAGGAGGCCGTATATGCAAAAGCGGCCCGGCATGCGCAAGGGGTTTTTTCGCGAGCCCTGCACTTTTTTCGCGCCAGGGCCGTCAAATCACCCTAGAAAGCGCGGCTCGGCTGGATCAGCGGCTGGTGATGTAGGATCGGAGAGCTTCGGCCTCTTCCTTCACCTCGCGGATCCGGTGCTTGACCACATCGCCGATCGAGAGAATGCCGCGCAGCTCGCCTTCCTCCATCACCGGCAGGTGACGGATACGCCGATCCGTCATCCGGTCGAGGAGCTCATCCACCGTATCATCACAGGCGCAGGTGATCAGGGCGCCGGTCATCACCTCGCGCACCGGCTTCTCCCGGTGGCCGGCGGGCGCCCCCGCCAGGATCCTCACCACGTCCCTCTCCGAAATGATGCCGCAGGGAACCCCGGCATCATCGACGATGAGCAGTGCACCGATATTGAGCGCGGCCAGCTTCTCGATCGCCTCTCCCAGCTTCGCCGTTTGCGGCAGGCTTTCGACCTTCGTCCCCTTCGCCTTCAGAATATCACCAGCACGCATGGAAAAACCTCCCAGAAGCATTGATCGTCAGGGTGCGCCCGGGCGCAGCGGGCGGCAACCCTCAGCCCAGACCGAATGGCAGCGGCGGGCGCTTGGCGAGCCTGTCGAACAGCGGAAACGCAAGAAGGCCGAAGACATACCCGCCGATATGGGCCTCCCATGCGATCATCGGTCCCTCCTGCATCATGGTGGCCTCGAAGATCCCGGTCGCCAGGTTGAGGCCGATATAGACGGCAGATGCGATCACCACGGGTCGCGCCCAGACGGGCGCGAGGCGGCCGTACTCCGCCCCGGCGGGCACGAAGAGCCTCAGCGCGAATCGCAACGTTCCCGCCATCAGGCCCGAGATCGCGCCCGAAGCGCCGATCATGGGCGTATTGTCGAGGGGATGGGTCGCGAAGTGGGTGAGCGCCCCGGCAATCCCGCACGCCACATAGAAGGCCAGAAAGATCGAGATGTTCCGCCCCCTGTGCTCGGGCAGCCCCTCCACGCACAAACGCCGGGCGATGCCGGAACCGAACACCATCAGCCACAGCATGTTGAGCGCGAGGTGACCGAGACCTCCGTGCAGGAACATGTGCGACAGAAGCGGGATCACGGCGCCTGGAACGTTGCCGTTCTCGATATCGGCGAGAAACAGCACCGGCACGAAGGAGAGATCGTTGAAGATCGGCCCCCTGCCGAACGGCGAGGGCACGAAGAAGGCGAGGAAACTGATCAGCACCGTCCAGAAGACGATCGCGCCGATCGGGACCGGCAGGTTGAGAATCGGTCCGCCGCGGAAGGGTACGTTCCCCTCGCTGAGACCTTGGCGCCGCCGGAGGGTCGATGGTCTGTCGGTCATGCAACTCCTGATCAGGTCCGTCTGCCGGGCTTCTGGACGTGGGCGCTGGGCCCCGGTCCCGCAATGGCGCCGGGGCGTTTTGACCCTTTGTTGAGGCCGATCGCTTAAGAAGCACAACCTCCAACGAATTGCGAAGGACCGCACGCATGGGCTCTTTCATCAGGTCGGGCTCCGCCTTTGCCGGCCCCGCCCAGGGACAGATCGGCGAGGCGTCGGAGAAACGGCGTCATCGCCGCGTGCCGGTCGGCCTGCCCTGTCGTTTCAGCCTGCCGCGCAACGGCGAGCGCGAAGGCGTGCTGCTCGACCTTTCCGTGCGGGGCGCCGGCGTATCGGCGGCCCGCGGCGCGGTGATCGGTGACCGCGTCACCCTCAAGGTTGCCGATATCGGACAGGTGGCGGGCCAGGTGATCCGCGTCGACGAGGGTGGTTTCGGGCTAATCCTCGGCGGCGGCAAGGCGGAAAGGGTCGCTCGCGCCGACCAGCTCATGGTCCTGCTCCACCACACCAACGGGCCGAACAGGGCGCGGCGTTTTCCGCAGGGCCGGGAAACCGTTCTCGAACGGGCCAATGGCGAAGTGGCCCATTGCACCATCATCGACGTCTCCGAGACGGGGGCGTCGATCTCCTCGCTTCTGCGTCCGGCTCTTGGCGAACGGGTGAGAATTGGGCGAAAGCGTGCGGAAGTCGTGCGGTATCATCGCGATGGGTTCGGTGTGGCTTTCACCCGGTATGACCCCGCGAGGGGGGTAACATGGGTGCAACCGCCAACTGGTGCATGAATGTCGAAGGCCGGATCTACGGCCCCTACAGCACGGCGCAGATGGCTGCCTTCGTCCTTGAGAAGCGCCTCGCCTACCACTCGCTCGTGGCACCGGCGGGCAGCCGTGATTTCAGGCCCGCGCTCCAGTTCACGGAGCTGAGGGATCTCTTCAAGGGCGGGAAGACCAGAGCTCCCGGTGATCCCGAAGCGCCTCGCCAGCCGGAGCGCCAGGACACGGCAAGGGTTTCTACCGAGCCCTCGGGCGACCCGCTCCTGGTGATCTTCGGCAGCGAGGCTGCGGCCGAACGCGCCGTCTCACAGTTCGGCGCCCTTGCGGCCGCCCTCCCCCTCTCGGCCACGGCCTTCCTCCTGCGCTCGCCGAAGGGCGCCGATGGGGTCAGGGACGATCTCGCCCGCACCCTGCCGAGCACGGAGCGTGCCCTGGTCTTCGCCTGCGCGGGCCAGCCTGCGTCCTGCCATGGGGTGAGCCTCGAGGAACATGACCGGATCGCGAACATCCTCCGGGGCATCACCGCACGCAGCTTCCGTTGACGGATTGTGATTCGCCCCTCCGGGGGGCTACACCTGCCGGCGATGACCAGCCGTTCCGATGCCCTCGCCGGATCCGATACGCCCCACGTCCTGGTGGTCGATGACGACGAGCGAATCAGATCCCTGCTCGCACGCTACCTGCGGGACAACGGCTTTCTCGCCACCGCGGTCGAAAATGCGAAGGCTGCCGATTCGATCATCAAGCAGATCGAGTTCGATGCCCTTGTCATCGACATCATGATGCCCGGCGAGGACGGCATCTCCATGACCCAGAGGCTGCGTGCCGGATCGGCCGTGCCGATTCTCCTTCTCACGGCGCGCGGCGAGCCCGCCGACCGGATCAAGGGCCTCGAAGCGGGCGCCAGCGACTACCTCGCCAAGCCTTTCGAGCCGCGCGAGCTGCTGCTGAGGTTGCAGGGCCTTCTCCACCGTACCCAGCAGCCGGCGCGCAGTGCGCATATCACCTTCGGCCCCTTCAGCTTCGATCCGGCGAGAGGCGAGCTGGTGCGGGATGGCGAGCGGGTGCGGCTGACCGATGCGGAGCTGCATCTTCTTCGCAAGCTCGCAGCCAAGCCCGGCGCCGCCGTCCCGCGAACGGTGCTGGCACAGAAGGAGCTCGGCGTTTTCGACAGGTCGATCGACGTCCAGGTCACGCGCCTCAGGCGCAAGCTCGAGGACGACCCGCGCGCTCCGCAGCACCTCAAGACCGTGCGGGGCATCGGCTATGCCCTGATGACGGACTGAGCCGTGCTCCGCCGCATCGCGCCACGCAGCCTCTGGGGCCGGACGATCCTGATCGTCGTCCTGCCGATCTTCCTGATGCAGGCGGTGGTCACCTATATCTTCTTCGCACGGCACTGGGAGGACGTGACCGGCGCCCTCACCCGCCAGACGGCCAGCGAGATGAGCCATGTCCTCAGGCTCTGGCAGGAGCCGCCGGGCTCGCTCTCCCGCGCCGAGGTGGAGGCCATGGCCCGCCGCGACCTGCAGCTCTACATGCGCTGGGCCCCCGGCGAGACCATCCCCTCACAGAACAAGCTTTCCTTCTTCGAGGCTCCGAACCGGACCCTGCAACGCGAACTCGACCGGGTGATCGAGCAGCCGAAATGGATCAACACCCGGGGATATTCCAACGAGATCGAAGTCAGGGTGCAGCTCGAGGGGGGTTATCTCGTCTTCGTCACGCCCCGCGACCAGGTCGCCGCCCAGAACGGGCACCTCTTCGTGCTGTGGCTGATCGGGACCAGCCTCCTCCTGGGCTATGTCGCCGTAGTCTTCATGCGCAACCAGGTGCGTTCCATCACGAGGCTCGCCCGGGCTGCGGAAGCTTTCGGGCGGGGGGACGAGATGCCGGACTTCAGGCCGTCCGGCGCACGGGAGGTGCGGCAGGCGGGACGCGCCTTCCTCGCCATGCGCTCGCGGATCCGGCGCTACCTCCACCAGCGGACCGAGATGCTCGCCGGTGTCAGCCACGACCTGAGGACCCCGCTGACCCGGATGAAGCTCGCCCTCGCCATGATGCCCGAGGGCGAGGACCGCGACGCCCTTTCCGCCGACCTGCAGGAGATGGAGCGAATGCTGAGCGCCTATCTCGAATTCGTGCGCGGCGCCCAGGACATGGATCGGGAGCTGATCGAGATCGACGGGCTGGCCCGGGAGCTGGCTGAGGACCACAAACGCCTCGGGAACGAGCTGCGGCTCGAGATCGAGGAGGAGCTTGCGATCCACGGGAACCGGCTGGCGCTCAAGCGCGCGCTTTCCAACCTCGTCGGGAATGCCTTCCAGCACGGAAGCCGCGTCAGGATGGTCGCGGAGCGGCAGGGGTCCGACCTTCTCATCCATATCGACGATGATGGCCCGGGGATCCCGCCCGAAGACCGCGAGCGGGCGATCCAGCCCTTCGAACGGCTCGACAGCGCCCGCTCGGAAAGCGGGACATTGCCCGCCGCCATGGCGGCAGCCTCGAGCTCAGGGAGGCGCCGGGCTTGGGCGGACTGCGCGCCAGCCTCAGGCTGCCCGGCTAGCCGGCCTCAGTTCGCGGTCGATGGTCCATAGGCCTCGATCTGGCCCTTTTCGTTGAGAACATAGGCAACGTCGTCGGCGACCACCGGCGGCAGCGTGGTTCTGGCCGAAAGCCTGATCCGCTCGATGACC
>CAZAFU010000071.1:0-9013 GCA_964484475.1 uncultured Caulobacterales bacterium | reverse complement strand
CTGCCCAGATGATGCGGTTCTTGCGCTTTTTCGGATTCTTGTAGGTCGGGAGCGGCGTGTTCCAGCGGATCTTGCCATCGGCACGATTGACGGCGGAAAGCTCTCCTCGGTTCGAGATCGAGAACAGGGTCTCGCCCGCAAGCCACGGCGTATGGAAACCGCCGACGGGCGCCTCCCACGCGACGGCACCGGTGCGAAAATCGATACCCGCCATCTGTCCGGACTGGGACACGGCGAAGACCGCCCCCCGGTCCACCACCGGGCTGCCGGAGATATCGCCAAGCGTCGAAAGGGCGTCGAGGCGCGAGGTACGGGATATGACCGCCTGCCACTGCACCCGCCCGGTTGCGGCGTCGAAGGAAATGACCTCGCCGGATGAGAAGGGCACGATGACGCTTTCACCAGCCACGGCCGGAGCCGCCGATGCGAGGACCCGGGCGCTTTCCTCGAAGCTCTGGTAGGACCAGACCTCCTCCCCGGTTTCCGCTTCGAGTGCGATCACCTCGTTGCTGATGGTGACGGCGAAGACGAGACCCTCGGCGACCGTGGGCGGATTACGGACGGGGCCGGGCGCTTCGGTCTGCCACTGGAGCTCGCCCGTGGCCGCGTCGAGGGCCGCGACGAACCCGAAGCCGCTCGTGACATAGAGCGACCCGTCCACCACCGCCGCGCCGCCGCCGAACCCGAGATCGGCGAGCTGGGTCCGGTCCCAGAAGACGAACCGGCTGCGTTTGTTGCTGTCCATCTGAGGCGCGAGGCTGCGCGACCAGACTTCGTCTCCGGTCTGAAGATCGAAGGCGGCGATGCGGCCGACCGCGTCGATGAGGTAGGCGTAGCGGTCGTCCACCACGGGAGGCGAGGTCACTGGTGCGTCCTTCGCCTTCTTGCTGATGGCTTTCGTCCGCCACAGCCGTTCGAGCTCACCCGGCAGGGAAACATGGTGGAGGGCATGGTCGGGTTCGCCCCCGGCCTGCCGCCAGTCGCCGTAGTTGAAGGGAGGCGGGACGATGATCGCCTGCCCCGCGAGCACCGGGTCGGCGAGGATCACGTCCTCGGTGTTCAGGACCGCCTCGGCGTTGACGTACGGGTCTTCGTCGGCCTTGCCGTCGCCACGAAAGATGGAACAGCCCCCGATAAGGAGAGTGGCCGCGAAGAGGAGGTGAGCCTTGCGCATCACCTGCCTCCTTCTTCGCCCGCGCCGGGGTCGGACATGGCTTCCGACGCGTTCTCGGGAGCGGGCTCGGGTACGTCATCGCCGCCCAGGGGAACCCCCGCGGCTTCGAGCTCGGCACCGAACTGCTCGATGAAGTTGACGGCCTCGGCATCGCCCCGGGCCGGGAAGATCGGCGCGCCCGCCTCGCCCGCGTCGGCAACGGCCGCAAGAGCGCGGGCACGGGTGCGCAGGGACTGGGGCGCGGCCTCATTGTCCGCGAGCGCTTGGAAACCCGCCCGCGCAGCCATGTAGGAGCCGGCCTCGAGCGCCGCCGCCGCGGAGATCTCGCTCGCGAAGGGTCGGAAGGCCTCCGTTTCGACGCCGCTGACAAGGCTCGCCGCGCGTTCGGGGCGCCAGTCGAAGATGGCGTAGGCCGCTCTCATACGGGCAAGGTCCCTGAGCGCGGGGGAAGCGTGCTCGCTTTCGTAGACACTGGCGAAAAGTTCGGCCGCGCTTTCGTAATCGCCGCTGGCAGCGCGGGCGGATGCTGCACGCAGGGCGGCAAGGTCGGCGTAGCCGGTGTCGTTCTTCGCCGCGAACCCGGAAAGAAGGGTGGGTGCGGGCTCGCTTTCGGCCGCAAAGCTCAATTCGGCGTATTCGCGCGCTGCTTCGGCGGCCCTCGCTTCGCGCTGGCTCTCGAAGATCTGGATCCCTGCGACCACCGCGATGATCGCAACCGCACCTATGGCCAGAGGCACGCGGTACCGGCGCATCGTCGCCATGAACTGATCGTGGGAAAGTTCTTCGTCGACCTCGCGGAGGAGGACGTCTTCTTCAGATGCCACGGGCTATCCTCGGTTTGTCCGGTCCGGAATGGCAGGGGCAGCAGGACTCGAACCCGCGACCCTCGGTTTTGGAGACCGATGCTCTACCAACTGAGCTATACCCCTAGGCCGTCACGGGGGCTTAGTGCCGTTGAACGTCCGTGGCAACAAAACTCGCGACCCATGCCCGATTTTACATCGCGTAGGAGAATTCCTCGCGCACGATGCGGCTGTCCCTGACGTGGTAGGTACCGACCTCGGTGGCCTCGCGGACCTCGCCGCTCGCCTTCTCGCGGGCTTTCACGTTGAAGATCAGCGAGAAGCGGTCGTCCCCGAAATAGAACGGCCCTTCCACCGGCGGCCTGGTCGCGCCCTCGCGGATCTCCTCCATCTCCCCTTCCCACCAGTCGTGCTTGGCCTTGATCGCCGCCAGGCCCCTCGCCTCGCGGCCCTGTCCGGCCATGTCATAGGCTTCCACCGAGACTGCGTCCTCGGCGTAGAGGCGATCGAGGTTTTCCCGCTCGCGCCCCTCGCGGCACCCTTCCATCAGTGCGTTTGCCACCTTCCGGAGCTCGTCATTCGGTCCCATGGGATATTCTCCTTTTGTTCCCCAATCCAGGCTTACGCCGCCGGGGCCGGATCGCAAGTGAACGAGTCAGTTGCGAAGCAGCACCTCGCGGGCCTCGTTCACCTTTGACGCAAGATAGTTCGAGCCGCCCTGGTCGGGGTGGGCGCGGACGATCATCCGGCGGTGCGCGGCCTCGATGGCGTCCCGGCCCGGCTCACCGCTGAGCCCGAGGACGGCGAGGGCCTCGCTCCGGGCCATGGCGGGGGCCTGCGGCCTTGCGGGCGCGTCCTCCGGCGTCTCATCAGCCGCCTCGCCGCGCTCGCGAAGGAAGGCGTTCACGCCCACGCCTACACCCACGAGAAGCACCACGAGACCCGCAGGTCCCATGCGCAGGAGCTGGGTGAGAAGAACGCCCCCGAGGGTCAGGATGGAAACCACCAGAAGCCGGCGCCGCAGCCGGGGGCCGATGCGCCCTCCCCGCCACAGGAAACCCCAGAGAAGAAGAGCCAGTGCGGCCGCAAGAAGGAGCATTCCCCCTCTTAGGCGGCCTCCCTCTTGGCTTCCACCGCGGCGGGCTGCTTTGGCTCTTTCGGCCCCTGCACCGTCCCCGGGCCGAGCGGGAGGCGCAGGGTGCTGAGGAAGCTCCTCAGTTCCTGCCGGGCGGCAAGGTGGCTCATGGAGGAAAGCTTGCGCGGGCTGCCCTTCGAGCCGAGGTCGAGGAGCGTCATCCCGTAGGAGAAGAGTTCGCGGTAGATCACCCGCTCACCGAACCCGCGGGCCTGCCGGAATTTGAGCTGCTGGGAGAGCTCGGCGAGTTTCTTGGCCATGGCGGCCTTGTTCTTCGCGTTGGTGGCCTGAAGCCTGCTCCTCATGACGACCCAGTCGATGGTCCCGGGCACGCCCGCCTCCTCGCGCATCTGCCGCGCCCGCCAGACGGTTTCGGCATAGAGGCTCGGGCCGCGGATGGCCCCGGTCGTGGGATCGAGCCGCGCCAGGAGGTCGAAATCCACGAAGCTGTCATTGAGCGGTGTGACGATGGTGTCGGCAAAGCAGTGGGCCTCGCGGGAGAGGTGCGTGTCGGCCCCGGGCGTGTCGATCAGGAGGAAATCACAGTCGGCAAAGGCCTCCAGCGTCCTCCGCAGGCGGAATTTGTCGTCGGCTTCGCTCGCAGTCCGGCTGTCGTTCTCGCAAGGATGCAGCGGCAGGAATTTCGGCATCGGAAGCTCTTCCGACGTGAGGTTCTGGGCAACGCCCCATGCCGCCCGGTTCTCGAGGTAACGGGCGAGGCTCTTCTGGCGGACATCGAGATCGAGGACGCCGACGGACTTGCCCTGCCGCAGGAGAGCTATGACGAGGTGCATCGCGACGGTGGTCTTGCCGGATCCGCCCTTCTCGTTTCCGACCACAATGACGTGGGTGTTCGGCTCAACGTTCATCACTGCCCGCCTTTCCTGGCAAATCGAGGATTGCCTGCCACATCGGCGGGGGTGCAGTAGGCACCCCGGTCGTTCAGCATGCGGCAGAGTTCGGTTGCTTCCCCCTCGTCGGCGAGCGGACCCGCCAGAAGACGTATAAAGCGCCCACGCTCACCAAGATCAACCTCGCTGAGGATCGGCTCGTACGAAGACAGATGTTCGGTGTACCGCTCACGCAGGATTGACCAGCCATCCATCGCGTCGCCCGGCCTGTGATAGGACGCAAGGTGGATCGTGGCGGAGGGTCCGCGCTGTGGCTTCACCTCCTGCTTGGGCTCGGGGTCGGAGGCCCTCTCCTCCGCCGCCGAATGCTCGGGCAGTGTGTCGCCGCGACCGAAGAGATCCTGGTCGGCCGGAGTTTCCGGCTGGAGGTCCCCGCGATCGGCCTCGCCGCTTGCGGACGGGTCGGCTTTCGGCTCCAAACGGCCCGCCGGGCGGTCATGGTCGAGGACCTGCGCTCCGGCGCTCGCAACAAGGGCGAAGATCGCGGCGGCAAGGCCGGCGGTACTGATCCCGATGTTCACGAGCTTCGTCATAGCGTTAACGTTTACCATTGTGGTTGACGAAAGGTTACCGGCCTCGCCCGAAAGGGTCTGGGGCCATTCGCACACACCAGAAAGGGGCAATTCCGCTCATGCTGATCGCTCGAACCCGGAAGGAACTGGCCGAGGCCCGTGAAGAACTGGGCGCGAAGGGGCGGCGAATCGCCTTGGTGCCGACCATGGGCGCCCTGC
Source organism: uncultured Caulobacterales bacterium (assembly GCA_964484475.1). Classification (GTDB taxonomy): domain Bacteria; phylum Pseudomonadota; class Alphaproteobacteria; order Caulobacterales; family Parvularculaceae; genus Parvularcula. The sequence continues at coordinate 4,259 of CAZAFU010000071.1, read as the reverse complement.
ATGAGGGGCACCTGTCGCTCTGCGATCTCGCGGCGCGAGAGGCTGACAGGGTTGTCGCCTCGATTTTCGTGAACCCTGCGCAGTTCGGTCCTGGCGAGGACCTCGCGCGTTACCCGCGGAGCGAGGACGAGGATCTACGCCTCCTCAAGGCCCGGGATGTGGACCTCGTCTACCTGCCGACGCCGGAGACGATGTATCCGGCAGGGTTCGATACGAAGGTGCATGTGGGAGGCGTCGCTGGGCCCCTCGACGGGGCGAGCCGCCCGCAGTTCTTCGCCGGCGTCGCGACGGTGGTGACCAAGCTCTTCAACCGGATCAGGCCCGACGTCGCGATTTTCGGCGAGAAGGATTTCCAGCAACTTCTCGTGATCCGGCGCTTCACGGAGGATCTCGATCTCGGCGTCGAAATCTTGGGTGCGCCGATCGTGCGCGAGGAGGACGGCCTCGCGATGTCGTCACGCAACCGCTACCTCTCGCCGCCGGAGCGGCGCATCGCAGGGCAGCTCAACCAGATCATGCGCAAATGCTGCGGAAGGATCGAAGGCGGCGTCTCGGTGCCTGCCGCCCTGATCCAGGGGATGCAGGAGATGGATGCGGTCGGCCTGAGGCCGGTCGATTACTTCGAGTTGCGCTCAAGCGACGACCTCGCCCCGATGCCCGAGCGGGTGCTTCGCCGCGCGGAAATGGAGAAGGCGAGGCTTTTCGCGGCCGTGATGCTGGGGGGCACGCGTCTGATCGACAACATGCCCGTCATCATCCCCCGCTGAGCGCTTCCCCGGGAGGAGAAGCGCCCCCCTTGTCGTTTCAGCGGGACGAGGCCCCGGCCCTCAGCGCGCTGCCGGCGCCCCGGCCGGGCCGACGTCGGCCCCTGGCGCTCGAAGAGGCTGGCTTGCCCTCGCCCTGGCGGGACGGTTTCGGCTTCTGCCCGCGCGACGGTCGGCCCCTGCCGCCACCGCGATTGTTTTCCAGCTTCGGCTTCACCGGCTTGATGTCGCGCGAAGGCGCAGGGCTGACCTTGTTCTCGAGACCCTCAGGGGCCGGAAGGACACCGATCTCCATGCGCGTGATCTTCTCGATGTCGCGCAGGTAGTAGAGCTCGTCCTCCGCCACCAGGGAGATCGCCATGCCCTCACGGCCGGCGCGGGCCGTCCGGCCGATCCGGTGGACGTATTGATCGGGCACGTTGGGCATCTCGTAATTGATGACGTGACTGATCCCGTCGATATCAATACCGCGGGCCGCGATGTCGGTGGCGACAAGGACACGGCAATGCCCGTCACGGAAGGCGGCCAGCGCGCGGGTTCTCTGCGGCTGGGACTTGTTCCCGTGGATCGCCGCGGCCTCGACGCCCGAAGCCGTCAGCTTCCGGACCACCTTGTCCGCGCCATGCTTGGTCCTGGTGAAAACGAGGGTCCTGTCCATGTTGCGCGAAGTGAGCAGGGCCTCGAGGAGTTCGGGCTTGTCGCCCTGGCTGACGTGCAGGACGCCCTGGGTCACCCTCTCGGCCGTGGTGGCCTGGGGCGTGACGGAAACCCTCACCGGGTCACGCAGATACTCGCCCGCAAGCGAAGCGATGCTCTTGGGCATGGTCGCGGAGAAAAGGACGGTCTGACGCTCGCTCGGGACCTTCGCGACGATCCTCTTGATGTCGCGAATGAACCCCATGTCCAGCATCTGATCGGCTTCGTCGAAGATCAGGACGTCGACCTGGTCCAGGCGCACGGCACCCTGGCCCATCAGGTCGACGAGGCGTCCGGGCGTTGCGACGAGGACTTCGAGCCCGCGCGAAAGCTCGCGGATCTGGCGATTGATCTTCACACCGCCGAAGACGGTCTGGACACCGATCTTCATGCCCTTCGCATAGGTCGAGAAGCTTTCCGCGATCTGCGCGGCAAGTTCACGGGTCGGCGCGAGAACCAGCACCCTGACGCATTTCGCCTGCCGGGGTTTGGGGTCTGAAAGGAGCCTGCTGATCGTCGGCAGTGCAAAGGCAGCCGTCTTGCCGGTGCCGGTCTGCGCGATACCGAGAAGGTCGCGTCCTTCAGTGAGGTGGGGAATGGCCTGCGCCTGGATCGGCGTGGGCGTCTTGTAGCCCGCAGCTTCGACGGAGCGGACGATGCGCTCGGGAAGGCCGAGGTCGTTGAAGGTGGTCAAATCGTATGTCTTTCGAAATCCGGGCGGGCGCGCAACATCAACTTTTCCGTGCGCGGACAACCGCCCGTCCCGGTCCTGCCGGGATGGGTTGAAACGATCCTTGCGTGAAAAGGGAGCGCCTTGAATATTCGTTGTCTGAAGGGGGAGGTTCCGAGGAGACGGAAACCCGTCCCATGCGACCCACGCCGCCCACCCCATGCGCAGCACTTTTCCGCGCGGTGACAAACGCCATATGGCCTGCCGAACCTTTCGCGTCAATGAACAGAATGGGATGCCGCCACCGAGCTCCCCAAAGAAAAAGCCGCCGCACCCCTGAAAGATGCGGCGGCCTTGATCGTCGGGGAGCGCAAGCTCTCCGGGCCTACTCGCCCGGTTCAGCCATCAGCTCGTCCTTGGAGACGGTCTTTTCCTTCACCTCGGCGCGTTCGATCAGCAGATCGACGACCTTCTCCTCGAAGATCGGGGCGCGAACCTGGGCGAGAAGTTCGGGACGCTGCTGGTAGATCTGGAAGAGCTGCTGGGGCTGCATGCCCATCTGCATGGCCTGCGCCTGGATAGCGCGGGTCAGTTCTTCCTGCGGGACCTGGACGTTCTCGGCCTTGCCGACTTCCGCGAGGAGGAGGCCGAGGCGCACGCGGCGCTCTGCGATCTTCTCGTAGTCCGCTTTCAGCTCGTCCTCGGACTTCTCCTTGTCTTCCTCATCGAGTTCGGAGCTCTGGACGGTCTGCCAGATCTGCTCGAACTCGGCCTTCACCATGCCCGGGGGCAAGTCGAAGTCGTGCTTCTCGTCGAGGATGTCGAGGAGCTGACGCTTCATGTGGAGGCGGGACTGGCTGTCGTAACGGCCCTGAAGCATCTCGCGGATGCGGCCCCTGAGGGCGTCGAGGTCGTCAAAGCCCAGGGTCTTGGCGAACTCGTCGTCGATTTCGGTGTCTTCGGGAGCGGCAAGGTTCGTGGCGGTGACCTCGAACTGCGCTTCCTTCCCGGCGAGATGCTTGGCGGCGTAGTCCTCGGGGAAGCTCACGGTGACCGTGCGCTCTTCCTCTTTCTTGATGCCGAGAAGCTGCTCCTCGAAGCCGGGGATGAACTGGCCCGAACCGAGGTCGAGATCCACGCCCGTGCCGGAGCCGCCTTCGAATTCCTCGCCGTCGATCGAACCCTTGAAGTCGATCGTCAGGCGCATGCCTTCCTTGGCAATGCGGTTTTTCGGCAGGTCCTTATAGGTCTTGTTCTGGTCGGCGAGGGTCTTGAGCTCCTCCTCGACCTCGTCGTCGGTGATCTCGGCGGTCGGCTTGTCGAGCTTGAGCTCGTCGAGGCCGTTCGGCTCGATCTTGGGCAGCACCTCGACGTGCATGTCGTATTCGAGGTCGGCGTTGCCCTTCATGACCTCTTCCATGAGGCCATCCTTGATATGCGGATGGGGTTGGGTCGCCGGCGTGAGATTGTTGTCGTTGAGCGCCTTTTCCTGGGCGTTCGTCATCTCTTCCTGCACCAGCTCGCCCATGAGGTTGGCGCCGTAGAGCTTCTTCAGGAAGCTGAGCGGCGCCTTGCCGGGGCGGAAGCCCTTCAGGTGGACCTGGGGCTTGATCTCCTCGAGCTTCCGATCGAGGCGCTCGGCCAGGTGGCTCTGAGGGATGACGACGTGGAACTCGCGGGAAAGTCCCTCGTTCTTGCTCTCGGTGATCTGCATTGACTGTCCGTTCCGGTGCCGCTTCGGCGGCCTTCGATATCTCATGATGCCGGAGGCTGTCCGGCAGAAGGCCAGCCGCCTAGTCGCAATGGACGCCCTTTTCAATGCCCGTCGCATGGGAATGTCGAAAGGGCGGGCCGGGAAGGTCGCGAACGCCCCTCTTCTCGTTGCCAGGCCAGCTCCGAGACGACGGGATCGAGGACTGACCCGGAACCCCACCGCCTCACATCGAGAAGCGGCAGGCCCCGGAGAAATGGTGCGGATGAGAGGACTCGAACCTCCACGCCGTAAGACACCAGAACCTAAATCTGGCGCGTCTACCAATTCCGCCACATCCGCTGACCGAGGCAGGCGCTGCAGTTAGTCGCCCGCGCTTCGCCTGTCGAGGGTCAATCGTTCGGGCGAAGCGCAGCAA
>CAZAFU010000070.1:10197-14948 GCA_964484475.1 uncultured Caulobacterales bacterium | reverse complement strand
CGATGACGTTCATGATGCGGCCGAGGGTCCCCTCACCCACCGGCACCAGGATCGGGCTGCCGGTGTCGGAGACAGGCTGGCCGCGCACCAGACCCTCGGTGGAGTCCATCGCGATCGTGCGGACGGTGTTCTGGCCGAGGTGCTGCGCCACCTCGAGGACCAGACGGTTGCCGCTGTTTTCGGTTTCGAGCGCGTTGAGGATCGCGGGCAGGTGGTCGTCGAACTCGACGTCGACCACGGCCCCGATCACCTGCGCGATTTTTCCTTGCGCCATCATTCTTCCTTTTCTCGCCGCCCTTGCCGCCTTCTTTGCCATCCGGCCGCAGGACCCCGAGGGGTTCATCGCGCCAGATCAGCGGAGAAAAGCAGTGGGAAACCGGACTGCCCCCAAAAGGCGCCCGGTCCAGAGGCTCGGCAGCGGATAGGGAAGCCTGCGCGGAAGGTCAATGCAGTTGAGACGGGGTTTTGCGCCTGTTAGCTGGAGCCGTCACCAGCCCCGGCCTTCATCCAGGGCCATCCAGCGAGGACCCCCATGGGCCATCCCTTCTTCTCCCGTTTCGACCGCGTCTCGGTCATCAACCTGCCCCATCGCGAGGACCGCCGCCGGGAGATGGCGGAAGAGCTCTCGCGGGTCGGCGAGGACATCGGGACGGGCGGGATCGGCTTCTTCGAAGCGACGCGGCCCGAAGACGAAGGCCCCTTCGGCTCCGTAGGAGCCAGGGGCTGCTTCCTGAGCCACCTTGCCGCACTGAAGGCGGCGCGGGACGGGGGCGCCGAGCGCTTCTTGCTGCTGGAGGACGATGCGCATTTCGGCAACGCTTTCGATGCCCATGCCGGGACGGTTGCCGAAGCCCTCGGCCGTTGCGACTGGGACATCTTCTACGCCGGCCACCGCCCGTCGGCGCCAATCGAGGCAGAAGGCCCCGTGACCGAGGCACCCGCGCATGTCAGCATCATGCAGGCCCATGCCGTCGCCTTCAGGAAACCGGTCATCGAAAAGCTCGTCCCCTATCTCGAGGCGATGCTGGCCCGTCCCGCAGGGTCCCCGGAGGGAGGACCCATGCACGTGGACGGGGCCTATGGCTGGTTCAGGAAGGCCGAGCCCTCGTTCCGGACCCTGATCGCAACGCCGGAGATCATCACCCAGCGTGCCTCGCGCTCGGACATCACCGCAAGAGGCTGGAAGGACAGGCTGCCGCTCATCGGGCTGGTCCGGCGCCTGAAGAACCGAAGCGGCTAGCGGTCGGTCACCTCGTCGAGGATCCTGACGAGGTTCTCCCCCGCCTTCGGGTCGGAATAGCACCGCTGCCAGGTCTCGTAGGCGGCCCGGCCGAGCCTTCGGCGTTCGGCCTCGTCGCTCCAGAGCCGGTTCATCGCGATGCGAAGCGCGTCCTCCTCGAACGGCTCGACCATGAGCGCATCCCTGCCCGCCGTCAGGTAGTCCCGGGAGCCCGGACAGGTGGTGGCGATCACCGGGCAACCGAGCGCCATCGACGCGATGAAGGTCACCTGTCCCGACGCCGTGTCGAGATTGGCGATCGGGGTCACCGAGAAGAGAGCCCGGGCATTGAGATCGCGGCATTCCTCGAGGGTCAGGCCGGAGCGGACTTCCACGTTCGGCGGTATCTCGAGGCCCTCGAGCAGGGACGGCTTGGCAATGACCACGAGGCGCCCTTCAAAGCCGCGGGCGGCGGCCATGAGGGTCCTGTAGTCCCGCCCTGCCGACCCCATCGCGATGGCGAAAGGCCGGTCGCGGTCGGGCTCGCGCGGTTCGAGCGCGCCAACCTGCAGCGGCACGAAGCGGAAGCGTTCTTCCGGGAGGCCGTGCCAGCGCGCATAGCGGCCGATCTCCTCGGTCGAATGGACGATGAGACGCTCCGCCCTGCGCAGGAACAGGCCCGAAAGACGACCCTTCACGGCGCTGGAGATGTCACCGAGATTGTAGGACCAGCCGACGATGCGGACACGGCTGCGGCGCAGTGCCTTTTCGGTGGCCGCGGCGAGGGCGAGCTGGGGGAAGTTCGTGACGATGACGGCGGGGTCCGCCCTGAACGCCTCGCGAACGTGCAGGAAATGGGCTTTCCACTCCGCCCTCGAGGAAACCGCGCCGCGGCTGTGCCAGTCGATGGCCTCCGCCGGCGGCGCGATCTTCTCGAAGGCGTAGCCGGAGGCTTCGGGGGCGAAGTCGTCGATCCAGCGGCCGTCCTCCCCCACGGATGGATGAAGGACGGCGACTTTCATGGCGCGGACAGTCTCAGACGCTCTCGGCGCCGGCGATGATCTCGACGAGCTCCGTAGTGATCTGGGCCTGACGGGCGCGGTTGTACTGAATATTGAGCTTGTCGATCAGCTCGCCTGCGTTCCGGGTCGCGTTGTCCATGGCGGTCATCGACGCGGCCTGCTCCGAGGCGATGTTCTCGAGAAGGGCGCGGAACACCTGAACCGCCACGTAGCGGGGAAGCAGGGTTTCGAGGATCGCTTCCTCGTCCGGCTCGTATTCGTAGGGCGCGCGGGGACCTTCGTCCTTGCTGCGCTCGGGCGGGCTTGCGGGGATGATCTGGTTCGCGGTGGGGACCTGGGCGATCACCGACTTGAAGCGGCCGAAGAAGACCGTGGCGATATCGAAACTGCCGGCCTCGTACATGTCCAGAAGCCTGTCCGCGATCGTCTTCGCCTCAGCGAAGCCCACCGAACGGGTATCCTTGAAGTCCACGCGCTCGATGATGAGGTCGGCATAAAGGCGCTTGAGCTGCTCGTAGCCCTTGGTGCCGATGCAGAAGATCTTGACGGTCTTCCCCTCGCCCTGAAGGCGGACAATCGCCTCGCGGGCGCGCCGGACGATGTTCGAGTTGAAAGCGCCGCACAGGCCGCGGTCGGCGGTGGCGACGACCAGAAGATGGGTCTGGTTCTGGCCCGTGCCGGTCAGGAGCTTCGGTCCCGGCGCGCCGGGCGTCATCCCTGCTGCGAGATTGCCGAGCACGGTCTCGATCCGCTCGGCGTAGGGACGGGCGGCCTTGGCGGCCTCTTCGGCGCGGCGGAGCTTCGCCGCAGCCACCATCTGCTTGGCCTTGGTGATCTTCTGCGTCGACTTCACCGAGCCGATGCGTGTCTTGAGGTCTTTGAGTGAGGGCATTCCGGAAACCTTTGGTTCGCGGCTGGATGGCGAAAGACGCCCGCCGGGTCAAGACGAGACGGCGCGGTTTCGGGCCGCGCGAAGGAAGCTGTCAGCCAGCCTCCGCCTCATCGAAGCTGTAGCCCCAGCGCCTCACCCGCTTGTCCAGAAGCGCCCTTGCCAGGCCCGCGTCGGCGCGCCCCCTGGGACTGGCCCGGTACTCCCGCCACCTGGCGAAGTAGCCGTCATTGAGCCCCTGCCTGAATTCGAGGTCGGGGACGGGAATCTCGAGGCCGAGAAATTCCGAAAGCCTGTCAAGCTCGGGACCGGGGTTCGCAACGAAGTTCTCGTAGGCGATGACGTGGGTGCGTTCGAGGTGCGCCGCGTCCTTTTCGAAGGTCTCGTGGCAGCGCACCCAGTTCCAGAGCGCAGGGGTATGCACCCGCCTGTTCATCCATTTGTTCACCGCCATGGCATGGGCCACCGGGTGGCGGTGGATGAGGATGAAGGCGCTGTCCGGGAAGTAGGCCTGGAGGAGCCGGGTGCGGAGGATGTTGCCGGGACTCTTCTCGACCAGGACCTCCTTGTCCTGGTCCCAGTATGGGCCCCAGTCGCGGTGGATCTGCTCTGCGTGTTCGGGCGTGTTGAGACGGGACGCTTCGGTCTGGTGCGCGCGCGGCATGAAGCTGTAGCGCGCGAGTTTGTCGCGAACCGGGAAGACCCTGGTGAGGTGCTGGCCCTCGTCCATCGGGACGCCGGTCCGCTCGAAACCGCTGAAGCTCGGCTGGCTCGACAGGATCTTCGCAAGAAGGGTGGTGCCGGAGCGGTGCACGCCGTTCACAAAAAGATGGCGCGGCGGCTTGTTGCCACCGCGCCTCTCATTCCTGCCGGACGCCGGGAACTCCGTTGTCATCATGGGTCCCTTCAGAAGCCTGAGGGGGCTCCCGTCATGTGAAGTTCTTGGTGAAGCTTTCGAGAATCTCGGTCAGCTTGCTTTCGGTACCGTCGGAGATCTTCTTTTCCGTGCGGATCGTCGCAAGGAGGTCGGCGTGCTGGGAGTGCATGTGGCGGAGGAGCTCCTCTTCAAAGGCACCCACCTTCGACGTCTCGATCCTGTCGAGATAGCCGCGGGTACCCGCGAAGATCACGACCACCTGCTCTTCGACCTGGAGGGGCGAATACTGCGGCTGCTTGAGGAGCTCGGTGAGGCGTGCGCCGCGGTTGAGGGTCGCCTGGGTCGCGGCATCGAGGTCCGAGCCGAACTGGGCGAACGCCGCAAGCTCACGGTACTGGGCGAGCTCGCCTTTGATCTTGCCGGCGACCTGCTTCATGGCCTTGATCTGTGCGGCCGAGCCCACGCGGCTGACCGAGAGACCGACGTTCACGGCGGGACGGATACCCTGATAGAAAAGGTCGGTCTCGAGGAAGATCTGGCCGTCGGTGATCGAGATGACGTTGGTCGGGATATAGGCCGACACGTCGTTGGCCTGGGTCTCGATGATCGGCAGCGCGGTCAGTGAACCCGAGCCGTGGTCCTCGTTGAGTTTCGCGGCCCGCTCGAGAAGGCGGGAGTGCAGGTAGAAGACGTCGCCCGGAAAGGCTTCGCGGCCCGGCGGGCGGCGAAGGAGGAGCGACATCT
>CAZAFU010000070.1:0-10105 GCA_964484475.1 uncultured Caulobacterales bacterium | reverse complement strand
TGCATGCCGTTGTCGCGGAAGTACTCGCCCATGGCGCAGCCGGCGAACGGCGCAAGGAACTGTAGCGGCGCAGGGTCGGAAGCCGTCGCGGCGACGATGATGGTGTATTCCAGGGCGCCGCGGTCCTGCAGCGTCTTGACGATCTGGGCGACGGTGGAGCGTTTCTGGCCGATCGCGACATAGATGCAGAACAGCTTGCCCGAATCGTCGGCCGCAGCCTCGTTCGGCTCGCGCTGGTTGAGCATCGCGTCGATGCAGATCGCGGTCTTGCCGGTCTGGCGGTCGCCGATCACGAGCTCGCGCTGGCCCCGGCCGATCGGGATCATGGCGTCGATGGCCTTGATGCCGGTCTGGACAGGTTCGTGAACGGATTTACGCGGCAGGATGCCCGGCGCCTTCACGTCGACGAGGCGACGCTCGGTCGACTCGATCGGGCCCTTGCCATCGAGCGGGTTGCCGAGGGGGTCGACAACCCGGCCCAAAAGGCCCTTTCCGACGGGAACGTCGACGATGGCCCCGGTCCGCTTGACCGTCTGGCCTTCGGCGATGCCGGTGTCGTTGCCGAAGATGACGACGCCGACATTGTCCTCTTCGAGGTTCAGGGCCATGCCCTTCACCCCGCCTTCGAACTCGACCATCTCACCGGCACGGACATTGTCGAGCCCGTAGACACGGGCGATGCCGTCACCGACCGAGAGAACCTGGCCGATCTCCGAGACCTCGGCGTCCTTGCCGAAGTCCTTGATCTGGCTCTTGAGAATGGAGCTGATTTCGGACGCGTTGAGTTCCATGGGGGTTTACGCCTCTTTCAGTCGGGCGCGCAGGCGCGCAAGTTTGGTTTTGAGCGATGAATCGATCATCCGGCTGCCGATCTTGACGATCATGCCACCGAGAAGGTCGGGGTCGGTGCGGGTCTCGAGGGTAACATCCTTACCCACCGAGGCACGGATCTGGGTCTTGAGCTCGGCCACCTGCTCTTCGGTCAGGGGGTGGGCGGACAGCACTTCGGCCGAGATCTCGCCGCGCGCTTCAGCGGCGATGCGCTTGAAGGTGGCGATGATCGGCAGGAGGACCGTCAGGCGGCCCTTCGAAGCGACGAGCTTGATGAAATTGACGGTGAGCGGGTCGGCCTTGCCCGACAGCACCGCCTCCATGCCCTGCATCTTGGCATCGGCACCGAAGGCAGGCGACTGGATCAGGCGGCGCAGCTCCGCGCTCTCGTCATAGGCGCGGCGGAGCGCATCGAGATCACTCTCGGCCTGCTCGAGGCGTCCTTCGTCCCGGGCCAGTTCGAAGAATGCGCTGGCGTAGCGTTCAGAAATCTCGGACCGTGAATCGGCCATATCGTTGTCGTTCTCCGTCACGGGATGCCGCAACCCCTCAGAACTCGAAGGAGCGCAGCGGCGGGAAGCAGAGGGTGAAGACCGCCCTGCTCGGGCGCGGGGGCGCCGCTAGCACGCGTTTTTACGGGGTGCAATGCTGCATGGACCGGTTTGGAGATCGCCGCAAACTGCATTCGGACTGCTGCCGGCACTCCCACACGTGAGGAGAAGCATTCTATCGTGACCGCATGGGCGAGCCGGGTCGGCTCGCCCGGCATGGGGAACGTCATGAAAACCACCTTGATCGCCGCCGCCGCTGGTCTCGCGCTCTCGCCCGCCCTCGCCCTCGAAGAAAGCCCGGAGGAGCGGAACAAGCAGACGGCCCGTGAGTTCTATGAGGATCTCTGGTTCAGCAGGAACACCGATCGCTACGGCGAGTATGTCGCGGAGACCTACGTCGTCCACGACGTCGGCGAGCGAAAAGGCGTCACCGAACAGGCAGTGGAGCAGAAGAACATCGCGGACCTCTTCTGGTCGTTCGGCGAGCTCGATGGCGAGATCGACTGGCAGATCGCGGAGGACGACATGGTCGCAACGCGCTGGTTCATCTCCCTCGATCCTGCCGAGGGCGCTCCCGTGGCACCGGTGGACAAGGTCGCGATCATCAATGTGTTCCGCTTCGACGATGAGGGGAAGATCGTCGAGATCTGGAACCACCGCCATGACGTCGAACTGCCCCAGCCGCCGGACATGAGCGGGGAGTAGCCCCGCACACACCCAGCGCCCAAGGCGCCACCGGCGCGGCAATGGAGCAGGCGGTGTCTCCCGACAGAGGACCAAGAATGCGCTCGCGGGTCGACCTGACCCTGGCCCGCGCACTCCCGCCTGTCGAAAGGTGGCTCGAGCGGAGCCTCGGGGCCCGCCCTGCCCTCTGGAGCAGCGAGTTCCTGGTGTTCGGGATCAAGCAGGCCTGGGCGTGTCTTTTCGGCGGCCTGCTGCTCGTGGCGATCGTACTCACAGGTATCGGGTGGCCCGAAGGCGGGCTCGCGCGCTACGACTTTCTCTTCGCTTACGCGCTGGCACTCCAGCTTCTCTTTCTCGCAGTGAAGCTCGAACGTCCGGGAGAAGCGCTGGTGATCTTCGTCTTCCACGTCACCGGCACCTTGATGGAAGCCTTCAAGACGGAAGCAGGCAGCTGGACCTATCCCGAAGACAGCATACTGAGGGTCGGCGCCGTTCCTCTCTTTTCGGGTTTCATGTATGCGGCCGTCGGCTCCTACCTCGCGCGGGTGTTCCACGTCTTCGATTTCCGCTTCTCACGCTACCCGCCACTGCCCCCCACCGTGATCCTCGCGGCGGCGATCTACCTGAATTTCTTCGGCCATCATTACGGGCCGGACTTCAGATGGGCATTGGTCTTCGGCACGGTCCTTCTATACGGCCGGTGCTTCGTACACTACCGTGTCTGGCGGTGGGAGCATCGCATGCCGCTGGTCCTCGGCTTCGCGCTGGTCGCCCTTTTTATCTTCCTCGCCGAGAACGTCGCGACCCTTGCGGGCATCTGGTACTATCCCGACCAGAAAGCCGCATGGAGACCCGTCAGCATACAGAAGTACCCGGCATGGTTCCTGCTGATGATCCTGAGCTTCGTGTTGGTGACCCTCATCCACAGGCCCCGGACGGTCAGGCCGCCCGCCTGATCATGTCGGCCGCCTTCTCGGCGATCATGATGGTGGGGGCATTCGTGTTCCCGCCGACGATCCGCGGCATGACCGAAGCGTCGATCACCCGCAGGCCCTCGACGCCCTTCACCTTGAGGTCGGGGGTCACCACCGCATGGGGATCGTCGGCGCGACCCATGCGGCAGGTCCCCACCGGGTGGTAGACGGTCTCCGCAGTCTTTTTCACGAAGGCGTCGACATCGTCGTCGGTCATGTCCTGGCGCTGGCCCTCGCGGGGCTGGGGGCCGTGCCGCGCGAGCGCCGGAGCCGCCGCGAGCCGCTGGCAGATGCGGTAGCCCGCCCGCATCCGCGGCAGGTCCCGCGGGTCCGACAGGTAATTGGGATCGATCAGGAGCGGCTCGCCCGGCTCGCGCGAACGGAGCCTGATCGACCCGAGGCTGTCCGGGTAGAGAAGACAGACATGGAAGGAGAAGCCGTGCCCCGCCACCTGCCTGCGGCCATGGTCCTCGAGGATGGCAGGGAGGAAATGCAGCTGGAGGTCGGGTTCGTCGAGGTCCGGGGAGGATTTGAGGAAGCCCGCGCCCTCGGCGATGTTCGATGTGAGAAGGCCCTCGCGCTTGCGGAAGTAGCGCCACGGCTCCATGGCCGAGCGGAGCGAGAAGCGCAGCGACATGCCGTAGCTGTCATGGGTCCGGGTCCGGTAAGTGAGATGGGCATCGAGATGGTCCTGGAGCTGACGGCCCACGGCAGCGCTCTCGGCGACGACCCCGATGCCGAAATGCCTCAGGTGCGCGCCCGGGCCGATTCCCGAAAGCATCAGGAGCTTCGGTGACCCGAAGGTGCCCGCCGAGACCAGCACCTCGCCCCTCGCGCGCGCTTCGCGTCGTTCGCCGGCCTGGCGGAAAGCCACCCCCACGCAGCGCGTACCCTCGAAAAGGAGGCGCTCGGCACTGGCGCCGGTGACGATCTCGAGGTTCTCCCGTTGACGGACCTCGGCCGTCAGGTAGCCCTTCGCCGCCGAACAGCGTTCGCCCCCGCGCTGGGTCACCTGATAGATGCCGATGCCCTCGCGTTCTTTCGCATTGAAATCCTCGCGCTCGGGCAACTGGAGCTCACGCCCGGCCTCGACATAATCCTCGGTGACCGGATTGACGTGCCTGAGATCCGAGACCCCCAAGGGGCCACCGACACCGTGATAGGCGTCCTCCCCTCTTTCGTTGTCTTCGGCCTTCCTGAAATAGGGAAGGCAGTCGTCGAAACGCCAGCCGTCAGCACCCATCTGCGCCCATCGGTCATAATCCGACGCGGCACCCCGGATGTAGCACATCGCGTTGACCGAACTCGAACCCCCAAGGACCCGGCCGCGGGGCTGGTAGAGGACCCGTTCGCCCAGATGGCGCTGGGGCACCGTCTCGTACCCCGAGACGACATTCGGCATACGGCTCATCAGGATCAGGCCGAAGGGGATATGGATCGCGGGGCTCCTGTCGGGCGGGCCTGCCTCGAGAAGAAGGACACGGACTCCCGGGTCTTCGCTCAGCCGGCTCGCGAGGACCGCCCCCGCCGAACCGCCGCCAACCACGATGTAATCGGCCTGCGCCATCCTCATCCTCCCTTAAGCATGTCCGGCAAGTATTCGCCCATGACGACCCGACCGCAACCGCCAGCCGGAACCACGGTGAATGCTGAGCCGACTTCGCCCGGCCTCATCGAAGGCTTCAGGGTTCATGGCGACGGCCATGTGGAACGAGTGACCGACGCCGCGGCGGCGAAACCGCCGCGGGGCGGTTTCCTCTGGCTGCATATCGGCCTGGGCCAGGGGAAGGATCTCGTCGCCAACAGCCTCGACCTCCAGCCCATCGTCGTGCGTTCGCTGCTCGCGACCGAGACCCGCCCCCGCTGCCAGCATCTCAAGGGGGGCACCCTCATCAACCTGCGCGGGGTGAACCTCAACGAAGGCGACCGGCCCGAGGACATGCTGTCACTGCGATGCTGGCTCGAAGCCAACCGCCTGATCACCGTCCGGCTCCGCAAGAGCATCGCGGTGGAGGGACTGCGCGAGCGCTACGCAGCGGGCGACACCCACGAGCGTGCCGGAAGCCTTCTCGTGGAGATCATCAGGCAGCTTCTCTCCCTCATCGATCCGGTGGCGGACGGCCTCGCCGACAGCCTCGACCGCCTCGAGGACGAGGCCAGGAAGGCGGGCGATGACGATGCCCTGCGCGAGGTCATCGCAGCGATGCGGCACGACGCGGTGACCTATCACCGCTATCTCGCGCCGATGCGCGATGCGATTTCCAAGCTTTCAAGCCGCGATGCGCCGGGCTTCGCGGAGATCGACCTGATGGAGGCGCAGGAAGAGGCCGACCGCGCGACCCGTATCGTCGAGGAGCTCGACATCACCATCGACCGGGCCGGGGTCATCGTCGACCAGATGGCGGCCCTGCGGTCCGAACGCATGAACCGCAACATGATGGTCCTTTCCGTGATCTCCGCCGTCTTCCTGCCCCTTGGCTTCCTGACGGGGCTTCTCGGAATCAATGTCGGTGGCCTTCCCGGCACGGACAGCCCCTATGCCTTCGGCATCGTGGTGGTTGCCTGCCTCCTGATAGGGACGGCCGCCGGTTTCTTCTTCAAGGCGCGCGACTGGTTCTAGGCGTCGATCAGGCGGCTGAGTGTCTCGCCCACAGGCTCATAGAAGGCCCTGCTCCTCCAGTAGGCATCGTGGCTGAGCGTGTTCCACGAGGTGAAGAGACCTCCGACGTTCACCGGAATGTCCCTGAGCTCGCCATTGTCCTCGAGCTCCCTGTAAAGCGGGCCGATGGGCGCGATCGGGTAGGCCAGGAGGTCGTCCCTGTCGAAATAGTTCGTCCACCACGGCTCGGCCACCAGCTCCTTCGGAAGCGCCGTGCCGGGGAAGGCGATGGGCACCACCTCCTCGGGAGGAAAAGCGAAGGAGAACAGGGGAAGGTTGCAGCCGAAGGTGATGAAACGGGCGACGGTCTGCAGGTTCTCGAACGGGTTGGAGTAGCGGAAATAGCCCTGCTGGAGGTCCCAGATGTAGTTCGACAGGATCCTCCCGCCGAAACTGTGGCCGAGAAGCACGAGCGGCGTGCCGTCGTCGCAGTCTTCGCGGAGTTCGCCGATGACGGTCCTGATGCGCTCGGTCAGTCGGTTGTAGGCATCGCCCTGCCGCGAGAAGGCGAGGGCATCGGCGAAGTTCTCGACCAGGAGCTCACGCGCCCGGCTCGTGCGCACCTGGCTGCTGATGGCCCTCAGATAGGCCTGTTGGCGTTCGGCGAGGATGTCGGCCCAGAAGATCTCCCGCCACACCACGTTCTGGTTCAGGGTCCGCCGGCCGAGCTGGCCACGCAGCTTGCGGTAGAGACGATCGGAGAAGGTCCGCCCGTCCGAGGTCGGCGGCTGTTTCTGGGCCTGGCTTCCAACCCCGTGGATCACCGCAACCGCGATCTGCCTCGCCATGCCGCCTCCCCTTTTCTCGTCCTCGCCCAGTGAACCACATTCTCGAACGGAAATCCCGCGTGGGAGTAAGTTACCCGTGATCTCGGGCGGTTAGAGCTGAATATGCAGCGAAACCACTCGCTTCTGGGGGAAACGACGCTAAACCTCAGGCGATGTCGCGTGATCAGAACACCGAGGCTCCGCCGGCCCACCTTCTCGAAGCCATGTTCGCCCATTCGCGGGCGGCGATGATAGCCACCGATCCGCACCGCGACGACAATCCGATCATCTTCTGCAACCCGGCCTTCTCGGAGCTCACGGGTTATTCGAGGGAAGAGGTGATCGGCCGGAACTGCCGCTTCCTGCAGGGCGAGAAGACCGACCGGGGCGTCGTCGATGCCATCAGGAGAGCCGTCGAGGAGGAGGAGGCCGGTTCCTTCGAGCTCCTCAACTACCGCAAGGACGGCACGCCGTTCTGGAACGCGCTGCACCTCTCGCCGGTCCATGATGACGACGGCAAGCTTCTCTACCACGTCGGCTCGCAGTGGGACGTCACCGAACGGCGCGGGGGTGTCGATGCGCTGACCGGCAGGGGGAGGCTGTCCGACGGGGCGCTGCGGGAGGCGATCGACAGGGCGCGGGCCCTCGAATTCGCACTGGACCAGGCCAAGGACAGTGTTCTGATGACCGAATACGCGCCGCTGGACGAGCCGGGTCCGCGCATCACGTGGGTCAGCAAGGGTTTCGAGACCATGACCGGCTATTCGGCCGAGGAGGTGATCGGACGCTCGCCGCGCTTCATGCAGGGGCCCGAGACCGACCGGGATACCCTCGACCGCCTCCGCGCGTCCCTGGAGGAGGGCCGGAGCCACGCCAAGGTGAGGAGCATCAACTACCGCAAGAACGGCGAGCCGTTCTGGATCGAATGGAGCGTCTCGCCGATCGAGAATGCGAGCGGGGAGCCTACGGCCTGGCTTGCGGTGCAGAGGGACGTCACCGACGAAGTCCGTCAGCAGGAGGAACGCGAGCGCCTGATCGCGGAGCTCGACCACCGGGTCAGGAATCTCTTCAGCACCGTGCAGGTCATGACGCGCGGCGCTGATGACGGCGACGGCACCGCCGAAGGCCTCAGGCGACGGCTGATCTACCAGCTCCAGGCCCTCTCCTCGGCGCATGAGCTGGTCTTCAGGGATCCCGAACGCGAGGCGTCGATCGCCGACATCGTGCCTGCGGTGCTCGCCCCCTTCGACCCCGACGAGAAGCGTATCGAGCGGACCGGCGAAGACGGCATCCTCGATCCCAAGCAGTCCGTGAACGCAGCCATCATCCTTTACGAACTGGCGGCCCTTTCCTCCGAACGCGGAGCCCTTTCAAAGGGCGACCCGGTCAGGCTGTCCTGGCATATCGAGGATGAGGAACTTCGCATGGTCTGGAAGGAAAATGCCCCCGCCCCCGAGCCGAGCCGCTTCGGCTTCAGCCTTGTGCGGACATTCGTGCGGGCGTCGAGCTGGAGGGATGCGGGGGTCGACGAAGACGAAAGCAGCTTCACCGTCAGGCTCAGCCTCGCTGCGAAATAGGCTTCAGTCCGGCCCGCCGAGCCAGCGTTTCTCGACCCAGCGCAATCCGACCAGAACACCGACGCCGATCGAGACGGCAAGCCCGACGATCACGTAGAACCCGGCGCCCGCCCCGAGGCCGAGAGCCCCGGCGAGCCAGACCGCGGCACCGGTCGTCAGCCCCTGGACATTGCCCCGCCTCGCGATGATGGCCCCCGCGGCGATGAAGGCCACGCCTCCGGTCACCGCATCGACGATCCGTACGGGATCGGCGACGATCCGCTCCTCGACGGCCCAGGCGTTGCTGATCTCGTAGGTGAGGACAGTGAAGACCCCGGCAGCGAGACTGACCAGCATGCATGTCCTGAGGCCCGCAGCCTTGTCGCGGCGCTCACGGTCGAAACCGATCACGCCGCCCGCTGCCGCCGCGATCACCAGGCGAAGCCCGATCTCCGCGAAACCGAGGGTGCCCGTCTGCAAAGGTTCCATGCCGATACCAACAGGCGCCGCACCGTTCCGTTCGCCCTAGTTGTCGTCCATCTTGAGGGCCTTGATGAAGGCCTCCTGGGGGATCTCGACCCGACCGAACTGGCGCATCTTCTTCTTGCCGGCCTTCTGTTTGTCGAGAAGCTTGCGCTTCCTCGTGGCGTCGCCACCATAGCATTTCGCCGTGACGTCCTTGCGCATGGCGCCGATGGTCTCACGGGCGATGACCCGGCCGCCGATCGCCGCCTGGATCGGGATCTTGAAGAGGTGACGGGGGATGAGGTCCTTGAGCTTTTCGCACATCGCCCTGCCGCGGGCCTCCGCCTTCGTGCGGTGAACGACGATGGCCAGAGCGTCCACCGGCTCCTCGTTGACGAGGATCTGCATGCGGACGAGATCACCGCCGCGGTAGCCGATGATCTGGTAGTCGAAAGAGGCGTAGCCCTTGGTGATCGACTTCAGGCGGTCGTAGAAGTCGAAGACCACCTCGTTGAGCGGCAGCTCGTAGACCACCATGGCCCGGCTGCCGGCATAGGTGAGGTCCTGCTGGATTCCCCTGCGGTCCTCGCAGAGCTTCAGGACGCCGCCGAGATAGTCGTCGGGTACGAGGATGGTGGCCTTGATCCAAGGTTCCTCGAGATGGTCGATATGCACGGGGTCGGGCATGTCGGCGGGATTGTGGAGTTCCTCCATCTCCCCGTCGGTCCTGTACATGTGATAGACCACGGACGGTGCAGTGGTGATGAGGTCGATGTTGAACTCGCGCTCGAGCCGCTCACGGACGATCTCGAGGTGGAGCAGTCCGAGGAAGCCGCAGCGGAAACCGAAACCAAGGGCGGCCGAAGTCTCCATCTCGTACTCGAAGCTCGCGTCGTTCAGCCTCAGCTTCGAAATCGCATCGCGCAGATCCTCGAAATCATTCGAGTCCACCGGGAAGAGGCCGCAGAAGACCACCGGCTGGTTCGGCTTGAAGCCCGGCAGGGCCTGCTTTGCCGGTCGCTTGTCGTCGGTGATCGTGTCGCCGACCGCGGTGTCCGCCACCTCCTTGATCGAGGCAGTGAAATAGCCGATCTCGCCGGGGCCGAGCTCGTCCACCTCGGTCTTCTTGGGGCTGAAGATGCCGACCTGGTCCACCTGGTAGGTCGCCTTGGCCTTCATCATGCGGATCTTCTGGTTCTTCCTGATCTTCCCGTCGATGACCCGGATCAGGACCACGACGCCCAGGTAGAGATCGTACCAGCTGTCGACCAGCATCGCCTTGAGGGGCTCGTCGGCCTCCCCTCGCGGCGGGGGCAGCTTCGTTACGATCGCCTCGAGGACGTTTTCGATGCCGAGGCCGGTCTTGGCGGAGATTTCGACCGCCTCGGAAGCGTCGAGGCCGATCACCTCCTCGATCTGCTCCTTCACGCGGTCGGGCTCAGCTGCCGGAAGATCGATCTTGTTCAGCACGGGCACGATTTCGTGGTCGACCTCGATCGCCTGGTAGACATTGGCGAGGGTCTGCGCCTCGACCCCCTGGCTCGCGTCGACGACGAGCAGCGAGCCTTCCACGGCGGCGAGGGAGCGGTTCACCTCGTAGGCGAAG
This sequence comes from uncultured Caulobacterales bacterium, assembly GCA_964484475.1. Taxonomy (GTDB): domain Bacteria; phylum Pseudomonadota; class Alphaproteobacteria; order Caulobacterales; family Parvularculaceae; genus Parvularcula. The sequence continues at coordinate 12 of CAZAFU010000070.1, read as the reverse complement.
TCCACGTGTCCG
>CAZAFU010000069.1:0-14973 GCA_964484475.1 uncultured Caulobacterales bacterium | reverse complement strand
CCAAGAAGAAGGCTCCGGCCAAGAAAACGGCTCGCCGGAAGACCGCCAAGAAATAAGGCGGCCTCCGCCCGGACCTGAAACGGCCCGGAACATTGCCCTGCCCGGCTCGCCGCGGCGGGGCCTTTTCGTTCAGAGGGCGAAATCGAGGCGGACAGGAGCGTGGTCGGATGGCCGCTCCCAGCCTCGCACCTCCCTGTGGATACGGAAGGCTTCCCGTCCGCCCTTGAGCGCGGCCGATTTGAGGGGCTCGGTGACCCAGATGTGGTCGAGGCGCCGCCCCCTGTCGGCCTTGGACCAGTCCCGCGCCCTGTAGGACCACCAGCTGTAAAGCTTCTCCCCTGCGGGTACGAGCTCCCGGGCGGCGTCCACGAAGCCGCCCTCGCTGACGAGCTTCTCCATGGCTCCGGTCTCGACGGGGGTGTGCGACACCACCTTCAGGAGCTGCTTGTGGGACCAGACGTCGTTTTCCATGGGTGCGATGTTGAGATCGCCGACGAGAATCTGGGGCTCCTTCCGCCTTTTGGAAAAATGCGCTGTCATCCGTTCGACGAAGCCGAGCTTGTGGGCGAATTTCGGATTGGCCTTCGGGTCGGGAACATCGCCGCCTGCGGGCACATAGAAATTATGCAGCGCCTGGCCGCCCGGCAGCGCGACCGCGATGTGCCTTGCGTCGCCGGTCTCACAGAACCGCAGGGCCTCGGGCTGTTCGAGGGGCACGCGTGAGGCAATGGCCACCCCGTGATAGCCTTTCTGCCCGCAGATCGCGAGATGCTCATAGCCGGCCTTGACGAAGGCCTTGCGGGGAAACTGGTCGTCCTGGCACTTTGTTTCCTGAAGGCAGAGGACATCGGGCCGCTCCTCTTCAAGAAAGCGGATCACCTGATCGATACGGAGGCGGACGGAGTTGATGTTCCAGGTCACGAGGCGCATCGCGACCTCCTAGGGGCTTCGGGCCAACGAGGAAAGCGATGCGTCAGGCCGTTCGCGGGTCGGTGGCCCTCATGTCTTCAGCGGACAGGAGATCATCGAGGATCCTCGCGGCTTCCGGCGCGTCGTCTTCCCATGAAAGGGTCCCGCTGAGACGGAAGCGCAGCCAGTCGCCGGTAGCGGCGAAGGCAATCGCGGCCACCCCGTCGGGGTCCTCGGCGGCCCGCCTTGCGGCCTCGGAGAGAAGGGGAATGGCCGCTTCGAGGCCACGCAGCCTCCTGAGCAGCCAACGCTGGGATTGCTCTTCAGGCGGACGCATCTCCTCGAGCCTGTAGGCGACGCCGAGGTCGAGGATACCCGTCATGAGCGCAATATCGGCCTCGGCCCAACGACGCTCCGCAGGGTTCGCGGGAAGCATCTCCTCCCTGCTTCCGCCCGCGAGGGTACGGAGGATCAGCGTGGTTTCGAGGAGCGGCGGACCCTTCTCGAGAATCAGTGCGGGTACCTTGCCCAGAGGATTGTGCTGGCGGAGGCCTTCCTGAAAGGGATCGGCGATCTCGAACGCGATCGCGTCCTCGAGGTTCGCCCGCGCCCTCACGACACGGCACATCCTTGCATAGGGCGAGGTCAGCGAACCGTAGAGCGTACCCTTCACAGCCTGTCCGTTCCCCGCTGGCAGACCCTGGTCCCGTCGAGGAGATTGGCGTCCACCAGTCCGAACGCGGCCCCTTCACGCTGCAGGAAAACTTCGGCGGCGGCGCGCATGTCCTCGATCGGTGTCGAGGAGACCGGGTCCGCCCTCAGGCCGATGACAAGCGGGCGTGCCTCGGCGGGCTCCATATCGTCGTTGACCGCGAGGCTCGCGACCGCGGTGAAGACCCTCTCGGAACGGACGCAATCGTCAGGCCCCGTACCTGCAAGGGTGTCGGCGGCGAAGGCCGCGAGCCGCTCCGCACGCAAGGCCGCGGTTGGACGATCCTCCACCGGCGCCGTGCCCACCACGAGGATACCGTCATAGCCCTGAAGGCCCGAAGCGGGAGGCGGGGCAAAAGCGAGTTCGGTATTCAATCCGACGGGTCCGGCATGGTTCTCCGCCGCAAGGTAGCCCGCGGCATTCCCCTGCCAACGCGGGGCGAGCAGGGTCTCGCCGCCGCGAACGAGCTCGAGCCGCTCGATGCTGACCGCGGCACCGCGCTCGCAAAGCAGGAACCGCCCCTCATCGAAGGATGCCTGCCCCTCGCAGTGTACGGAGGTCAGGGGGTCGGCGACAACGTGGTCCTGCGCCGAGCGGGCCGGCGCGCGTGCCGGAACGGCGGCGCTGGCAGCGCGATCGAGACCCAGGCTGGCCGCGGCGAAGCCGGTCGGCGGCGAGGTGAAAAGACCTTTCGCCATCAACACGAAAGCAAGACCGATGATGCCGAGGGCGGCGAGCTTGACGTAGCGCGTCCAGTCGAGCTGCGCCCCGGAAACACCGCGGCGGCTGACGATCTGGGGGGCCAGGAGGGGCGGCGGCGCGGTGGGCAGCTCTTCGTGGCCCACGCCGTCCCGGCGCGGCAGGCGGATGGTGTCCCGGAAGTTCGCGATCACCAACGCAGCCAGGGCAAGCCCGGCCAGACCCAGAACGGTCAGCCCGGTGGCAGTCGAGAACACGGCCGTCAAACGCCCCCAAAGATCGGCCATGGCGATCCCCTTCGTTATCAAGTCTTAACCTTCTATCACGGAGAGCCGGAACTGCCTAGGCAGCCGCCTGCGCCCCCTTCTGGGAGACTTTGCCCATGCCTCTTGGCCCCGAGGGTTTCGCCCTCGCGCCCTTCCTGATCATCACGGCGGTAAGCTTCCTCGGCTCCGCCATCACGGCGGCGTTCTCGATCGGCGGCGGGCTCCTCCTGATCGGGACCATGAGCGCCCTCCTGCCGGCCGCGGCCGTCATTCCGGTGCATGCGGTGGTGATGACGGGATCGAACGCGGGTCGTTCCGGGCTGCTCCTTCCCCATGTGGACCGGCGCGTCCTGGTCGCCTTCGCGGCCGGGGCGGTCGTCGGCGGGCTTGTCGGTGCGCAGGTGGTCTTCGGCCTGCCGCCGAGGGTCCTGCGCCTCGCGGTGGCCGGCTTCATCCTCTTCACCCAGTGGGGGCCGAAGATCGGCTTTCCCGCGGGCGGGCCCTTCTACGCCCTCGCTGGCAGCCTTTCGATGTTCCTCACACTGTTCGTCGGCGCGTCCGGACCGTTCATCACCGCGATCCTCGCCAAGCGACAGGATTTCACCCGCCTCGCGCTGATCGCCACGGCGGGGGCATGCATGACGCTCCAGCATGGCGGAAAGGTCGCGATCTTCGCGTTCGGCGGCTTCGACTACCAGCCGTGGTACGCGTTGATGGGGACGGCGCTGGTCGCGGGTTTCGCAGGCACCTTCGTCGGCACCCGCATCCTGAAGCGGCTCGACGAGCAGGTTTTCCGCCGCGCCCTCAAATGGGTGCTGACGGCGCTCGCCGTGTGGCTGATATACCTCGCCATCGGATCAGAATAGCGAGAAGCTCTGTCCGACCACGGAGACCGGCCAGCGGCCGAGCTCGAAGAGCTTGAGCTTCCTCGTGAAGAGATGCTCCCTGAGGTCGAGTTCGGGGTCGGCCTCGGCCGCGAGGATCGCAATGGCCGCGCTGGCGGCGGCCTGCACGGCCGCCCCCACGGCAAGGTTGCGCACGGGCTCGTCGTTGATGTCCCACAATGCGCCCGCCTCTTCCATCGCCTCCCTCGCCGCTTCCCCGGCCTTCGATGTGACGATCTTCAGGGCGATCTCGAGCGCCTCTTCCGAGAGGACTTCGAGGGCCCGCGCCGAAAGATCCGTCCGGGCAAGCTCCTCGGCCTCCCAGGCCGGGCTCGCCCAATCCAGGGTCTCGGCTGCGAACGCTGCATCTTCAGGGGTCGGAAGGATTGCAAGCTCAGCCTCCGGAAAGCCCAGCGCGTCGACGTAGGCCTCCGCGACCCTCCTGACCTCCGGGGTCGGCGGTTCGCCGAGATGCGCGAACCAGGGCATCCTGTCGAAACGGTCTGCAAGACGCCTGACACCCACGAGAAGCGGAATCTCCCGCTCCAGGTCGTTGAGCATGTCAGGGTCGAGGGGAAGGTCGTCGTCGTCTTGCAAGATCAATGTTCCTCGGGACCAAATAGAAAGCGCCCGCCTCTCATGGGAGAGAGAGCGGGCGCGGTCTAGGGCGTCTTCCAGGCCAGCGCGGCCCAGGCGGCTCCGGCTTTGGAGGGGGGCAGATTAAACCGGAGCCAAGTTCAGGCTAATTCGGCGCGAACCGCCCGGCCAGTTACACAGCGGTAGGGTTGACTGTTGTTTCTTAACAACAGGCCTCTCAGTTGTCCCGCAGGAACGTCCCGCCCGCTTCGGGGATGCGGAAGAGCCGGCTCGACAGGCGGCGCGGCTCCTCGACGCCGTCAAGGCTCACCACGGTCATGTCGCCATTGGGATCCACGAAGGACCAGCCCGCCAGGGTCAGGGGCTCGGGCTTGAAGAGCAGGGCAAGCAGGCCCTGCAGGTTCTGGTCCTTGGCCGAGAGCGTGATCTTGAGACCGTGCTCGTTCTCCTCGACGGCGATCACCTGCGCGCTGTCGAGATCCAGCTCCTTGGCGAGCAGGTAGCGCAGGGGCGTCTGGCCGACCGGATAGCTCTCGGTCGTGTTGAGATCCTCGTCATGGACATAGACGAGACCGCCCGTGGCAATGATCGTCATCGGGTTCGGGGCGTCGTATTCGAAGCGCATCTTGCCCGGTCGCGACAGGAAGAACTTGCCTGTGGAGATGGCCCCGGAGGGTGCCACCTGCATGAATCTGGCTTCGAGATTGTCGATGGCTTCGAGGCAGGAGGCCGCGGACTCGAGAAGGCTGCGGGTCCGGGAGGCCGCACCGTCCTCGACTTGCCCGGCCGCCATGGGCACGGCAGCCGTGGCCGTTGCCGGCGCGGCGCCGGCGACATTGAGCGCCATCAGTCCGGAGAGCACGAGAGACAGCATGGAATTCCTTCAACGCAGGGTATACTGGCGGTCTAAGGGGCGCTCGGCCCACAACTGAAGTGTCGAAGCGGAAAGATGCGCCGGTCAAGATGACCTGCCCGTTTCCCGGCGTCTTCGGAGGGCGTTTTTGCCTAGGGCTGATGCATGACGACAACACTCTCCGATGCCGAGCTCTACGATCTCTTCATCAAGCGGGCTCCCGAGGTCGAGGGCCGGGCCTTCGCCGCCGTGACCACCACGGGCATCTTCTGCCGCCTCACCTGCCCCGCCCCGAAACCCAAACGGGAGAATGTGGTGTTCCTCCCTTCTGCCCGTGAAGCGGTCGAGCGGGGCTTCCGGCCATGCAAGCGCTGCAGGCCCCTCGGAGGCGGGGAGGCCCTCGAGCCCTATGTGAGGGATCTTCTCGATGCCCTCGAAGCCGATCCCGAGCGGAAGTGGAGCGAGGCCGAGCTTCGGAAGATGGGCCATGACCCCTCGACGGTCAGGCGCGGCTTCCGGCGGCAGTTCGGCGTCACCTTCCTCAGCCTCGCCCGCTCGCGAAGGCTGCGGCGGGGGGTCGAGAGCACGGGCGCAACCGGAGCCGTGATCGAGGGGCAGCTCGATGCCGGCTTCGAAAGCCCGAGCGCCTTTCGTGCGGCGGTCGCCAAGCTTCTGGGACGACCGCCCGGGGTCCTGACCAGAACGAGCCCCCTCAGGCTCAGCTTCATCGACACGCCCCTGGGACCGATGATCGCCGTGGCGACGGAAGGCGCGCTGCATCTTCTGGAATTCGCCGACAGGAAGAACCTTGGCCCGTCCGTCAAGGCCGTCGAGGAGCGGACCGGCCACGCGACCAGCCTCGGGACCAACGATACGATCGGCACGCTGAACGAAGAGCTCTCGGCCTATTTCGAGGGCAGGCTGCACCGTTTCAGCGTCGAGGTCGCCGACCACGGGCCGGCCTTCTTCACCGAGGCGCGGCGGGTCCTGGCCGAGATCCCGGCCGGGACGGTGTGGAGCTACCGCGAGCTTGCGGCGGCGGTGGGGCGACCGGCGGCGGCGCGGGCCGTCGCCCGGGCGAACGCGACCAACCGGCTGGCGATCATCCTGCCCTGTCACCGGGTGACCGCGGCGGACGGAAGCCTTTCAGGCTACGCAGGCGGTGTCTGGCGCAAGCGCTGGCTGATCGACCATGAGGCGAAGCACTTCAGATTGCTGGACAAATCTTGAGTTAACCTCATTTCATAAAATTGTTCCCACCCTGGCGGTGATTTGATAACGGTTAGGGAACCTTTAAGGCAGGGAACGAAAACCATGACCAAGATCTCGACCGCCCTTGCGGCTGTTGTTGCTGCTGGAGGCCTTCTCGGCACCGCGTCGGCAGCGCCCATCATCAACTTCCAGACCACCGGCAATCCCGGCGAGGTCGTCGAAGAGTACGTCGTCGCCGACACCGCGGCGGGTGCCTACCAGTACGGCTCGCCGGAACGGTGGAGCTTCAACAACGGCACCGGCCTTGCCGATCTCGCAGCGGAGTCCGGCGTCGCCAAATTCTTCCTGGTCGAGACCACCGATGCGGACCTCGCCCTCTTCGCCGTGTTCGACATGGACGATGACGGCTCCGGCGGCACCCTCGATACCACCGCGCAGTTCGCGCAGGGCCAGGGTGCACTGATCGTCCGTGACGATAATGACGGCAACGACAACTACCCGCAGGTCGGCCCGACCAGTTTCCGCTTCGATCACCAGTGGAACAACTGCTGCACCGATGGCTACGTGATGCGCATCGACCCGGATGCCGGTCAGTTCGACCTGACCGTGGACATGGCGAACGTCTCGGGGATCACCTCCATGGTCTTCATGGACGCCGACGGCACGCAAAGCGCCATCACGGGCAACACCTTCAGGCTCTTCACGAGCGCTGGTGACATCACGGGCGAAGTGCCGCTTCCCGGTGCTGCGCTTCTGTTCGCGCCGATCGCCGGTTTTGCCGCGGCGCGCCGTCGCCGCAAGGCGTAAGCGGATCTTCAGTCGAATGACCGGACGGCGGCCCCTCGCGGGCCGCCGTTTTTCATGCGGCGTCCTCGCCGATCAGGATCTCGCGCTTGCCCGCGTGGTTGGCAGGCGAGACAATGCCTTCGTCCTCGAGCTTCTCGATCAGTGATGCTGCGCGGTTGTAGCCGATCTGCAACCGGCGCTGGAGATAGCTGGTCGAGGCCTTCCGGTCCCTCGCGACGATGGCCACGGCCTGGTCGAAAAGCGCGTCGCCGGAGCCTGTGTTCCCGCCGAGGTCGAGACCGAGCTGGCTGGCGATGGCGTCGTCGTCCTCGCCGCCTTCGGTGACCTCCTGGATGTAGTCGGGCTTGCCCTGGCTCTTCAGGTGCTCGACGATCCGCTCGACCTCGCCATCGGCAACGAAGGCGCCGTGCACGCGGGTGATCCGGCCACCCCCTGCCATGTAGAGCATGTCACCTTGGCCGAGGAGCTGCTCGGCGCCCTGCTCGCCGAGAATGGTGCGCGAGTCGATCTTCGAGGTGACCTGGAAGGAAACCCGGGTCGGGAAGTTCGCCTTGATCGTGCCGGTGATGACGTCCACGGACGGCCTCTGGGTCGCCATGATGAGGTGGATGCCGGCCGCCCGCGCCATCTGCGCAAGACGCTGCACCATGGCCTCGATGTCCTTGCCCGCGACCATCATCAGGTCAGCGACCTCGTCGATCACCACGACGATGAAGGGCATCTTCTCCTCGTCGAGGACCTCCTCCTCGTAGGTCGGCTCGCCGGTTTCGGGGTCGTAGCCCGAATGGACCTTGCGGATCAGGGGCTCGCCGTTCTCGTTCGCCTCGGCCACCCTGTCGTTGAAACCGGAAATGTTCCGGACACCAACCTTGGACATGCGGCGGTAGCGCTCTTCCATTTCCTTCACCACCCATTTGAGGGCGATGACGGCCTTGCGGGGGTCGGTGACCACGGGGGCGAGGAGGTGGGGGATGCCCTCATAGACCGAAAGCTCGAGCATCTTCGGGTCGACCATGATCATCTTGCACTCGTCAGGAGTCAGACGATAGAGCAGCGACAGGATCATGGTGTTGATCCCCACCGACTTGCCCGAGCCCGTGGTGCCCGCGATCAGGAGGTGGGGCATCTTGGCAAGGTCGGCGTATTGCGGGTCCCCGCCGATATCCTTGCCGAGCGCGAGGTTGAGCTTCTTGCCCTCCGCGAACTCCCGGGTGCTGAGCATCTCGCGGAAATAGACCATCTCGCGGTCGTCGTTGGGAAGCTCGATGCCTATCGCATTGCGGCCGGGCACGACAGCCACCCGGCACGCCACCGCGGACATCGAGCGGGCAATGTCATCGGCAAGCCCGATCACCCGGGACGACTTCACCCCGGCGGCAGGTTCGAGCTCGTAGAGCGTCACGACGGGGCCGGGCCGGACCTTCACGATCTCGCCGCCGATCTTGAAGTCCGAAAGCACGCGCTCGAGCATCCGCGCGCGGTCCTCGAGATCGGCGTCGGCGAGCACCTTGCGGTCCTTGGGGTTCGGCGCCTTGAGAAGCTGCACGCCCGGAAACTGGTAGGACCCTCGGCCTCTCCTGACCTCGGCGCGCTTGCGCGGGGGCACCTTGCGAACCTCGCGCATGATGCGCGGCTTTTCGGCGGGTGCCGGCCGGTCGGGCCTGATGCCCTGGGGGATCACTTCTTCGAGGGGTTCGATGTCCTCGATATCCGCATCCACGGGGCTCTGGGAGGGCCCTTCGATCAGCTCGGCGTCGAGGGTCTCGACAGGCTCTTCGTCATCCTCCCTGTCCTCGGCATGGGGCTGGACCTTCTCCCTCAGCCTGCTGAGGAGGTTCTCCGCCCCCACACCCGTGGCCTGCGCGGCGTAGAGGATGGCGTCGACGGCCGCAGCGAGGTGCAGGACCCGCAGGCCTGCGGCGAACGCGAAGCCCCAAAGCCCAAGGCCCAGAAGAAGTGCCGCCGCGATCATGCGGGGGAAGGGCAGGAAGGCGAAGGAGACCAGGCCCGAAGCGAGGGCGAGCAGGCCGTCGCCGAAGACCCCTCCGAAGCTGACGATGAACGGCCAGTCCGCGCTGCGCGGCATCGCGGCGAGAAAGCCTGCAAAGGCGACCGTGGAGAATGGCAGGCACGCCGCCTTCAGGACCGCGGTGCGGGGCGTCGTCCCGGGGGTGCCGAAGCGGACCGCGTCGCTGCCCCAGAGGGCGAGGATGCCGAGCAGGGGAAGAACGGCGCCGCCCAGGAACTGAAGCGCGATATCCGCCGTGATCGCACCGAGGGCACCGCCCCTGTTGGCGATGGCCTCCCTGCCCGTCGCGGTGGAAAGGCTCGGGTCGCTGACATCGTAGCTCGCAACGCTCAGCGCGACGAAGCCCGCGGCGAGCACCAGCGACACCCCGCCCGCTCGCGCAATCAGGCGCTTGAGCGCGAGGCGCAGCTCCTCGCGGGGGTCAGGCTTGCGAGCGGTCGAACGACGAGGCACGGCGGCTCCTCCAGACGGTTAAGGGCACGCCGCAAGAAAGCCCCGTGGCAGTTAAGCCTCCATTAAGCACTCCCGCGTCCGAACGCCTCTCGTCTTCAGGACGCAGCAGGGCTATGGCTGAGGGCATGACCGATACCCCCGATATCTGCGTCGCCGGCGCAGGCCTGACCGGCCGGCTCAGCGCGCTGGCCCTCGCCCATTGCGGTTTCGACGTGGCGCTGGTCGACCGCCAGCCCATGAGCGCGGTCCCGAAGGACGGCCGCACCACGGCGCTGGCCTATGCCGCGATCAGGATGCTGCGCCGGCTCGGGGTGTGGGAGGAACTCCTGCCCCATGCCGCGCCGATCACCGATATCGTCGTCAGCAACGGCGAACCGAAGGACCGGTTCCGCAAGGGGGGGCTGACCGGCGGGCAGCTCCATTTCCCCGCCACGCTGCTGAGTGGTGAGCGGGTGCCCGAGGATGCTCCTGCGCTTGGCTACATTGTCGAGAACCAGGCGCTGCTCGAAGTTTTCGGCAGGGCGCTCGAGCCCGCGGGCGTCAAGGTGATGAGCGGCACCTCGATCACCGGCTACGAAGCCGGGCCGCACCGGGGGCGGGGCACCTTGCGCCTCGAGGGAGGGCGGACCCTCTCCCCTCTCCTTCTGGTGGGATGCGACGGGAAGAGGTCGCCCCTGCGCGCCGCCATGAACCTCAAGACCATGAGATGGGACTACGGACAGTCCGCAATCATCGTGAACCTGAAGCACACGAAGCCTCACAAGGGCATTGCCCACGAGATCTTCTACCCCGACGGGCCTTTCGCCATTCTTCCGATGAAGGACGATCATGTCTCGATCGTCTGGACGGAGCGTCGGGAGAGCGCGGCGAGCTATCTTGCCCTGCCCGAGGACGCGTTCCTGCGCGCCGTCCGGGAGAGGGTCGGCGATCACCTGGGCGAACTGAGCCTCGCGACGGCGAGGCAGAGCTATCCCCTTTCCTTCCTTTACGCGCCGAAGCTGACCGCGGAGCGTTTCGTCCTGGCCGGCGACGCGGCCCACGGCATCCATCCGATCGCGGGGCAGGGTTTCAATCTCGGTGTGAAGGATGTGGGCGCATTGGCCGACGTGCTGGTGGAGGCCCGCGATACCGGCCTCGATATCGGGCACGGCGCGGTGCTCCACAGCTATGACCGGTGGCGAAGGTTCGATACGGCAGCGCTTGCGTTCGGGACCGATGCGCTTGTCCGTCTGTTCTCGAACGATTTTGGCCCGCTGAAGCTGGCTCGCGGCCTGGGCCTTGGCATGGTGCAGCGATCGGATGCGGCCCGGCGCTTCTTCATGCGGGTCTCGGGCGCCGATCTCGGTCAGCTTCCTGCGATGATGCAGCCTCTTTAAGGGCGACGGTGGGCCGCACCGGTCGCAGGCGAGCGATGCGGCTGCCCCTCGTGTTTGCCGGGGGAGCAACGAAAGGAACAGCCCCCATGCTCAAAGCCCTGACCTTCACCACCGCAGCCGCCAGCCTCGCCTTCGCCGCTGCCCATGCCGGCGACTATGGCGACAAGACGAGCGCCGAAGTCTCGATCGAGATCGAAGGCATCGAAGAAGACGGCGGCAAGGTCTTCGTCGCCCTCCAGAACGAAGACGAGTTCCCCAGGCTCTCCGCATCCTACGCAACCACCGCCGAGGCCGATGACGACGAGGTCGAAGTGACCTTCGAGGACGTGAAGCCCGGCACCTACGCAGTCGCCGTGTTTCAGGACACCGATGGCAACGGCACCCTGACCATGGACGGCAACCGTCCCGCCGAGCCCTACGCCTTTTCCGGTGACGTGGACGGTGCGCCGGAATTCGCCGACGCATCGACCATGATCGAGGGCGAGACCGAAATCGAGATCGATCTCGACTAAGCCCTTTCCTGATGGCTGGAGGGGGTGGTCACGCCGCCCCCTTCAGCCTGCCTGCACATTCTCCTCGACGAAGCGGCGGTAGCCGTCGCTCGCGCCCTGGACGGGCAGGACGATGATCTCCGGTTCGTCATAGGGATGGATGGCTGCCAGACGCGCCATCAGCTGCGGCACCGCAGCCTCCAGCGTCTTCGCCTCGAGCCGCAATTCGGGCTCCCGCTTGATGCCCTCCCAGACATAGACGCTCTCGCAGCGCAGGACCTGCACGCAGGCGGCCAGCCGCTCCTCCACGAGAAGCCCCGCCACACGCCTTGCGTCCTCCTGCGTCGCCACAGTCGTGACCACCACGGCCAATGTCATCGGTCGCCTCCGCTTGAACCGGCACCGCCCAAAGGATACATGCCGGCCTCTCCCGATTTCAAAGCAAGGTTTCCGCATGAGCGACAGCAACGGTCACGCCAAGGACGACAGCGCCGCCAACGACGAGCAGCAGCAGCCCCGCGTCGACGAAGACCAGGGCCCAGGCCCCGATCTCGACATCCCCGCCCACCTCACCGACGAAGCCCTCGACGGCGGCAAGGTGAAGGAACTCGCAGAGCAGCGCATTGCCGAGATGCAGCGCGAGATCGAGCAGGAAAAGGAGCGCACGCTCCGGCTCGCCGCCGAACTCGAGAACACCCGCCGCCGGGCCGAGCGCGAGAAGACCGAGGCCGCTAAATACGGCATCTCCAGTTTCGCCCGGGACCTGCTTTCGGTGGCCGACAACTTCTCTCGCGCCTTGGAGCTGGCCCCCGAAGACCCCTCCCAGATGGATGCGGAGGGCCTCAAGGGTTTTGTCGGCGGCATCAGGATGACCGAAAAGGAGCTCCTGACGATCTTCGAGCGCCACGGCATCAAGAAGGTCGAGCCCAAGGGCGAGAAGTTCGATCCGAACATCCACCAAGCGATTGCCCAGGTTCCTGGCAATGGCGAGCCCAAGGACCACGTGGTCGATGTCGCGGCGCCCGGCTTCACCATCGGCGAACGGGTGATCCGCGCGGCCATGGTCACCGTTTCCACCGGCGCCGGTGCTGCGCAGGCGGACACCGCAAGCAAAGCTTGACCTTTTCCAGTCCGGAGGGGACCCTTGGCACGATCTCCTAAGGGCTGGGAAAGATAATGTTTTCATCAATTTGCGCGAGCTTTGTTCTCGCCACGTCGCAGCTTGCCGATCCGGCAGCAGCCTTCGGCGCACAACCGCTCCTGAGCGGCGTGCAGATCTCGCCGGACGGCAGGAACTACGCGGCCAGGGTGTCCACCGAGAGCGGCTCGGGGCTCGGCGTCTTCACCACCGAAGGCGGCTTCCGTTATCTTCATTTTCTCGAGGACAATGCAGCGAAGAAGGTCAGTGACTTCTTCTGGAAGTCCGATGACCGGCTTGTCTTCTCCGCAAGGATGCCTGCGGTCAGGGCAGGAACGCCGACCGTCGAGACGAGGCTCTTTTCCTTTTCACTCGCCGAAGGGGAGATGATCCCTCTTTTCTCGAGGGCCCGGCCGCGCGGCATGGCCTCGGTCCAGATCCAGGACGACTTCGTCTCCATACTCCCCGATGACCCCGACAATATCCTCGTTCAGTACACGCCGCGGAACCGCCAGGGCAAAGGTGTCTACAGGGTCCGCGTGGACCGGGACACCCGGCACATTCTTGTCCAGGACCCCCACTACAAGAGCCTCGATTGGCAAGCCGATCACGGCGGCAGCATCAGGGGCATGCTGGGGTTGTCGAGGGGCGAGACATCCATGAACCTCCGCGTCAGGGACAGCGAGGGAGAATGGAGGGACATCTCCCACCGGGCTGCCGAAGACGCACCGAGTTTTTCCGTCGTGGGCTTTCCGAAAGAGCCCGGGAAGGCCTATGTCGCTTCGGCGCACGAGGGTGATACCCAGGCCCTCTACCTCTACGATGCCGGGACGGACAGTTTCGAGCAGAAGCTGTTCGAACACGAAGGCTCCGACGTCTACGGGATCCGGCAGGACCCGAAAACCTGGGAACTCGTGGGCGTCTATTTCGGCGAGGAGAGTTCGGTGGTGAGGTGGTTCGGCGAAGGCCGCCCGGAGAAGACCATCGCCGCCCTCACCAAGGCCATGGGCTACACCAATCTCAGCTTCGTCCGCTTCAATGCTTCGGGCAGCGACGCCATTCTCTATACCTGGGAAGATCTCAGGCCCGGACGATACCTGTCATTCGCCTACGACAGCGGGGAAGTCACCGAATTGCCGCCCCAGTATCCCTCGCTTGAGGGTGTCAAACTCGGCAGCGTGGTCGCGGTCGATTACCAGGCCCGCGACGGGCTTTCGATTCCTGCCTACGTGACCCTTCCTCCGTCGATCGATGGCTTGGAAGAGGCCAGGAACCTTCCCTTCGTCGTCCTTCCCCATGGTGGCCCCACCGCGAGGGATTTCCTCGAATTCGACTGGCTTTCGCAGTTCCTCGCGCATCAGGGGTTCGGTGTCCTGCAGATGAACTTCCGCGGGTCGGCGGGGTATGGCGAGACCTTCAGGGCCGCCGGCGACCGGCAGTGGGGCCAGGCCATGCAGGACGACATCACCGACGGCACCCGGTGGCTCTTCGAGAACGGTCTGGCGGACCCCGACAGGACCTCCATTCTCGGCGCGTCGTATGGCGGCTACGCTGCGCTCATGGGTGCGGTGAAGACGCCGGACCTCTTCCGCTGCGCGGTGTCGATCAATGGCGTCTCGGACCTTCCCACCGTGATTGCCGACGAGCGCGATTACATTGGCGGGACCTATGGCACACGGCACATCGGCAGGCTGTGGGGCGACAGGAAGATGCTGGCCGAGAACTCTCCGGCCCGCCGCGCTGACGAGATCACCGCCCCCGTCCTCCTGATCGCGGGCGAGGAAGACAGGGTCGTCCCGCCCGAGCATTCCGAGCGGATGCGACGCGCCATGGAGCGCGCGGGAAAGAGCGTCGAACTGGTGACCCTCGAGGAAGGATCGCACCGCCTCGATGTCGGCAACAATCGCGTGCTGGCCCTGCGCGCCATCGACCGCTTCCTCGCGGGGTGCCGCTGAACCGGGACGGGCCGCAAAAGATTTCCTGATCCCCCCGCCCGACCCGTTGCATAGGCGGGGGTTCTTTACCACATGCCCTGCGTCGGACGGGACACCGTCCGAACACTTTTGGATGTCGATAGGGACGGCACCCGTCGGGAGCCTCGGTCAGGGGGCCCGAGACCGGCTGTCCGCTAAAAGGAGACTGAACTCATGGCCAAAGTGATTGGCATCGACCTCGGCACGACCAACTCGTGCGTTGCCGTGATGGAAGGCGGCGAAGCGAAAGTCATCGAGAACGCCGAAGGCAACCGCACCACCCCCTCGGTGGTGGCCTTCAACGAAGAAGGCGAGCGCCTGATCGGCCAGCCCGCCGTCCGCCAGGCTGTCACCAACCCTTCCAATACGTTTTTCGCGATCAAGCGCCTGATCGGCCGCCAGTTCGACGACCCGACCGTCAAGAAGGACCAGGAGATGGTCCCCTACGCCATCGTCAAGGGCGACAACGGCGATGCCTGGGTCGAGGCGCGGGGCGAGAAATACGCGCCCTCGCAGATTTCGGCCTTCGTCCTTCAGAAGATGAAGGAAACCGCCGAGCGCTATCTCGGCGAGA
>CAZAFU010000068.1:0-15110 GCA_964484475.1 uncultured Caulobacterales bacterium | reverse complement strand
CCTCTGCCTTCGGAGGGCAGCGCTCTATCCAGCTGAGCTATGGGTGCGCGGGAGGTGGGGTTTGAGCGGGCTTGGGCGGGTTTGGCAAGGGGGTTTCGGAAGGGGCGGCCTTCACGGGCTGCCGTTGACGATCCTGCCCGGATAGAGGTGCTCGGCTCTCAGGAAGGTTTCAACGATACCGTGGGTCTCCTCGAAACTCCGGGCGTGGCCGTGGGGCGCGATGGTTGCGCCCTGGGTGTCGGCGCGGACGCTGTGGGCGAGAGCACGCATGTTCAGCGCGTTGGCCGAGAGATCGCTGGCCTGGGGCGGCGCCTTGAGACCCCGCCGGGCGGTCTCCAGGTGCTCCGCGAAGAGGCCGGCTGTCTCGATGAAGACCTCGACGCTGACCGCAAGGTTGCCCCGGGGCATGCCGAAATCCGCGATTTCGTAGCGGGTGAGATAGGCGACCTTGTCCTCGGTCATGCCGGCGCTCACGAAGGCATAACGGTCGTTGAAGGCCGACACGGTGCGCCGGTCGGCGCCGGTCCTGAACATCGAGCTGATATGGAGGCCGCGGCAGCGCCCGTCCCCATCGCAGGCGGTCGGCGTGATCTGGAACTTCGCGCCGTTGCGCGCGGTGACGAGAAGCACCTTCTCACCACGCGGCAGGGTCACCCCCTCGTAGGAGAGGCCCATTTCGGCGATGATGGGAACCAGAGCTTCGGCGTGGAGACTGGTCAGCGGCGCCGACGGGTTGCGAATTTTCGCAGACGTGCCAAGCGCAGTCCCCGCCGCGGCGAAACTGCCCCACGCGGCCAACAGAACCACAAAAGAACGTATCATCAATGGCGCCCCCACCCAGAAGACCCAAGCGTAGCGAAGACGAAAGCCCGAGTAAACGCCGCCCCGGCGCAGGCGGAGACACGGAAGAGCGCGACGCGAAGCCTCTTCCCCCGGGAATCGCTTCGCGCAGTGCGGCCCTCGACCTGCTTCGCCTGACCGGTGGGTGGCGAACCCTCGACCAGGCGATCGAGGACTGCCGGACCTTCGGCGCGCTGGAGGGAAGCGACCGGGGATTTGCCCGGGCGCTCGCCTCGGTGACCCTGCGGCGTCGGGGAACCCTGGACGAGGTGATCGAAAGCTACCTGCGCGAGCCCCTCAAGCCGCGCCAGAACCACCTGCGCGACATCCTGAGGATCACTGCGGCGCAGCTCTGCATACTGGGCACCGAGGCCCATGCGGCGGCCTGGTCCGCGGTGGAGCTCTGCAAGCTCCGGGTCGAGACGAAGGGCTACACCAAGCTCGTCAATGCGATCGCGAGACGGATGGCGGAGACCGGCCCGGAGAAGGCGGCGGCGGTCCACATCAGGGCGGATACACCGGGCTGGCTCTGGCGGCGCCTTGCGAAGGCCTATGGCGCGAAGGGGGCGGAGAGGATCGCGCTGGCCCATCGGGAGGAAGCGCCACTCGACCTCACCCTCAAGAACAAGGACACCGTACCTGCGTTCGCCGAGGAGCTTGGACCGCGCCCCATGGGTCTGCGGACGATCAGGATGACGACCACTTCGGTGCCCGCGCTGCCGGGTTTCGAGGATGGTGCGTGGTGGGTGCAGGATCTCGCCGCGAGCCTGCCCGCCGAAGTCCTCGGCGCCCGGGAAGGCGAGACGGCCCTCGATCTCTGCGCGGCACCGGGCGGAAAGGCGTTGCAGCTCGCTGCGGCCGGCGCCGCGGTCACGGCGGTCGATATTTCCGGGCCGCGGCTCGGGCGGCTGGCGGACAATTTCGAGCGGGTCGGGCTGACCGCCGAGGTGGTGGAGAGCGACGTCCTCAGGTGGGAACGCGACACGCCTGCCGATGCGGTCCTTCTCGACGCCCCCTGCTCTGCCACGGGCACGATCAGGCGGAACCCGGACATTCTCTGGTCGGCGCGGGAGGAGCAGCTCCCGGAGCTGAAGGACCTGCAGGCGAAGATGCTCGACAGGGCGGCGGACCTGACACGGCCTGGCGGAAGACTGGTCTATGCGGTCTGCTCGCTCCTGCCCGAAGAGGGCGAGGAGCAGGTCAAGGCCTTTCTCGCACGTCGGGACGATTTTGTCCGCACACCCATTGCCCCGGAAGAAGTCGCATCGCTCCCCGTCGTCACACGGGAAGGGGACCTGCGCTGTCTGCCTTCGAAGCTCGCCGGGGACGGCGGCATGGACGGCTTCTACGTCGCGCGGTTGACCCGCAAGGCATGAGCCGGCCTCGGCTCCGGTGCCGGGCCGGGGCCCGGCATCCGGGTCAGCTTGCGTAGTCGAGAAGCCGGCGGACGGCAGTGCGGTGCGCGCGGGCCTCTGCGGGAAGCAGGAAGTCGGGGATCCAGCCGAAGCGGCTCTTGACGTCCTCGAGCGCGACGAGCGCCGCGCCCTGCGCCACCGGATCGTAGGCCGGGCTGTAGGACATCCAGACCAGCCGCTCGACATAGGCGATCTGGAGGTTTCGCCGGAACGTGCTCGGTACGCGAAGGAGGTCATTCCCGAAGACCTCGCCATTGAGATCGAGCAACATGTCCGCCGCCGGATATTCACCGCCGTATAGGGCACTGTCGGTCAGGCGCTGCATCGTGTTGGGGTGCATGAGCTGGCTGAGGACTGCCGACTGCGCGCTGAGGGCGCGGCTGTGGAGCTTGGGATCCTCGGTCCGGTAGAAGAAGCCGAAACCGCGACGCTGGCGCTGCAGGTGCCTGGTCAGCTCTTCGGGGACCTCGAAGGCATCGGCGGAGAAGATGTACTCGCCGAGGGCCTTGATGGCCTTTTCCTGTTCCGCCCGCGCAACCGGGGTGTAGGGCGGCCGGTCGGTGGTCCCAGGAGCGATCCGGTTGACGTGAATGCCGCCCACCTGCTTGGCGATGACGATTCCCATACGGACCTGCTGTCCGGTGGCGATGAGGTAGCGGTCGCGCAGGCGCTCGTAGCTTTCTTCGTCGGTGCCGTCATAGCGGGCGAGAAGCTTGCTGACGACATCCCTGACGAGTTCGATCCTGTCGATGCCGTAGGCGACGGGGTCCGCGGACTGGTCCGAGATCATGACCAGGGGGTCGATGCCGTTGGCGGGGCTGCGCATGTCGTCGGCGTCGTTGCCGAAGGCGAGCTGCGCCTCGCCCGAACGGGCCAGGATGGCCTTCCTGACTTCCGGATCGCTGACCTCGGGACGGTAGCCGAACTCGATCGCCCAGCTGTCGTAGGCGCCGGGGCGGGAATGGTGGTAATCGCCCTGTTCCATCCCGAGGGGCGCGATGTTGATGGCGTGGTAATCCATCACGGAGCCCGAAGGCGCGCCCTGGGTGACGTCCTTGTTGTGGATCTCCTTCGGCCCGAAGACACTGGTCGCCTTCATGTTGTGGTTGAGGCCGAGGGTATGGCCGACCTCATGCAGGACCAGGTACTTGATCGCCTGCTCGACGAGTTCGCTCCTGGCCTCCTCGCCCAGTTCCAGCGCCTGGACGGCTGCAAGGCCGAAGCCGAGGCCGTCGCGCAGCTCGTGGCCGAGGCTGCAGCGCTTGGGATGACGAAGGAGCTCGGGCCGGGATGAGGCCTTTTCCTCCTTGCCCGGGAGCGCGGTCTCGAGAGGCGGCATCCCGGCGACGTCGAAGGCGTCGGCCTGGCCTTCGAAGCCGGTGATGAAGCTGTATTCGAGCATCACGTCCGCGGCGAGGATCTCGCCGGTACGGGGGTTGGTGAAGCTCGGGCCGTAGCCGCCGAAGGGCGGGATCGGCGAGGATGTCCAGCGCAGGACGTTGTAGCGGATATCGCCCGCGTCCCAGTCCGCGTCATCGGGCTGGATCCTCACTTCGATGGCGTTCTTGAAACCCGCCTTCTCGAAAGCCTCGTTCCAAGCGAGGACACCTTCGGTGATGGTGTCCCTGATCTCGAGAGGCGTGGTGTTCTCGATCCACCAGACGATGGGCTCGACCGGTTCGGAGAGCTCCGCCTCGGGGTCCTTCTTGACGAGCCGCCAGCGGTTGATGACGTCGCGGTAGGGCGCGGCCTCGGCCGAAGTGAGGTCGGTGACCTGGTCGGTGAAATAACCGACACGGTAGTCGTCGAAGCGCGGCTCGAAACCGTCATCGGGCATGGCGAGAAGCGAATGCTGCACCCGGACCTTGACGCTGCGGGCATCGGTCACGGCGGCGGACCCGCCATTCATCGGCATCGGGTTCTCGAAGACGTAGTCGACGACCACGTCGACATTCTCGGGGTAGCCCCTGACCTTTTCGAAGCGGGTCCTGTCCGAAGCGAGACCTCCGACGGCGAAGGAGTAGGCCCCCGACATCGGGCTTGGCGTCGGCGTGACCTGGTGCAGCATTTCCGTCTTGAAGATGCGTCCCGCCTCGATGAGGTAGCGGTCGCCGCCCTCGCTGCTGCTCTCGCTCATGGCGACGATGTCCACCGACCCCAGCACGGCGTCGGAGATGTTGGCGTCGGCGGCCTTCGCAAGCGGGCTCTCCCCGTCGAAGTAGAAGGCGGTGTTGATCTCCTCGATCTCGAGGTTGCCGTAGCGCTTGGTGAAGCTGATGACCCGCTGGTCGCGGTAATCGCCCCTGAAGGTGCCCGCCTCGAGAACGCCGTTCTCGGCATGGCTGAAGGCGATGAATTCCTCGCCGAGCTGGCTCTCGGCGATCTCCATGTAGACCGCCCCGGTTTCGGGGTCCGTATAGAAGGGGAAGAGGCCCTCTGTTCGCTCGAAGCCTTCGGTCATCTCGCCGATGGTCTTTTCGGGGTCCTCGAAGGCGAAGCCAGTGGCCTGCGCCGCGATGGCAGCAACGCCGAGAGCGAGACCGCGCCTCAGGGCGCGGTTGGTTTTTGTGTTCCTGGTCATGCCGGCGCCTTCTCCCACGAGTGGCGGCGCCGGATCCCCCCAAGCTGCCGCCCTGCCCTACTCTTAATAAGACCGTAACAAATCGGCCGCGATGTGCAACGTTTTGCCAAGCGTCCGTTCGCCATAGGAGGAAACTGCTGCAAGGCCCGGACCGTGCAGACGTGCAAGCAGCGCGAACCCGTTGTAACGGGCCGCCGCTTGCCTATGTTTGGGCAGGTGCGCGTGTCACGCCAGTGCGCCACAAAGGAGAGTTTGATGTCTGAGACGGAACGTCTTTACCGCAAGAACGCCGGCACGGCGACCGCGGCCTTCGATGAGGGCCTGCGCAAGTACATGCTCGGCGTCTACAACCTGATGGCCATGGGCGTCGCGGCCACCGCAGTGATCGCCCTCGTGTTTCTCAACGTGCCGGGCCTGGCGCAGACCGTGGCGGGGCTGAGCTTCATCCCCTTCATCGCGCTTCTCGCGCTTGGCTGGTTCGCGCCGCGCCTCATCATGAACGGAAGCCGCACCGCCGCCCAGGGCGCCTACTGGGCCTATGTGGCCCTCTGGGGCGTACTGATCGGACCGATGATCGCAGCCTATGTCGGCATGGGTCTCGCCGGCATGGTCGCCCAGGCCTTCTTCATCTCGGCTTCTGTGTTCCTCGCCATGTCCCTTTACGGCTACACCACCAAGAAGGACCTGTCGGGCTGGGGCCGGTTCCTGTTCATGGCCTCGGTCGGGCTCCTGATCGCGATCGTCGTGAACTTCTTCTTCTACAGCGAGATGATCAGCCTTCTCATCTCCTCGGCCGTGGTTCTCGTCTTCTCGGCGGTCACCGCCTACGAGACGCAGATGATCCGCAACCTCTACGCGCAGGGTGCGGGCGAGCAGAACGAGCGCGCTGCCATCTTCGGGGCGTTCGCCCTCTACGGCAGCTTCGTCACGCTGTTCATCCACGTGCTCAACATTCTCGGGATCATGCGCGACTAGGCGCAGCCGTCCCGGAGCGAAAAAGAGAAAACCCCGGCCATCGAGGCCGGGGTTTTTCATTGCGCCGAACGCGTCGGCGTCAGTGTGTCCGGTTGATCGGCTCCACCCGGCTGCCGAGGTCGGCGCCGGCCTGGTCGAGGCCGGAGAGGATGTAGTTCGGCGAAAGCGGCATCTCGCGAAAGGCATCGAGATCGGGGCCGTTCCTGTCTTCGGCCATTCGACGGGCCTCACTGAAACTCGACGCCTCGTCCATGCCGAGGATGCAGAGGGCCGCGAGGTCCAGCCGGCCGCGGGCATCGAGCTCGCCGTAGAGGCCGCGGAAATCGGCCATCTCGCCCTTCCTGTCCGAAAGCTCGAGATTGTCCTGCATCATGTCGGTGTCGTTGGAGCCGTCGTTCTGGCCCGTCATCGCTTCCTTCGCGTGATAGGCCTTGAGCCCGGCAGCGAAGGAGCGGACGTCGTCTGCACCAAGGGAAAGGCTGATCGCATCGGCCATCTTTGTCTCCATCTTTGTTCTGACAGGACCAACACCTGCTCCGTGGGGACCGTTTCCCGACGGGCAGGGGAGATCAGCCGATCACCTTGAACCTCTTGGCGTCGAAGACCTTCAGCACCTGCTCGAGGTCATGGCCGCGCTTGAGGATCTGCCCGCCCATGGAGACCACGGACCAGGCGCCCTGCCTGCGGGCGAGCCTCGGCTGTTTCTCGATGCGGTAGAGGGGCGCCTCGGCGGCCCTCCTGAAGACCGAAAAGACCGCCCGGTCGGACAGCCCGTCGATGGCATAGTCCTTCCAGTCGCCCTTCGCGACGAAGAAGCCGTAGAGCTGGAGGAGCCGGTCGAGTTCGCGGCGGTCGAAATGCACCGTGGCTTCCCTGCGGTGCTGGGCGGTGAGGCTACCGTTCATCGGGAAGGAAGCTACCCGAAAACCCCCGTGAGGCAAGTCCATGAGGCCCTTTGCGTAAATTCGCCACCGCCCCGTGAAAGGCGCAGAACCGCCCACATTTTGGCCCCAATCGGACGGCACTCAGGAACCCGGCCAGGCAGGGAACGATCCCGCCTTCGGACTATCTCGCCCCCCAGCCCCCCGGAGGCGCCCCTGCCTGGCCACCTTCCGGTCGCCGGTTCGCGCGGGCGGCCCGCATGTCGACGGGTCACGATGGCGGTTGCCCGTGACGACCGGGCCACTATGAGCCCTCCATGCCCTCACTGGTCACCATCCTCACCCCGCTTTTCGGCGCCATCTTCATCGGGGCCGGCGCCCGCCGACTGAAGCTCTTCGACGGGGAGGACGCGCGCCGCATCTCGCGCTTCGTCTTCATGGTGGCGATGCCCATCGCGGGTTTCGATTTCATGCGCCAGTCGAACCCGCCGGCGGACGTCTTCCTCGGGGTGGTGACGGCCTATCTCGTCGCCCTCGCGGTCGCATCGAGCAGCGCCTTCGTCATCGCCCGCCGGCTCGTGGGGCTTTCGGTTCGGGAAGCCGGCGCCGCGGTCTTCTCGGTGACCTGCGGCAACGCCATCTTCCTTGGGATACCGATCGCCCTTTCCGTACCCGCCTGGGCGCCGACCTTCCTTCTCCTGGTCCTGTTCGAGGGGACGTTCGTCTTCGCCATCGGCACCGCCCTGATGACCTGGCCCGAGGGAGAGGATGCCGCGGAGGGCAGCTCTCTCGGCACCATCCTCAGGACCCTGCGCGAGGCGTTGATGCGGTCGCTGTCCAATCCCATCGTGGTGGGCACCCTTCTCGGTCTCGTCGCGGGGCAGCTCCCGTTTGCCTTCCCGGAGCCGGCCGAAGCCCTCTTCGCCTTCATGGCGCGTGTGGCCGGGCCGCTCGGCCTCTTCATTCTCGGGGTGAGCGTCATGAATCTCCTCGAGGAACGCGGGATCGGCGATGCCCGCCCCCTCTCGCTCCTCCTGCCGATCAAACTCCTGCTCTTCCCGGCCCTCACGGGCGTCCTCACCTTCCAGCTGACGGGCGGGGCGGAGGGCCCCACCGCCGCGGCCATCCTTTTCACCGGGCTTCCCCCCGCGGTGGCGTCGGTGGTGCTCTCCCAGGTCTACCGGCAATGGATTTCGGGAGTGGCGGGTCTCGTCGCCGCCGGCACGATCATCGGGCTGGTGACACTGGCGGGGTTCCTGGTGGTGGCGCTGCCTTCCTGACGTGTTGCGCCGCAGCGGAGAGCAGCGCATGCTGTCTGGCCAGGACGCGATCCGCGAGAAGGGAACGGTTCATGATCGACATTCGAAAGGTCGGTATCATCGGCGCCGGCCAGATGGGCAGCGGCATCGCCCATGTCTTCGCCCTCGCAGGCTATGACGTGAAACTGCACGACGTCAGCGAGGACGCGCTCGCAGCGGCCGTGGACACGGTCGACAACAACATGGCGCGCCAGGTGAAGAAGCAGATCATCTCCGCCGAGGAGAAAGACGGCGCGACCGCGCGGATCTCCACCAGCCCGCGCCTCGAGGATCTCGCCAGGAGCGACCTCGTGATCGAGGCGGCCACCGAGAACATCGAACTCAAGAAGACGATTTTCCGGACCCTGAGCGAGGTGCTCGAACCCGGCGGCGTCATCGCCACCAACACGTCCTCGATCTCGATCACCGCCCTTGCGGCGGTGACCGACCGGCCCGACCGCTTCATCGGACTCCATTTCATGAACCCCGTGCCCGTGATGAACCTCGTGGAGGTGATCCGCGGTATCGCCACCAGCCAGGAAACCTTCGAGACGGCGAAGGCGCTCGTCGAGAAGCTCGACAAGACACTCGCCGTCTCCGAGGACTATCCCGCCTTCATCGTCAACCGCATCCTGATGCCGATGATCAACGAGGCCATCTACTGCCTCTACGAAGGGGTCGGCACCGTCGAGGCGATCGACACCGGCATGAAGCTCGGCGCGAACCATCCGATGGGGCCGCTGCAGCTCGCCGATTTCATCGGCCTCGATACCTGCCTCTCGATCATGCAGGTCCTTTACGAGGGGCTCGCGGATTCGAAGTACCGCCCGTGCCCCCTTCTCGTGAAGTATGTCGAGGCGGGGTGGCTCGGCCGGAAGGTCGGACGGGGCTTTTACGACTACAAGGGCGACACCCCCGTTCCCACCCGCTGAGGATCGAGGGTCAAACAGTCGTCACGAATCTTCCATAAGGGCCCGTGCGACCCTTCGTGGAGGAATCCGATGCCGACTTTCCGCCTGACCGCCGCCGCTCTTGGCGCCTGCGCGCTCGCAGCATGCGAGACGACCCCCGCCCCGTCCGCCCAGACCGCGTCCGATGCCCCGGCCCCTGACGCATCGCGGGTCTTCGCCGACTATCGCGGCGGCCCGGAGATCATCCGCGGCGCAGGCTCCGGCGGCAGGCAGGCACGCGGCGTCGTCTTCGAGGACCGCAACCGCAACGCCCGCCGCGACGAGGGTGAACCGGGCATAGGAGGGGTCAAGGTCTCGAACGGGCGCGACGTGGTGCTGACCGGGCCGGATGGCAGCTACAGCCTGCCAAGGCGCGATGACATGGCGGTCTTCGTCATCCAGCCCGAAGGCTATCAGGTTCCCCACGATGCGAACTGGGTTCCGCAGTTCGCCTATGAGCACAAGCCGAACGGCACGCCGGTGGACCTGAGGTTCGGCGGCCTCGCGCCCACCGGTCCCCTCCCCTCGGCCATCAACTTCCCGCTGATCAGGGCCGGTTCTGCGCAAGGCTTCACCTGCGCGGTGCTCGGCGACCCGCAGACCTACGCCAACCAGGAGATCGGCTACCTGCGCGACAGCACGGTGGACGACATCCTCGACCGCGAGACGCGGCCCGCCTGCGTCATCGGGCTCGGCGACATGGTGGGCGACGACCTCGGATTGATCCCGCGCCTTGCGGAGGTCCTGGGCATGATCGAGGCGCCGCAGTGGTGGGTGCACGGGAACCACGACATCGACTTCGACGCGCCGAGCGACGAGCACTCCGCCGACAGCTGGCGGGCGCTCTGGGGACCGAACAACTACGCCTTCGAGATCGGCGGCATGCTGGTCTTCGTCCTCGACAACGTGGTCTACCCCTGCACCGCGGAGGACGCGGCGCTCGGCGGCCGGGACTTCTGCGTCCAGTCCGAGCGGCGACGCTACAACGCCCGGCTTCTCGACGAGCAGCTCCAGTTCGTCGAAGAGACCCTCGCCCTCACCGACGAGGACAAGCTGGTGGTCTTCGCCCACCACATCCCCTTCGTCAGCTTCGTCGACCAGACCGCGACGGCGCACCAGACCGACAACGTCTCCGAACTCTATGCCCTCGTCGAAGGCCGTGAGGCCCTGTCCCTTTCCGGGCATACCCACACGACAGAGAACCATTCCCCCGGCGACAGCTATGCGGGATGGCAGGACGCGATCGGCGTCCGCGCAATCCCCTTCCGCCACATCATCGCAGGCGCGGGCTCGGGTGGGTGGTACCACGGTGATTTCGACGTGCACGGGGTTCCCATGGCGCTGCAGCGGATGGGCGCGCCGAGGGGCTGGCTCGAACTCGAACTCGACGGGGCGGAATATACCGAGACCTACAGGGGCGCCAATCTCGGTGAGGAACGGCGCATGTGGCTTTCGGTAAACACGCCGATCTTCCGCAGCTGGTACCGGCAGATCATGGCCTGGCGCGATACCCCGGCGGACCGCCGGGACCCGGTTCCGCCGCTGTCCATCAACGACCTGCCCGACGTTCAGATCCTCACTCCGATCGACCTCCAAAGGGGCAGCTACCTCACCGCGAACATCTGGGACGGCTCGTCGGAGACCGAGGTCACCGCGTCCGTGAACGGGCGTCTCCTCGCCATGGAACGGACCCAGGACGCGGACGGCGAGGACGCGAAGGTCGGACCTGAATGGGCCGACCCCTTCGCCGTGCAGCGTCAGCTCTCGGTGGCGAGGACCGCACTCGAAAGCCGCTCGGGCATCGAGCGGAACCAGGGATACGAGGCCTATCGCGGCTCGAGCTTCGGGCCTTCCACGCCGCAGCCGTCGGGCCCCGTCGCCGATCGCAACATGCATCTGTGGCGGACCCTCCTGCCCCAGGACCTCGAAACCGGGGTCCACCGGGTCACGGTGGAGGCTCGCGACAGGCACGGCCGGACCACGCGGGACAGCATCATCATCGAAGTGCGCGACACCCCGCCGCCGGCTCGCTTCAGGAGCGAAGTCTTCGGCGCGCCGTGACGTGTCGTCGTGTCAGGTGACATGACGGCCCCGAAAGGTTAGATTAACCAAACCGGGCAGGGGCGGAGTGTTCACATGGCAAGACTGGTGGAAAACTTCGGTGTTCTGGGCGAGGCCCTCAGCCTGCTCGGGGGCCTTCTGAGCTTCCTCGGGGCGACGGGGATCGTGCTCTTCCTGCTGTCGCTCCTTTTGATGGGGCTGATCGGTGCCTTCTCGCCGCTGCCGAAGATGATCAACTACGTCGCCATCGTCAGCTTCGTGACCCTCGTCACCCTTTTCGGGTTCGAGGGTTTCGGCGAGCTGCCCGAAAGGGTTCAGGCGATCAGGGGCTATCTGATCGTGATGCTCTCGCCGGTGGTGGCGGTTTTCGTGCTGCGCGGCCTCCTGACCATGCTGTTCGGCCGCAAGGGTTCAGAGACCCGGCAGCTCAAGGAGGCGGTTACGGAACTGACCGAACAGGTCGCCGCCCTGCGCCGGGAAGCCCGGCACCAAGAGCCCCGCACGGCCCTCATGCTCGAGGCCGCACCGCGGGAGCGCCGGCTGCTTCGCCGTCTCGACTGACCCCGCCTGGGCCCTACGGCAACTGCGCCATCGGCGTCGAGCGGCTGATCTGGAGTTCCTCGTCATTCATGTCTGCGCCGAAGCTTTCGAACAGGGGCGTCGAGAGATAGCGCTCGCCCGTATCGGGGAGCATGCAGAGAATGGTCGTCCCCTCAGGCGACCGCTCCGCGATCTTCTGGGCAATCGCGAAGGTGGAGCCGCCGGAGACGCCGGTCATGATCCCTTCCTTCACCGCAAGGGCCTTGGCCGCCTTCATTCCCTCCTCGCCGGTGACGGGGAGAAGCTCGTCCCAGTAGCCGTTGTCGATGGCCTCCTGCAGCACCTTGGGGATGAAATCAGGGCTCCAGCCTTGGATCGGGTGGGGCTGCCAGGCCGGGTGGCTGTCCGCGGGGCCGCCATCGGGCATCCTCTCCTGCGGTTGCCCGGAAGCGAGCATCGGGGCGAGCTCGGGCTCGGAAAGGGCGATCCTGGTCTCGGGCCGGTGGCGGCGCAGGGCCCTGGCCACGCCGGTGACGGTGCCTCCCGTCCCGAACCCGGTGACGAACCAGTCGAGGGAGCGGCCGCGGAAGTCGTGCAGGATCTCCTGCCCCGTGGTCATCTCGTGGATGTCGGCATTGGCTTCGCTCTCGAACTGCCGCGCGTAGAACCAGCCGTTCCTCTCGGCCAGCTCCTGCGCCTTGCGATACATGCCGAGGCCCTTCTCCTCCTTCGGCGTCAGGACGACCTTGGCGCCGAGGAACCGCATCAGCTTGCGCCGCTCGACCGAGAAGGTCTCCACCATGGTGACGACGAGGGGGTAGCCTTTCGCCGCACAGACCATGGCGAGGCCCACACCGGTATTCCCCGAGGTCGCCTCCACGACGGTCTGGCCCGGCTTGAGCGCGCCGGTCCGCTCGGCATGTTCGATGATCGAGAGGGCGAGCCGGTCCTTCACCGAAGCGGCCGGGTTGAAGAATTCGGCCTTGACGAAAAGCTCGACGCCCTTCGGGGCGAGGCGGTTGATCCTGATGACGGGCGTGTTGCCCACCGTCTCGAGAACCGAGTCGTAGAGCGTTCCCCGACCGAGGGTGGATCTCGTACCTTCAGCTGCCATGTCGCTCGGCTCCTCTGTGATTGCTCCACACAGCTATGCCGTCAGGGGGCAAAGACCAAGACGGCGATGACAGCTCGGAGCATTGACCGCGGGGGTGAAGCCGTGCCCGCTCCCACGTCTTCGTCTGGAACCCCGGCGGGAGCAGCGGAGTTGATGGGATGCAGCCAGGGCGAGCGCGAAGGAGCCGTTGAGACAGCATGGAGTTTCTGACCGAACCCGCAGCATGGGCTGCGCTCGCGACACTGATCGTCATGGAAGTCGTACTGGGTATCGACAACCTGATCTTCATCTCCGTCCTGACCAACAAGCTGCCCGAGGAAAAGCGCAAGAAGGCCCGGCGCATCGGTATCCTCGGTGCCCTGGGACTGAGGCTCGTCTTCCTCAGCCTCATCACGATCATCGCCTCTCTCACCAGTGACGTCATCGAGGTCCTCGGCAAGGGGTTCAGCTGGCGCGACCTGATCCTGATCGCGGGTGGTTTCTTCCTCGTCTTCAAGGCGACGCGGGAGATCCACGAGAAGACCGATTACGAGGAACACCTCATCGACGAGGCCGCTGCCGGGAAGGCCGTCACCGCCAATGTGACCGCGGTGATCGTGCAGATCCTGCTTCTCGACGTGGTCTTCTCGATCGACTCGATCCTCACCGCCATCGGCATGACCGACTATGTCGTGGTGATGTACATCGCCATCATCATCGCGGTGACCACCATGCTCCTCGCTGCGGATCCCGTGGCCAACTTCATCGAACGCAACCCGACCGTGGTCATGCTGGCGCTCGGCTTCCTTCTCCTGATCGGGACGACCCTCATCGCCGAAGGTTTCGGCGCCCACATCCCGAAAGGATACATCTACGCGGCCATGGCGTTCTCGGCCCTGGTCGAGTTCCTGAACATGATGGTGCGGAGGTCGAAACGCAAAGCCGCAGGCCTCAGGAAGGCAGAACCTGCCTCAAAACGGGGTGAGGTCACGATCTAATTGCGTTGTCTTTTGCTTCGCCGCAAAACTATCGTATAATAGCGGTGTTGGCGGGGGGAATCGTTCCCCAGCCATGTCAGGACCATGAGATCAATGAACAAAGGCAAGACCCGTCCGGCGGCCACCGGCAAGCTCAGCACCGTCACCGGCAAGCGCCAGCGCCTCAACATCTTCAGGCGCAAGCTCCGGCCGACCGGGAAACCACAGCCCACCGTGGCCTAGGCCGGCAACACTCCGGTCGGCGTGCCTTGCGGGTCAGTACTTTGCGAGGGCGTCGACCGCGCGCCGGGCGTTGAGTTGGGCCTCAGGCGTGCTGGACGCTTCGTCGAGAGTGCTTTCCGCGTCGTGACGCTCGGCCTTCAGAACGTCACCTTGCAGTTCGGTCTCCTCGATGGCCTTCTCGGCGAGAACCGTGAGACCATCGGCCGACACATCCGCAAAACCGCCGCGCACGAAGGTGCGACGCACCTCGCCGTTCACGTGGACCTCCAGAAGCCCGGGCGACAGGGTTGCCATGAGCGGCGAATGGCCGGCGCGGACCTCGAACACCCCCTCGGTCCCCGGTACGGCGACGGCATCGACCGACCCGCTGTAAAGCTCGCGTTCGGGCGAAACGAGGGAGAAGGCGATCTTTTCGGCCATGGTCACTTCAATCCTTGCTGGGCGCGGACATGATCGACGCGCGGGGGGTCCTGACCCGGGCGAATAGCCCGCACGGCCCCGGTCGCCAAGGGGCAGGAACGCCGCCAGTACCATTTTCGCCATAGAAAAAGGGCCCGCATGGGGCCCTTTCCGGTTCGATCGCGTCAGGACCTCGCTGTCAGCCGAAACGTCCCGACACATTGAGGACGAGATCGGCACCCAGCAGCAAGGAACCAGTCATCGAAATCAGGATGAGAGCATAGACCGCGCCGCGGCCACGCTCCTGCCGCAATTCCTCGCGGCGTAATCCAACAGACACCCAAAGGTGGTCCAGAACAGTTGTCAACATACCCATCTCCCACTGCGGGACATCACAGACTGGTACTGCAACACCCGCACCGGAGAGGTTTGTTCAGCGGAACTAAAGAATTGTGAACATTGCGGCGAGATTCGGGCAGGCCTGCCGCAATCACAACGAAAAAGGGCGAAGCCTTGCCGGCTTCGCCCCTTGTCTGTGTCAAACTCGAACAGCTTTTAGGCAGCCTGTGCCATCTTCTCTGCCTTGGCCTTGGCTTCGTCGATCGAACCCACGAGGTAGAAGGCCTGCTCGGGGAGGTGGTCGTACTCACCGGCGACCAGCGCCTTGAAGCCCTTGATGGTGTCTTCGAGCGGCACCTGAACGCCCGGCGAGCCGGTGAAGACCTCGGCAACGTCGAAGGGCTGCGAGAGGAAACGCTCGACCTTACGGGCGCGGGCCACGGTCAGTTTGTCCTCCTCGGACAGCTCGTCCATCCCGAGGATCGCGATGATGTCCTGCAGCGACTTGTAGCGCTGGA
>CAZAFU010000067.1:0-15144 GCA_964484475.1 uncultured Caulobacterales bacterium | reverse complement strand
CCTTGTGTCAGTCGCTGTTCTTCATACTGAATGCCCCAGCCGATGATCTGGCGCCAGAGGGCTTCGGCGAGGGCGGGGGGCAGGTCACCTTCTTCCGCGCGGGCGCGGACCCGGTCGATCACCTCCTGGATGCGCCAGGGTACAGTAGCCTCCTCCGGCGAACGCTTGAGTTGCCATGCCCGGTCCACATAGGTCCAGCGCTCGGAGAGGAGGTCGACGAGGGCACAGTCGATACGGTCGATCTCGGCCCTCACTTCGTCCATGCTCGGGCAGTCTTCAGCCTTCATTCGTCCGCTCCTCGGTGGAGATATGGGCGCCGCGTTCCATCGTGCGGTGGACCGGGCAGCGATCAGCGATCTGCATCATCTTCTGCCGCATCTCCGGCGTCAAATCACCCTCGAGTTCCACCTTTCTGGTGAAGTGGTCGATGGGCGCTTCTCCCTCGATGCTGCTGCCGATTTCGGCGGCGTGGGTCTTTTCGTGGCTGACTTCCACCGCAACGCGGTCGAGCGGCAGCTTCTTGAAATCAGCATACATCCTGATCGTCATCGACGTACACGAAGCGAGTGCAACCGACAGGTACTCGTAGGGGCTCGGTCCCGTCCCAAGGCCCCCTTCGACGGAAGTCGGTTCGTCGGCGATCAGAATGTGAGGTCCGACCCGGGCGAGGGCCTGGAACTTGCCCTGTGCCGTTTCCCGCACCTCGACGCCGAGGCTTTCATCCTTCGCCCCCTCGGCTCGTTCCGGCGCCAGGTCGATATAGCGCGTCGCCCAGGCCGCAACGACTTCTGCCGCATAGGTCGCGTCGCGACTGTCGGTGAGAAGATGATCGGCATTGTCGAGGCTGATGAAGCTTTTCGGGTGTCTTGCCGCGACGAACAGCCGGGTGGCATTCTCGATGCCGACGATTTCGTCGACCGGTGAATGGACGATGAGAAGCGGTTTCTGAAGGCGGCCCGCCGAGGCTTCGATGTCGTGCTGGTCGAGATCCTCGAGGAACTGTCTCTCGATGACGAAGGAACGCTCGGCGAGCTCGACTTCGGCGGAGCCTTTCTGCCTGATCTCCTCGAGCCTGTCGCCGAACTTCCCGGTGATATGCTGCACATCGGCGGGCGCGTTGATCGTAGCCACGGCTTTCACCGAGGGGATCTTTCCCGCGACGGCGATCACGGCAGCGCCGCCGAGGGAATGGCCGACCAGCAGGGAGGGCGCCTCGTAGTTCTGCTCGAGGAACCGCGCCGCGGCCTCGAGGTCGCCGAGGTTCATGGTGAAATTCGTCGAGGCGAAGTCACCGCCCGATCCGCCAAGACCTGTGAAGTCGAACCGCAGGACCGCCACGCCCGCCCGGGTCAGCGCCGTCGAGACCGTTCGGCTCCCGATGAGGTCCTTCGAACAGGTGAAGCAGTGCGCGAAAAGAGCGAAGGCTTTCGGCGCGCCGGTCGGCAGGTCCAGCCGGGCCGCCAGTTCCGCTCCGTTGGCTCCGCGGAAACTCACTCGGATGGGCTTGTTCATGCCGGCCTCCACATCAGCGGTCGTTTCGGTGATCCTATTCGCGCTACTTGATCTTTTGATACCGCTCCAGCGCCTCTTTGCGCCTCTCGCCATGGTCGACTATCGGCTTCGGGTAGGTTTCGCCAAGCCTGATGCCTGCTTTTTCAAGGACTTCCCTCGGCGCATCCCAGGGTGCGTGAATGTGTTTTTTCGGCAGGTCCGCAAGCTCCGGGACATAACGGCGGACATAGTGACCTTCGGGGTCGAAGCGCTCGCCTTGGCTCACCGGGTTGAAGACCCTGAAGAAGGGCGAGGCGTCCGCGCCGCAGCCGGCCACCCATTGCCAGCCCATGGTATTGGACGCGGGGTCGGCGCAGACGAGGGTCTCCCAGAACCATTTCATGCCCCGGCGCCAGTCGACCAGCAGGTCCTTGACCAGGAAGGACCCCGTGATCATCCGCACACGGTTATGCATGTGGCCCTCCTTCCACAGCTGCCTCATGCCGGCATCGACGATAGGGTAGCCGGTTTGGCCCTTCGTCCAGGCCCTGAAGGCCTCTTTGTCGGTGTCCCATTCGAAGTCCTCGAACTTCTCCATCAGGGGCTTGTCGAGCATCTTCGGAAAATGATGCAGGAGATCGTAGGCGAAATCCCGCCACGCGAGTTCCGAAAGATAGGTCGTCCCTTCCTCTTCGGGTATCCCGCCTTGCGCGATCTTGTCCTGCATTTCCCGGTAGAGTGTGACCGGCGAGATTTCGCCGAAGTGGATATGCGGCGCCATGTGGGAGGTGTTGTCGAAATCGGGCCGGTTGCGATCGTCGCTGTAGTTCGAAGCGCCTTTCGACTCGAGCCAGTCGAGCCAGCGCGAACGGGCACCCCGCTCTCCGGGGGTCCAGAGAGGCTCGAACCCTTCCGCCCAGTTCGGACTTTCCGGCAACAGGTCCCAGTCTTCGATGTCGTCGGAGGGGGGAAGGCCGGACGGCGTCCCGAGTTTCTGGACCTTCGGCAGCGGATCCCTGACATCCCCTGCCTTCACCTGCTTCCAGTAGGGCGTATAGACCTTGTAGGGCCCGCCCGATTTCGTACGGACGCTGCCCGGCTCGTTCAGGACCCGTCCGTTGAAGGTCTCGAGCTCGATACCCTCCGGCAAGCGATCTTCCACCGCCCGGTCCTGTTCCTTCTGCCACGGCATGTAGCGGCGGTTCCAGTAGATGGACGCGGCACCGAGCGTCTCGGCGACTTCGGGCACGATATCCTCGGCCTTGCCGCGGCGCAGGATCAGGGCGCCGCCGAACTTGTCGAAATCCTCGCCCAGCGCGGTCAGGGAATGGTGCAGCCACCAGCGCTGCGCCCCGCCCATGGCCCACTCGCCGGGGGTTTCGTCGTCGAGCACGAACAGGGCAGCGACAGGGCCTCCCCTGTCCGCGGCGGCCCTCAGAGCCGGGTTGTCGTCAAAACGCAGGTCTTCGCGGAGCCAGACGAGGCTGGGTCTTTCGGTCATCCCCGGCAGTTAGGACAGTTCCCCGCAAAGCACCAACTTGTCAGGATGCCGCGCGCTTGCCCGTTGCCACGGGAAAACAGACGGTGGAGAGCGCCCGCTGGAGCTTTTCGCGCCTGATGGGTTTGTGGAGAACGAGGTTTGCGCCCGCGGCGAGGCAGCGCTCGATATAGGCTTCCTCGATATGCGCCGTGAGCATGATGATGGGCATGCTGCCCTGCTCACCCTCGAGAGCGCGGATCATTCTCGTCCCTTCGATGCCATCCGTACCGGGCATATCGAGATCCATGAGCACGGCGTCGAAGTCGCCGGTCACCACAGCGTTGAAGGCCATCTGTCCATCTTCGACGGTGGTGCAGCGGTGCCCCAGTCTTTCGAGGAACGCGACAGCGACCCTCTGGTTGATGTCGTTGTCTTCCGCGATCAGGACCGATAGCGGTTGCTCCTGCACTGGCGCCGGGGACGAGGGGTCTGCGGCCTTCTCCGGCGTCGGCTCCTCGTCGATGGCAGGTGCGGGGAGGGCGACGGTGAACGTCGTGCCCTTGTCGAGGGCGCTCTCGACGAAGATCGTACCGCCCATCAATTGCGTCAGCTGCTGGCAGATCGAGAGGCCGAGCCCGGTTCCGCGCGTCGCGGTCACACCGGCCTGACGGAAACGGCCGAAGACTTCGGGCAGGAAGTCCTGCGGCATGCCGCATCCGGTATCGGTGACGCGGAGTTCGAGCCTGCCGCGAAAATACCGGCAGAGAACGGCAATTTCGCCCTCGTCAGTGAACTTGATGGCGTTCGCGATCAGGTTGGTGAGAACCTGCCCCAGGCGGTCTCCATCGATCCGGACCCGGGCCGGGATAGGCTCGGTGAGATCCGTTCGCAGAGCGACCCCCTTGTTCTGCGCTGCTGCCTGGAAAAGACGGACTGTCCGATCAACAAGGGCTACGGGATCGGTCGGCTCCTTCTTGACCTCCATCATGCCGCTTTCGAGCTTGGAAAGGTCGAGGATATCGGAGAGCACGCGGATGAGCGAGCGGGCAGAGGCGTGAACGACCTCGAGATCTGCACGCTGAGCATCGGGAAGGTCACTGTCCAGTACGACGTCGATCATGCCGAGGATCCCGTTCATCGGCGTCCGGATCTCATGGATCATGTTGGCGAGGAAACTGGACTTCGCCGACGCCGAAGCTTCTGCGCGGGCGCGTTGGGTTTCCGCTTCCCTGATGGCTGCGGTCATCTGCTCCCTGAAGTAGCTGGAGCTGAAGAACAGAAAGACGGCACAGACGCTCATCGCGACCAGGGCGGCCGGCCAGTTGATGAAACTTCCGCCCGCCGGGAGGGGGGGCTCGCCGAGATGGTTCCGGGCGTAGATGATCCCGAAACAAAGCAGTGTGCATCCAGTCACAAGGAAGCCGGCCGGCCGGCCGAAGACATATGTGATCGCCGGTATCAGCAGGAGAAGGTAGATCGACGACGAGGCGAAGAGCAGGCCGTAATGGAGTGCGAACGCGTATAGCGCGCCCGCCACCACGAGAGCCGCCCCTGCCATCACGTACCGCTTCGCCCGGGGAAAGACCCTGAAGCCGATAGGCGCGAGAAGACAGGCCGATGCGGGGATGAAAGCCAGGACCGAGGCGGTGAGCGACATGTGGCCCCGATGGAAGTTCAGGAGAGTCGTCGCCGATACCGCGCAGGCCGCGAATACCGCCATCATCGCGAAGATGCGCGTGATCGCGCGATCGAGGGTCGCGCTTGTTCCGCCAGCCCCGGCGATTCTCTCTCGGCCACTCATCATGTCTGCCCTTACTGCGGCGAAGTGCCGCCGCGGAACCAGACCAGCCAAGCAGAAGAGTCCTAGGAGTTATTAAAGAACACCTTGGCGCAGCAGGTCGTGAACATGAAGGACGGCCACCGGCTTCCTGCCATCCACGACAAAGAGAGCCGTGATCCCCTTGCTCATGAGTTCGTGAAGGGCATCCGCCGCCAGGCTGTCCATGCCGACAGTCAGGGGGTCCGGTGTCATGACGCTGTCGACGTCTGCTGCCTGGAGTTCACCGGCATGTCGCCTCAGATCGCCATCGGTGATGATGCCCGCAAGCTCGCCGCGGTCATCAACGATCCCGACGCAGCCGAGCCCCGCGTCCGTCATCACCGTGATGGCCTCGAGGACCGGTGTTCCCGAAGCGACGAGCGGCGGCATCCGGCCTTCAGGCAGGAGGTCATCGACCCGCCTCAACTGGGCGCCAAGCTTGCCGCCCGGGTGGAAGGTCCGAAAATCGTTCTTGGTGAAGCCGCGCCCCTCCAGAAGGGCAACGGCAAGGGCATCGCCAAAGGCCAGGGCGACTGTCGTGGAGGTTGTCGGTGCCGAGGTCTCGCGACACGCTTCGGTGACCTTCGGCATCAGGAGGAGGGTCGTTGCCGCCTTCCCGAGTGTGCTCTCGGCCCCGGAAGTGACCGCCAGGAGGGGGATCCCGAAACGGTGGGTATAGGCAAGGACGTCAGCCAGCTCGGGCGTCTCACCTGAGTTGGAAAGTGCGAGGACCACGTCGTTCTCCTCGATCATGCCGAGGTCCCCGTGGCTTGCCTCGCCGGGATGCACGTAGGTGGCGGGCTGGCCGGTGGAGGCGAGGGTCGCGGCGATCTTCCGCGCGATATGGCCGGACTTGCCCATTCCCGTGCAAACGACCCGTCCCCTGGCGGTGCGAATGGTTTCGACAGCCGCCCTGAAAGGTTCGGCAAGGGCGCCGTCATCCGCAAGCGCTGCGCGGAGGCTTTCGAGCCCGTCGATCTCGGTCGTGATCGTGCTGCGGGCCACGGCGACGGCATTGTCGGCGATCGGGGAGCCGTTCTTTGTCATGCTCTTCACTCTCTCGGACGCGCGGGAGGTTTGCGCGGTTGTTTGCGGGGGGATAAGGCGGCGCCATGTCAGAGATCAACTCCACGGTCACCATCGACGCCTCCGCGGGCCAGGTGACCATCGGCAACCACCTTCCCTTCATGCTCTTCGCGGGCCCTTGCGCGATGGAGAGCCGCGATCACGCGCTGGAAACGGCGCAGGCGATCAAGGAGATCACGTCCGAACTCGGGATCGGCTTCGTCTACAAGACGAGCTTCGACAAGGCCAACCGGACGAGCCTCGGATCGAAGCGCGGCGTCGGGCTCAACGATGCGCTCCCCGTGTTTGCCGAGATCCGGGAAACTCTCGGCGTGCCCGTGCTCACCGATATCCATGAACGCCAGCAATGTGCGCCGGTGGCCGAGGTGGTGGATGTCCTCCAGATCCCGGCCTTTCTCTGCCGCCAGACCGATCTGCTTGTCGCCGCAGCGGAGACCGGGCGGGTCGTGAAGGTCAAGAAGGGCCAGTTCCTCGCCCCCTGGGACATGAAGAACGTGGTCGCCAAGATCACGGGTGCGGGGAATCCGAACGTCCTTGTGACCGAGCGCGGGGCGAGCTTTGGCTACAACACCCTCGTGACCGATTACAGGGGCATCAAGACCATGGCCGAGGAAACCGGGGCACCCGTGATCTTCGACGCCACCCACTCGGTCCAGCAGCCCGGCGGGCAGGGGGGGACCAGTGGCGGTCAGCGCGAGATGGTTCCGACGCTGGCCCGTGCCGCAGCGGCCGTCGGGGTCGCGGGCGTTTTCGCCGAGACCCATCCGGACCCGGAGAAAGCCCCGTCCGATGGCCCGAACATGATCCCGCTGCACCTCCTGCGCACATTCCTCCAGGAGCTGAAGGATCTCGACGGGATCGCCAAGAAACGGCGCAGCCTGCATGGCTTTTCGGACTGAGACCTGAGAGGGTCCGGCTGGTTCCGGCCGGGCCGCTCTTGCATGGAGGCAGAATCACCGGTTCCTGACCGTGCCCCCATCACAAAAAGCCATCACAAAAGGAAAGGGCGCAGCTTTCGCTGCGCCCTCAGAACGTGTCGCCTTATGGGCGTCGATGTTACGAGCGGGCCTTCCGGCGCGCCGCGCCGAGAGCCAGCGCGGTACCGAAGAGAAGGGCCGCACCCGGGACCGGCACTTCGCCGATGATGTTCGGGTTCGAGTTGATCCGGAGACCGGCGAGAGCGAAGTCGCCACGGCCACGGTCGTCGTTGCCGGGCAGCGCATCGAAGACGATCGAGGTGACGTTCGTCGCCGGAAGGCCGGCGATGAAGAAGCCACCGTTCTGCGGAAAGACTTCGAATGCACTGAAGTTGACAGCCGGGCCGCCATTGATCGAAACCTCGGCCTGTTCCGGCTCGAGATCGCTGTTACTCTCCCGGAAGAAATCCAGGAAGAAGGCGCTGGTCAGGCCAACGGCCTGGTTGAACGAAATCGTGACGCTCTGGTTTTCAACCACGTCAGTCGTGATTTCGTCGTCGCCGATGCCGAGACCATCGGTATCGCATGCAAAGACCGGATCCGAGATGCCGAAATTCCCGGCGCCAGCGCAGGCGCTATCGCCGCCTTCGGAGTTGTTCACGCCGCTCGGCGTGCCGGTCACGGTCATTTCAAGACCGCCACCCAGAGCAACAACGATCGGGTTGGTCGAACCGTCGGCATTCACCAAGCTTTGGTCGGTGAAATCGACGAAGATCGGTGCAGCGTGCGCCGAGCCCATGAGGGCCAGTGACGCTACCGCAGCCATGGCAGTGAGCTTTTTCATGATAGTCTTCCCCTTGTACGGAGGAGCAGAGTCCTGCCGCTCCCCATCCCCTGCGGCGTGACACAACCCTTAAGTTTTGAAAAGGTGGGAACTGTCTAAAAAGCTGCTTTTTGCTACACGACTCCGTTAACGATGCAGCGGTGCAACATTTCGGGACCGTTCTCGCTCGTCACGCGCGAAACCCTTGCAGGGCCTACGCCCGAAGGGTGTGCGCCGCGGCATTGCCACGGAGCGAAGCAGGGACTGATTCTTCGCGTCTTGAGGGTTTATCGGGCCGCGGGTGCCGCATAGAAGGGCCAGCCATTTCGGAGATCCCATGGCCCAGCGTCCCAAACGTCCCCCCTCATCACGCACCAGAACCAAGGCTCCGGTCGAGGAGAAGATCTTCGACGAAGAGATCACCGAAGCGCTCTCCCAGCGCTACCTCGCCTATGCGCTGTCCACCATCACCGCCCGGGCCCTGCCCGATGTCAGGGACGGCCTGAAGCCGGTCCACCGCCGGATCCTCTACGCCATGCGCAACATGCGCCTGAGCCCGAGCGGCGGTTACAAGAAGTCGGCGAAGGTGGTCGGGGAGGTGATGGGCAACTTCCACCCCCACGGCGACCAGGCGATCTACGACGCACTCGTCCGGCTGGTTCAGGATTTTTCCGTCCGTGTCCCCCTGGTCGATGGCCAGGGCAATTTCGGCAATGTGGACGGTGATAACGCCGCGGCCATGCGGTACACCGAGAGCCGCCTGACCACCGCCGCAGAGCTGCTCCTCGAAGGGATCGACGAAGACGCGGTCGATTTCCGCGAGACCTATGACGGCGAGGGGCGCGAGCCCGTCGTCCTGCCTGCGGCCTTCCCGCATCTTCTGGCCAACGGTGCCGCAGGCATCGCGGTCGGGATGGCGACCTCGATCCCGCCGCACAACCCCGGCGAACTGCTCGATGCGGCGGTGCACCTCATCAAGACACCCGGAGCGCGGACGGAGACGCTGCTGAACTACGTTCAGGGACCCGACTTTCCCACGGGCGGTACCTGCGTCGAGCCGCGCGAGGCTCTGGTGGAGGCCTACGCAACGGGGCGCGGGGGCTTCAGGGTCAGGGCCAAGTGGCATACGGAGGACCTTGGCCGAGGCCGTTACCAGATCGTTGTCACCGAAGTGCCCTACCAGGTCCAGAAGGCGAGGCTGGTCGAGCGCATCGCCGAGCTGATCCAGGCCAAGAAGCTGCCTGTCATCACCGACGTGCGGGACGAGAGTGCCGAGGATATCCGCCTCGTCCTCGAGCCGCGCTCGGGTACCCTCGAAGCCGAGGCCGTGATGGGGGCTCTCTACAGGCTCACCGATCTCGAGACCCGCTTCCCGCTGAACATGAACGTTCTCGATGCGGAGGGCGCGCCGCGGGTCATGGGTCTGCGCGAGGTCCTCACGGCATTCGTCGATCACCGCCGCGACGTCCTCATCCGCAGGTCGAACCACAGGCTCGGCAAGATCGAGCATCGCCTCGAGGTCCTTGGCGGCTATCTCATCGCCTACCTGAACCTCGACGAGGTCATCAGGATCATCCGCTTCGAGGATCACCCTAAGGAAGAGCTGATCAGGGCTTTCGAGCTGACCGAGGTGCAGGCCGAAGCCATTCTCAACATGCGCCTGAGGGCGTTGCGGAAGCTCGAGGAGATGGAGATCAAGCGGGAGAACCGCGATCTCAAGAAAGAGCAGAAAGAGCTCCGTACGCTCCTCAAGTCCGAAGAGCAGCAGAACACCCATCTGATCGAACAGCTCAGAGACACCAAGAAGCGCCTCTCCGGGGACAAGGCCTTCGCGGCGCGCCGGACGGTCATGGACGAGGCCGGGGAGGGTGCCGAAATCAGTCTCGAAGACCTCATCGAGAAAGAGCCGGTGACGGTGGTCATCTCGGAAAAGGGGTGGTGCCGTACCCTCAAGGGGCACACCGAAGACCCTTCCTCGATCAAGTACAAGGAGGGCGACAAGGGCCGTTTCGTCATCAACGCGATGAGTTCGGACAGGCTGCTGACCTTCGCCAGCAACGGAAAATCCTACAGCCTCGCCGTTGCCGACCTGCCCGGTGGCCGCGGTCAGGGCGAGCCGATCCGGCTGCTCTTCGACCTGGGGCCGGGCGAAGAGCCGGTGGATGTCTTCATCGCCGAGGGCGGGCGGCATTTTCTCCTGGTGTCCGATGCCGGGCACGGATTGTTCGTCAGGGAAGAGGATGCGGTCGCCAACACCCGGAAGGGCAAGCAGCTCCTGAACCTTGCGGCAGGGGCCGAGCTGAAGGTCGCCCGTCCGGTGGACCGGGCGCCCACCGACAAGGATTATGTCGTCTCGGTGACCAGCAACCGGAAGCTGTTGGTCTTCCCCGCCGCCGAGGTCCCGGTCATGACCAGGGGCAAGGGCGTCATCCTGCAACGGTCCGCCAAGGCGTCCCTTGTCGATGCGAAACTTCTCGATCCCAAGGAGGGTCTCACCTGGATCGATCGCGCCGGGCGCGAACAGTCCGAGCCCAAATGGAAGGACTGGCTCGGGAAGCGCGGCGGCGCCGGGCAGGCCGTTCCGAAAGGATTTCCGCGGAACCTGAAACTTGGAGTTCGGACTTAATTTTCGATTGGAACTGTGGAAGAGTCCTGAAGGAACGGAGGAGGCGGTATGAAGAGATCGCATTGGACCACCCTGGCAGCTTGTCTGCCGGTCATTCTCAATACCGAAGCCTTCGCCCAGGCCGGCGACAGTCCCGGCATCGACCGGGAGGCCATGCGCAAGCAGACAACGCTGGCGGTGGGCCTCGCGGCGGTCGTCAACAACGAGCCCTATGTCGGCATCGACCCCACCGTGCTGCCGGTGCCGTTCTTTCTCTTCAACCGGAACAAGCTGACGGTGGCAGGTCCCAACGTCACCTATCGCTTCGCCCGATTGGGCGAAACGCAGCTTTCCCTCGAAGGGCGGTACCGCTTCCAGAACCTCGACCCGGATGACAGTGACGCCCTCGAAGGCATGGCCGAGCGCGACGGCACCTACGAGGTCGGGGCGAGGGCCCTCAGGCGTTTCGGGAAATGGCGGCTGGAAGGCATGGGCTACGGCGACGTGGCCGGGCAGCATGACGGGTTCGAGCTGACCGGCCGCGTGGGCTACGAGCTCGGTGACGGAATGCGTTATTCATTCCGCCCCCAGGCAGGTGTGCGCTACCAGTCCCAGAACCTCCTGAACCACTACTACGGCGTCCGCGCGGACGAGGCCCGCACCGAACGGTCTTTCACCTTCATCGATGACGGTGCCGCCGTGCCGTTCGTCGGCGCCCAGGGCTATATGCGGGTCGGCCGGCGTTGGCAGGTCCAGGGCCGGGCCAATCTCGACGCTCTGCCGGATACCATCACCGA
Organism: uncultured Caulobacterales bacterium; assembly: GCA_964484475.1. Lineage (GTDB taxonomy): Bacteria > Pseudomonadota > Alphaproteobacteria > Caulobacterales > Parvularculaceae > Parvularcula. The sequence continues at coordinate 4,126 of CAZAFU010000067.1, read as the reverse complement.
CAGCCCGATCGTCGATCAGGACACGCGGTTCAGCCTTTTTGTCGGCGCGAACTACCTGCTGAAAGGGCCGGGCGTCCGCTGATCAGCGACCGCGGCCCGTCTTTTCCTGTAGCGCGTCGATACGCTCGGATGCCTCGGCCTTCGTGAGGCTCGGGTCGAACGTCTCACCGGCCTCTTCGGTGAGGGTCTTGAGGTAGCTGGCCTGGGCCCCAGTCATCTCCTCGTCGCCCGTGACCCAGTTGTCGGGGTCCTTCTCGGCGTTGCTGACGGGGGCGTCTGTTTTCGGTGTCTCTGAAATGCTCATGTTCGCCTAATGTTCCAGAGCCGTCGGACGTTCCTTTCCAGAGGATGACGAACGCGAAAGCTGCTCAAGGTCGTCCCGGCGCAGGCCCGTTGCGCTGCACAAGCGCTTGGGGCATCACGCCCCATGGCCCGAATTCTGATCACCTCCGCGCTTCCCTACATCAACGGCATCAAACACCTTGGAAACCTCGTCGGCTCGATGCTTCCGGCCGACGTCTATGCCCGCTTCATGCGGGCGAGGGGCCATGAGGTTCTCGCCATCTGCGCAACCGACGAGCACGGAACGCCCGCTGAAATCGCAGCCAAGAAGGCCGGCCAGCCGGTGGCCGAATACTGCCGGGAGCAGCACGACCTGCAAAAGCAGACCGGCGATGCCTTCGGCCTCAGCTTCGATCATTTCGGCCGCAGCTCATCGGAGCAGAACCGCCACCTGACCCAGCACTTCGCAGCGAAGCTGAAACAGAACGGCTTCATTGCCGAGGTCGAGGAAGAGCAGATCTATTCAGAAGCAGACGGACGGTTCCTCCCCGACCGCTATGTCGAGGGCACCTGTCCGAATTGCGGTTTCGAAAAGGCGCGTGGCGACCAGTGCGACCGGTGCGGCAAGCTCCTCGACCCGACGGACCTGATCGAACCCTATTCGGCGCTCTCGGGTTCCAAGGATCTCGAGCTGCGGAAGACCCGTCACCTTCACCTGCTGCAATCGAAGCTCGAGGAGGAGGTCCGGAGCTGGGTGGACGACCATCCAGACTGGCCGACCCTGACGAAATCGATCGCCTACAAATGGCTCGACGAGGGGTTGAGAGACCGCTCGATCACGCGCGACCTCGACTGGGGTGTTCCGGTGCCCGACCTTCCGGGCAAGGTCTTCTACGTGTGGTTCGATGCACCGATCGCCTATATCGCGGCCACGGAGGAGGGTGTTGGTGAGGCCTATCGGAGCTGGTGGCGCGAGGACGAAGGGGCGGATGACGTCCGCTATGTCCAGTTCATGGGCAAGGACAATGTCGCCTTCCATACGGTCAGCTTCCCCTGCACCCAGCTCGGTAGCCGCGAGCCTTGGAAGAAGGTCGATACGCTGAAGAGTCTCAACTGGCTGACCTGGTATGGCGGTAAGTTCTCCACTTCGGAAGGCCGGGGGATCTTCATGGACCAGGCCCTCGATCTCCTGCCTGCGGATCTGTGGCGCTGGTATCTCATGGCCAATGCACCGGAGTCGGACGATACGGCGTTCACGCTGGAGAACTTCCAGCAGACCGTGAACAAGGACCTTGCCGATGTCCTCGGAAACTTCGTCAACCGGATCACCCGTTTCGCGGGCTCGAAATTCGACGGGCAGGTTCCCTCGGGCGGCACCCCGGGCGCCGCGGAGGAGGAGCTGAAGCGCAGCCTCAAGGCGCGTATCGCAACCTATACGGGCCATCTCGAAGCGATGGAGTTCAGGAAAGCTTTCGCCGAACTCCGCGGCATCTGGGTGCTCGGCAACGAGTACCTCCAGGGCGCAGCCCCCTGGGCCGTGTTCAAGGAAGACCAGGACAAGGCCGCGATGATCGTCCGTACCGCCCTCAACCTCGTTCCCCTCTATGCGTCCCTGTCCGCACCGGTCATTCCGTTCACGGCCGAGAAGCTCGCGTCGGTTTTCGGCACCGATACGGCGTCCTGGCCCACGGGCGATGAACTCGATGCCCTGACACCCGGAGCGGCAATCGAAGCGCCGGGCGTTCTATTCAAGAAGATCGAAGACGAGGATGTCGAGAACTGGGCCCAACGCTTCGGCGCCCCGCGGGGCGAGGAGGGCTAGCGAGGCTCCTCGATCATGGTCACCCTGTCGGGGGTAAAGGCCAGGAGGTCGCGCAGCTCCTCTGCCCAGGCAACGGTGCTCTCATAGGACCAGACGAGGTCATCCTCGCGCCTTCGGTCCGGCAGGATGACATCGTAGTAGCTGGCATCGCCCTTGAGGGGGCAGTGGGTCGTCTTCCGCGCCCGTTCGATATCCACCAGGAGAGCATCCCGAGGCACGTAGATGACGGGGTCGTAGATATCGTGCCCGATCTCGAGAAGCCGGACGGCGTCGTTCGTCCTCGCAAGTTCAGCATCGCCGAACATGACCCGCACCCGTTTCCTCACCGGCTTCAGGCGCATGACATGCCCGGTATCGTCAGGACGGCGGATGACATCGAAATCGGACCAGAAATCGGACATGGGAACCTCCGTCAGCGTAGATAGGACACCCGCGCCCGGTTCCTAGCGTGACTTGCGGTAGGTCTTCCTGAACTCCCTGTCGAGAAACACCGGATCGTCCACCGAGGCATAGTGCTCGCGCCTGAACCGCTGCCTGACCAGTACCGAGCCGGTCAGCGCGAAACCGACGGCGCCCACGAAGGTCAGAAGGCCCACGGGCCAGACCGAAAGAAACACCTCGGGATCGAACTTCCCGCTGCGCCCGAGCCGGGCCGCCATCCCGATCAACGCGAGAATCACGGTCACCACGATGCCGGCGAGGACACCGTTCCGCAGGATGATCCGGAGATCCGCCAGATAATAACGGGCGGCTGCGTTGGGCTTCACCGGTTGGTGCTCTCGAAGATCTTGTCGGCGCTGGCCGCCACGAAACCCTGGTAGAGCCCGCCGTCCGGCATCGGGTAGCGCCGCGCGAATTCGTAGAAGCAGCTCGGGAGCTCGTGGGTCCCGTCGGTGAAGCTGACCGGGACCTGCGTCGCCATGGTGGAGCACTGCTCGAGGAAGACGTCTTCGGACCCTTTGATCAGGCCGCCGCTTTCGTTCATCGGGAAGCCTGCGCCTTCGACGAACCGCGCAAGGTCCTCGAGGGTGTCGAAACTTTCGAGAGCGTTGAAATACACCGTGAAATGGTTCGCGCAGAAACCGAAGGCCGAGAGCCAGGCCGCGTATTCACTCTCCGCGTAGAGCCGGTCGTAGTCCTCGTGAGAACTCCGCCACGGCCTGCCGATGTTGAGCATCATCGGGTCGTCGAAGACCTCCTGGTCCACCTGGTCGAGAAGGCCGGTCATGGTTTTCCGGAGGTCCTCCGAGCACTTTTCGAGGAGGAGCTCCGAAATGAAGACCTTGGGCCGGTCGGGGTCTTCGTGGGCGTAGTAACGGGCGAAGAGCTTCTTTGCCGCGAAATCGTATTCGTCCTGCGGCTCGTAGCCCAGATCGAGAAACGGCTTCGCGATGCGGTCGATGCCGAGCCTCGGATCGTTCAGGGTCCTGAACGCGACATGGTCATTGATGACCGTCTCGCCCCGCTCCTCGAACAGGGTCCTGATCTTTTCCGCCTGCGGGGTCAGCTCGGCGTAGCGGGTCCAGAGCGCGTGGAAGAGGTCATCGAGGGTCAAGGGCCTACTCCGCCGGTTTTTCTTCGGCCGCCGGCTTCTTCCGGAAGGTCGACTTGATGTTGTCGAGGAGGTCCACGTCGACGCCCGCGCGCTTCATGATGACGTATTGCTGCACCACGCCGAGGAAGGTGTTCCAGAACCAGTAGAGGACGAGCCCCGCCGCGAAGGGTGCGAAGATGAACACGAAGATGAAGGGCAGGAGCCCGAAGACCTGGGCCTGCATCGGGTCGGAGGGCGGTGGGTTCAGCTTGGTCTGCACCCACATGGCGACACCCATGAGGAGCGGCAGGATGCCGATCCCGAGGAACGCGCCCACCACCGGCGCGACGGTTGGATCGTAGGGCAGGAGCCCGAAGAGATTGAAGATCGTGGTCGGGTCCTGTTCCGCAAGGTCGCGGATATACAGGAACGGCTCGTGCCGGATCTCGATCGTCGTGAAGAGCACCTTATAGAGCGCGAAGAAGATC
>CAZAFU010000066.1:0-15383 GCA_964484475.1 uncultured Caulobacterales bacterium | reverse complement strand
CAGGAAATCAGAAGTGTCAATACGTGATGAAGTTCCCTTTTGCTTTCGTTTCCGCAAGCCTGATCGCGCCCGCCCTTCTCGGTACCGCCGCCGCCCAGCCCCTTATCGAAGACGATCGGGCGACCTGGTCGCTCCTCGTCGAGAATGACAGCCTCACCCGCGAGGACGACAACTACTCGAGCGCCGCGGTCCTGAGCTACATGAGCGGGACCAAGGACCTCGAGGGGTTTTCGGCCTGGCTGGCCGAGCACCTCGTCTTTCCCCGCCCGAAAGGCGAAGCGAAGCGGCGGCGTGGCTACAAGGCCGGCCACCTCATCTACACGCCCGACAACATTCGCGCGTCAGAACCCCTGCCGGACCAGCACCCCTATGCCGGGATCGTCTTTGCGGACACGTCCTGGGCTATCCAGCAGCGCGACCGGCTCGATGTCTTCACTCTCGAAATCGGAGCGGTGGGGCCCGTGGCGCTCGCCCAGGAGATCCAGGAGTTCACCCATAACATCACGAGGTCCACGGACCCGAGGGGGTGGGACAACCAGATCGGCAACGAGCCGCTGCTGAACCTGCACTACGACCTCCAGTACCGGATCGACAGCTTCGAACTGGGCGGCAGGAACGCCGACGTGATCGGACACATGAACGTCTCCGCCGGCAACAGGCTGACCCATTTGAGTGGTGGGGCGCAGTTCCGCTGGGGCTCGGGCCTCGATACCGGTTTCGGGCCGCCCCGGGTGCGCCCGGCCCTGACGGGAAGCTCATACTTCACGCCGACCGACCGCGGCTCGTGGTATATCTTCGCCGGTGGCGACATCAGGGCGGTCGCGCACAACATGGTGCTCGACAACTCGTTCTTCCGGGACGACGGCCCGCAGCTGTCGAGCCGGGTTTTCGTCGCGGACTTCCAGGTTGGCGGGACCGTGCAGCGGGGCCCCTACCAGGCGGCCCTGACCTTCGTCGCAAGGTCGCCCGAATACGAGGAAGACAACAAGATCCAGTCGTTCGGATCAGTCACCCTGGCGCGCAAGTTCTAGGAGGCACCGCCTCAGCGCTGCTGGGGCGGGCTTTCCTCGTCCTGCGGCGCGGCAGGTGCCTCTTCGGCAGGTTCCGAGGGAACCGCGCCGAGATCGTCCGGCAGGGTCAGGGCCTCGGGCTCCGGGGCGGTTTCCTCGTCTTCGAGACCCGAACCCAGGAAATCGGAGAAATCGTCTTCGTCGAGGCCTTCCTGTTCACCCACTGGCAGGAAGTCCGCGGTGCCGTCGCCACGATCCGCGACGAGGGCGAGGACCAGGGAACTGGTGAAGAAGAGCGCGGCAAGCACTGTCGTGGTGCGGGTCAGGGCCGTGGCCGCGCCGCGCCCCGACATCAGGCCGCCGCCGCCGCCACCCATGCCGAGCGCGCCGCCTTCGGAACGCTGGAGAAGGACGACCCCGACGAGTGCGAGGACGATCATGGTGTGAATGGTCAGAATGATCGCGATCATGAGGCTTCCTGCTTGGACGCGACCCGCTGCGGGAAGACCGCGCCGATCGCTCGAAGGGCGCTCTCTAAGGGCGAACGGCTCACCTTTTCAAGTCGTGCATCGAGCCTCGCGATGGCGTCCAGGCAAGTTTCCGGGTGAGAATGGTGAAGGGCGTGCCCGCCGCCCTCGACGATCTCGAGGTGGCAGTCGGGGATCTCGGCCGCGAGCTTGCGGGCGTGGATTGGCAGGACCACCGTCATGTCGTGGGTCCCCGCGACGATCTCCACCGGTACGTCGATCTCGCGATAGCGTTTGGCGAGGGGAATGAGCTGCTCGTAGAGGCGGCCGATGTCTTCGGCGTTCCTCTTGAATTCCTGCGCCCTGAAGGTGAGCGGCACACGGGTCCGCTCGTAGTAGTACGAAGCCGCCCTGCAGCCGTAGAGGGACCGCGCAACGCCCCGCCTCGCTCCGTAGCGGGCGTAGAGGGCGATGAAGGTGCGCCTGAAGAACCAGCCGAAACCCGGCACCTGCGCGGCTGCGATGTACCACCTGATCCCTCCGGGCCAGGGGTGGCTGACCGGCGCGATGAGCATCACCGCCGCGACGTCGTCGGGATAGGCGAGAGCCCAGACCAGGGCTGCGGCTCCGCCATAGCTCTGCCCCATGACAACGTAGCGCTCGGCCCCCTTGGCCCTGACCGCCTCGCGCATCGCTGCGACCTGCACCTCGATACGGTGGCTGTCGGGTTGCCGCGGCGTGAACCCGTGCCCCGGCCTGTCGGGAATGAACACGGTCCTGTCCTTCGCAAGCTCTGGCGCGAGGTCGAGATCCATGTCGAGGCCGTTGGTGAAGCTTCCGTGCACCATCACCACGGGCAGCTTGCCGTTGTCGCGTCCCCTGGTGATGAGGTGCACCGGCCCCTCCGGTGTGTCGATGATCTCCCCCGAGCGCGGTGAAGACCGGGTCACGTACCGGTCCTGCCAGTAGCTGAAGAGGATCACCCCCGCGACCAGGGCCCCGGCGATCAGCAGGAACGTCTGCGGCGTCATCAGGCGGCGGCTCTCGCAATAGCGATGAAATCATCGGCATTGAGGCTCGCTCCGCCGACCAGGGCTCCACCGACATTCTCGATGGAGAGGATGTCCTTCGCGTTCGACGGCTTGACCGAGCCGCCGTAAAGGAGCGGGGTGGTCGGTCCCAGCCTGTCCCTCATCATCGCATGCATGGCGGCGATATCTTCGTTCGAGGGGGTCCGCCCGGTGCCGATGGCCCAGATCGGCTCGTAGGCGACGACCACCCTGTCCGCCTTGTCGGCGACGACGGCCAGCTGTTTCTCCACGAAGGCCTCGGCCTCGCCTGCATCGCGGGTCTTCAGGCTTTCCCCGACGCAGAAGACCGGGACCATGCCGGCCCTGAGGACCGCGTCCACCTTCGGACCGAGTGTCATGTCGTGGTCGCCGCATTCCGCACGGCATTCGGAGTGGCCGATGATGCAGTAGCTCGCACCGGCGTCCGCCAGCATTTCCGCCGAAAGCCTGCCCGTATGGGCACCGGCGGCCTCGGGGTGGCAGTCCTGTGCCCCCGTCAGGACGTTGGCCGTCTTGAGCATCTCACTCATCGTGAGGAGCAGCGTCGCGGGGGGACAGATGACGATCTGTTCGCTGTCGGAGGCGCGGTAATTCGCCCGTTCGGCCACCTTGCGAGCCTCATCGAGGGCCGCGCGGATCCCGTTCATCTTCCAATTGCCGATCACTAAAGCCATAACTTCTCCTTCGCCGGGCCCGTTTGGAACAAGCCTGCCGGGTTGCAAAGCCCGGCCACGCATCACAAACGCTTCCCCGGACTTAATGGGAAGGGCTGTACGTAGTGCTGAACCGATTTCGAGATTCTCTTCGCGGCGTTGTCGCCTGGGTGATCGGCATTCTCATCATCCTCGCCATGGCCGTGGTCGGCGTTCCTGCCCTCGACAATTTCGGCGGCAGCGCCGCCCTGTCGGTGGGCGACAAGGACTATTCCGCGCGTGACGTGGAACTCGAGCTCAGGAACCAGCTCCAGATCGCGCAGATCCAGAACCCGGGCATGACCCGCGACCAGGCGTTGGCATCGGGCCTGCCGCAGCAGACCATCAGGACCCTGATCCTGCGCGGCCTCCTCGAAGAGGAAGCCGACCGGCTCGGGCTTGCGGCGCCGGACGACGTGGTCAGGAGCTATCTCGAGAACCTCGAGGCTCTCCAGAACCCCGACACCGGTCGTTTCGACCAGACGCGGCTCAGCCAGTTCCTCTCGCAACAGGGCCTGAGCCTTGGCGCCTTTTCCGAAGTGATTGCGGCGGAGGTCAGGCGCAGCCAGATTGCCGAGGCGCTCGCGGCGGGCACGCCCGCGCCGCAGGGACTGACGCGGCTCCTTCTCCTTCGCGAAGTCGAAGCGCGCGATGTCAGCGTCGGGACGGTGCCCCTGTCGGACCTGCCAGAGCCTACGGAGGCGGAGCTCCAGTCCTACCTCGCGGCGAACATCGACCGCTACCAGTCTCCCGAATACAGGACCTTCACGGTGCTGACCATCGAAGCCGAGGACGTGGCCGAGAACATCGACATCCCCGAAGAAGACATCCAGCAGCTCTACGAGGTCCGGCGGGGCGAGGGTGAGGCGGCCGAGACCCGCACGTTCAGGCAGTTGCGTCTCGCTTCGGACGAAGCCCGGCAGCAGGCGGAAACGCTGATCGCGGAAGGTGCCGGCTTCGAAGAGGTGGCCGATGCCCTCGGCGCCGAAGTGACGACCCTGCCTGCCCAGACCCGGCCGGAGATCATCATCGAGGATTTCGCCGAGGCGGTCTTCGAGGCCGAAGAGGGTGCGCTGGTCGGCCCTGTCACCACACCCTTCGGTGCTCTCCTCGCGGAGGTCCTCGAAGTGAACGCTGCGGAGACGGCGAGTCTCGAGGACATGCGCCCCGAACTCGAAGCGGAGCTCCTGAACGAGATCGCCGAGGACCGTCTCGTGGAACTGGTCGAGAGCGTCGAGATCGCCCGTGACGAGGGCGCCGCACTCGCCGAGGCGGCGCAGACCATCGGCCTCGAGGCAAGGACCACCCAGCCTGCGGACCGCGAGCTCTTCACACGCTCAGGCTCGATCGCGAACGTCCCCACGGCCCTTGCCGCGGAAGGCCAGCGGCTCGAGGAAGGCGAAGAGAGCGCGGCGATCAGGCTCGAGAACGGATACGGTTTCATCGCGGTCGAGGAGATCTATCCCTCAGCCCCGCTTCCCCTCGACGAGGTTCGCGAGGACATCGTCCGTGCGGTGATGGCCGAACAGCGCGAGGATGCTGGCGAACGCCTGCTCGCGGAGCTTCAGGGCAAGCTCGCTACCGGAACCGGGTTCGAGGCGGCGGTCGCCGAACTCGGCGGCGAGGCCCGTGAGGTTTCCTTCGGCCAGAGGACGCCGCCCGAAGACCTGCCGCAGGCCGTTGCCGGACGTGCCTTCGCGCTCAATGTCGGCGAGGTGGCCGCGGTGACGGCGGGTAGCGGCGGCGAGCAGGCCGTCTATCTCGTCAGGCCCGAAGCCGTGCGCTTCGACAACCCCCAGCAGCTCGAAGCGGTGGTGCCCATGATTGCCAATCAGTACACCCAGCAGCTCGGTGGCGAACTCAACGAGAGCTACCTCGAAGCTCTCGAGGAGATCACCAAGATAACCCAGAACGAGCGGCAGCTGGCCCGTGCTCTCGGCCAGGATACCGAATGAGCGCAGCCGGATATGACGGCCTCGCCCCCTCCTTCGCGCAGTTCCGTGAAGGGTACGAGGCAGGGCGTCCGCAGCTTCTCTACAGGCGGGGGGTCGGGGATCTCGAAACCCCGCTTTCGGCCTATCTCAAGCTGACCGGGGACCGTCCGGGCTCGTTCCTTCTGGAATCGGTGGAGGGCGGTGAGCAACTCGGCCGCTATTCGACCATCGGGATGGCGCCCGATCTGGTCTGGAAATCCTACGAAGGCAGGGCAACCCTCGCGACGCCGAAAGGCGAGGTGATTGCAGAAGGCGGCGAGGCCCTTTCGTCACTCCGGGATCTCGTTACCTCGGACGCCGCAGAGATCGCACGCACGGGAGATGAGGACCTGCCCCCCATGGCGGCAGGCCTTTTCGGGTTCTTTGCCTATGATTTCGTTCGCACGCTGGAGGATCTGCCGAACCGGCACGTCAACGATCTCGACCTGCCCGATGCCTACCTCGTCAGGCCGACGGTCGTGGCGACCTTCGACAACGTCAAGCGCGAGGTCGTTCTGGTCACCGTTGCCCGTCCGGCTTCGGAGCTTTCCGCGGAGGAGGCCTACGAGCAGGCAGGCGCGCGGTTGGAGGAGCGACTTTCGGCCCTCCGGGAACCCTTGGCCGACAAAGCCCCGCTGAAGGTGGAAGAGCCGGTCTTCCGATCGAACATGACGGACCAGGATTATCTTGGGGCAGTCGACAGCGCGAAGGAATACATCCGCGCAGGCGACATCTTCCAGGTGGTTCTGAGCCAGCGCTACACGGCGGATTTCGAGGGACGTCCCCTCGATGCCTACCGCCAATTGCGGCGCATCAATCCCTCGCCCTTCCTGTTCTACCTGAACTTCGAGCCGGCCACTCTCCTCGGCGCGAGCCCCGAGATCCTGGTCAGGGTCAGGGACGGCAGGGTCAGTATCCGGCCCATCGCCGGCACCCGGCCCCGGGGCGCGACCCCGGCAGAGGACCGCGCCCTCGAGGAGGAGCTTCTCGCCGATGAGAAGGAGCGGGCCGAACACCTGATGCTGCTCGATCTGGGGCGCAACGATGTCGGCCGCAGCGCGAAGCTCGGCACCGTCAAGCCGACCGAGACCTTCGTCATCGAACGCTACAGCCACGTCATGCACATCACCTCCCATGTGACGGGCGAGATCCGCGACGACCTCTCGCCCCTCGATGCGATGATGAACGGCTTCCCCGCGGGGACGCTTTCGGGCGCGCCCAAGATCCGGGCAATGGAGATCATCGACGAGCTGGAGGCAGCGCGGCGCGGCCCCTATGGCGGGGCGATCGGCTATTTCGGGACCGATGGCGAGTTCGACAGCTGCATCGGTCTCAGGATGGCCGTCGTGAAGGACGGGCAGGCCCACGTGCAGGCGGGAGCGGGGATCGTCTATGACAGCGATCCCGAGGCCGAATTGCGGGAATGCGAAGCCAAGAGCGAGGCCATCAAGGAAGCCTTCAGGCGCGCGGCCCGGGGACACTAGCGCAGGGCTGCCTGGCGCTCCTCGCCGCTATCCCGGCCGGCCTGAATGTTCGCCAGCTCGCCTGTCGTCACGAAACGCAACCTGGTCCGCGCATCGGTGGCCCATGTCTTCAGGACAGCGATCGTGGAGGGGTAGGGATGGCCGATGCCAATGGCCGAACCGTCGCGGACCGCGATCTCCTCGAGCCGTTCGAGCTGCGCCAGCACATGGGCTTCCCCGCCCCGTCCGAAATCGCCGTCGAGGAACAGCGTACCTTCGAGGACCCCAATGCCGTTATCGGCGCCCACGGCATGGGCGACGGAATGGGGCGTCGTGCGGCTGTCGAGGAAATAGAGCCCACGGCTTTCGAGCTCGTCCAGCACGATCTCCATGGCGCCTTCATGGGCGGTCGTCCGGCTGCCGGTGTGGTTGTTCACCCCGCGATAGCCACTGATCTTCGAGAGGTTGCGCCCGAGAGCCTGACGGACATCCTGCGCGGTCGGGCCGGTCGGGACGGCGTCGGGCCCTGCCGGCGCGGTCTCCCGCTCCGCCGCCATGGGAAGGTGCAGGATGATCTCGTGACGGCTCGAGGCGCGGTCGATCATCGCCTGGGCGTCCGAGCCGTAAGGAAGGACAGCGAGGGTGAGGGGCGCCTCGATCGAATTGACCGATTCGAACCGGCCCCAGTCGAGGCCCAGGTCATCGATGACCAGAGCGATCACAGGGCGCGGGTCGGGGCGAGGGGCAAGGCGCAGGTCATCGCCGCCGCTGCGAAGACCCTCCGCCGCAGCTGTTCCCGCCGCACCAAGCATTGCGCAAAGCGCCGCTGCTGCTATGCGAATGACCCTCATAAAGGGCGTTCCCGTGTTCCTCATCGTCGATAACTACGACAGCTTTACTTACAATCTCGTGCAGGCGCTCGCGCCCTGGGGGCCAGTGTCTAGGGTGGTTCGTAACGATGCGTTAACCGCCGAGGAGGCGATGGCGCTCGAACCGCGCGCGATCATCCTGTCTCCGGGCCCGTGCGACCCTGACCGGGCGGGGATCTGTCTCGACCTCGTCAGCGCTGCCGCCGATGCCGGCACCCCGCTCTTCGGTGTCTGCCTCGGGCATCAATGCATTGCCCAGGCCCACGGTGCGTCGATCATCCGCGCGAAGGAACCCGTGCACGGCAAGGTCAGCGAGATCGTGCACGTCGACGATCCTGTCTTCGCCGGGCTCGGTGGGGGCTTCACGGCGACCCGCTATCACAGCCTGATCGCAGACCCCGCAACGATCCCCGACACCCTGGAGGTGCTCGCCACGGCGAAGGACGACGGAACGATCATGGCACTGAAGGTGCGCGGGCGCCCGATCTATGGCGTCCAGTTCCACCCCGAGAGCTACGCTTCGCCGGCCGGTGTCACCATCATGGAGAACTTCCTCACCCTCGCGGGGATCGAGAAGGCGGAGGCGGCGTGAGCTTTCTCGAAGCGCTTCGCAAGGTGGCGGACGGCGAGAGCCTTTCCCTCGAAGAGATGCGGCAGGCCTTCACGATCCTTCTCGACGGCGGGGCGGCGCCCGAGCAGATCGCGGCCTTCCTCACGGCGATCAAGGTGCGGGGCGAGACCCCCCAGGAGCTGCGCGGCGCGGTGGATGTCCTGAAGGCACGGGCACGGATGATCAAGGCACCGAAGGGTGCGGTCGATACCTGCGGTACCGGGGGTGATGGCGCGGATACCTTCAACATTTCGACCGCCGTGGCCCTGGTCCTCGCCGGCGGCGGCGTGCCGGTCGCCAAGCACGGGAACCGCGCTGTCTCTTCGCTTTCGGGGTCATCCGACGTTCTCTCCGCCCTCGGCGTGTCGACGGACCTCCCCCTCAACGAGGTGGAGCGCGGTCTGGCCGAAGACGACATCGTCTTTCTCTTCGCACCGAACCACCATCCGGTCCTGGCGACGGTCGCGCCGATCAGGAAGGCGCTTGGGTTCCGTACCCTGTTCAATATGCTTGGCCCGCTTCTCAACCCTGCCAATGCCGGAAGGCAGCTGATCGGTGTCTTTTCTCCTCACCTCCTGCCTCTCTTCGCTGAAGTCGCGCGGGAAGGCGGCAGCGAGCACGTCTGGATCGTGCACGGCACGGGAGGGCTCGACGAGCTGAGCCTCGAAGGAGAAAGCCTCGTCTGCGAGCTGAAGGACGGGAAGATCCGCGACTTCCGGGTCACCCCTGAGGACGCGGGCCTCGAACGGGTTCCCAACGAGGCCCTGCGCGGCGGTTCGGTGGAGGACAACGCAAAGGCGCTGAAGGCGCTTCTGGGCGGAGAGAAAAGCGCCTACCGCGAGGCGGTGCTCTTCAACGCCGCGGCCGGTTTCATCGTGGCCGGGAAAGCTGGGGACCTGAAGGCCGGTGCGGAACTGGCCCGCCAGAGTCTCGACAGCGGCGGTGCGCGTTCGCGGCTCGATGCGCTGGCAAGAAGGGGAGGCACTCCATGAACGTGCTTGATCGCATCATCGCCTACAAGCGCGACGAAGTCGCCGAGGCGAAAGCGCAGGTTCCCCTCGTCGAACTGAAGCACCGCGCGGCGGAGCAGTCTCCCAGGGGGTTCGCAAGGCAGCTCCATGGCGCGGCGGAGAACGGTCTCGGCATCATCGCCGAGGTGAAGAAGGCGAGCCCTTCAAAGGGCGTGATCCGCGAGGATTTCGACCCTGCCGATCTTGCAAGGCAGCTCGAAGAGGGTGGGGCAGCATGCCTTTCCGTCCTCACCGACGAGCCGAGCTTCATGGGCGCGCCGGAGAACCTGAGGCTCGCCCGCGAGAATGTCAGCATACCCCTTCTGCGCAAGGACTTCATGGTCGATCCCTATCAGGTGGTCGAGGCGCAGGCATGGGGCGCGGACGCGATCCTGATCATCATGGCGGCCCTTACCGACGATGAAGCCATTGCCCTGCGTGACGCGGCAGGCGAGGCGGGGCTCGATACGCTGGTGGAGGTCCATGACGAGAACGAACTCGAGAGGGGACTTCGGCTGTCCCCTGACCTTCTCGGAGTGAACAACCGCAACCTCAAGACATTCAGGACCGATCTTTCCACGACCATCGAGCTCATGGCCAAGGCGGAAGGCGTGCCCATTGTCTCCGAAAGCGGTGTCGATGGTGCCGAAGCGATACGAAGCCTGGTCTCTGGGGGGTGCCGGCGCTTCCTGATCGGGGAACACCTGATGCGGGCGGCGACCCCGCGGGATGCGCTGCGCGACCTCCTCTCGGCGGTGACGCCGGGCTAGAGGCTGCCGAAAAGGTTCGGGGGCGGAAGGTCGCGCATCATGCTGGCCCCCGGGCTCGCGAGCTGTGCGGAAACGTCGGTCACGACGACATCGACGACCACGCGCTGGCTCAGGACCGCATGGTCGAGACTGTTCTCGACCACCGTAAGCTGCCCTGCATGCTCGTAGGTGAGGCCCGCGACAACAGGGGTCCTGCCGCTTGACCTGATGGCCTGGGCAACCTCCTGGGGTGCTGTGGACAGGTGCTGGACGAGCTGGCCGTTGACCTCGATCGCAAGGCCGAATTCCAGGTCGAAACCGCCGACATTCAGCCTGCCTCGCTGCTCGGCGAGCCGTTCGTCCGCGATCGGCTCGAGCCCCGCGAACGGGTCGGACCCGGAGCTGACGCCCTCAAAGGCGCCGACCGGCAGCGCGATGGATTGCAGGAGCAGGAGGGCGGCCGCCGACGACATCAGAAGCCTCTCCCCACGGCAAAGCCCGAGTTGAAGGCCCGGGTCGCATGGAGCGTCTCGATGGCAAGGTCGGGGAGGGGAAGCCTGTCGAAAGGCCGGCCCGTCGGATGTGCGGACCAGTCCTGCGTGTCGTTCCAGGATGCGCGCCCCCACGGGACGAAGCCCCGTAGGAAGAGCATGGTCCCGTTCCAGGTCTCGAGGAATTCTTCCTTGGACCGAACGACGAGTCCTACCGAAGGATCGCCTATGAGAACGGCATCGCCGCGAACGCCCTTGACCACCACGAAATGGCTGTACCCGTTTGAATTGATCAGCGCGATCCCGGGGAGGGCAAGTTCCTCCAGCTTGTCGATGGGCACGTTGAAGCCATCGGCCTGGACGCCTCCTTCGAGAAGGTAGCGCTTCATGTCGAGAAGGGAGAAGCCGCGCTCACGGATCAGGTCCTTCTCTCCCGCTTCCCACATGCTGACGAAGACATCCACTTCCGTCCTCGGGATGTCGTAGTGGTAGGTGAGGAGCGTCGCGAGGGCGGCCGAGCCGCAGGAGAAGTCATAGCGCTGCCGGATGACCCGGGCATATTGCCGGTCGTGATAGGTCTGGACCGGAACGCGCAGGAAGGTATCCGCATAGATCGCTTCATAGAGCGCCTCGTCCTGTGCGTGCACCGCCTGCGGGCAGGAGAGTGAGAGCAGGGCAAAAGCAATCCATCTGCGCACGGCTCAGGGACCCACGGGCGTGTAGACGTTGATCTGGACGCTGCTTTGCAGGACCACGTTGTTGCCGCTGTTGATGAAGACCGTGGTGATCCCCGAATTTCCCTCGATGACGTTGTCGGTGACCGAGCCGGTCCGGGTGTCGGAAACCTGGCTGTTCTCGACACTGCCGTCGAGGCTGGCATTGTTGTTCTGGTAGTTCTCGATATCCACCACATCGTAGCCGGAAAGATCGATGCCGTAGCCTGCACCGCGACCCGCCGCCTCTCTCAGGTCGGGGGTCTCGAGGGTGGCAAGCTGGTGGAAGGGGTCGTCGGCCAGCGGTGCTTCGGGGATGTCGAGTGCAGGGGGCAAGCCCTGGATCGCCATCACCACCATCGTCGCTGTCAACATGATGCACCTGCCTGGTTTTGATTGGAAAGGGGTCGGAAAGGGAAGGTCCCGGGGGCGGGGTAGAAACCCCCGGGACCCACCGCCTTAGTTGCCGGCGGGCGCTGGCGCGGCCGGCGAGGTGGTGTTGACGTTGATCGCGGTGGAGTTCTGGAAGGAACCCACGCCGGTGTTCGCGTTCACCGTATAGACACCACTGGCGGAGTCGAGGGTGATGCCCCCGATCGTCCCGGTGGTGATCGTCGGCAGGCAGCATTCCTCACTGGAGCTGTCACTTCCGTCACTGCTGCCGTTGTCGTCGCTGCCGTCGCTTTCGGCCATCTGCATCAGGCCGAACCCGACGCCGGAGAAGGTCGATTGCAGGTCGGTGTCGTTCGACTGATAGACGCCATAGGCATCGAAATCGATATCCCCGTCGATCGCCTGGACCGAGCTCGCGCCGGCGGTCTGGGTCTTCGAGTTGTCCATCGAGTAGTCGTTGTCACGGTTGTCGCCGTCGTCGCCGCGACCGATATCGACTGCGATGTCACCGACCGTCAGGTTGGTGGAGTAGTCGTTGTCACGATTGTCCCCGTCGTCCCCGCGGCCGACATCGACGTTCAGCTCGTTGTCACGAAGGTCGCCATCGTCACCATCGTTGGAGTTGTCCATGGAATAGTCGTTGTCACGATTATACCCGTCGTCACCCGCACCGATGTCGAGGTCGTTGTCCCTCAGGTCGCCGTCGTCACCATCGCCGAAGTTGCCGAAGGTGTTGTCACGGCCATCGCCGTCGTCGCCCGCGCCGATATCGAGGTCGTTGTCGCGGAGATTGCCGTCGTCGCCGGCACCAATATCGAGATCGTTGTCGCGGAGATTGCCATCGTCCCCGGCACCGATGTCGAGGTCGTTGTCCCTCAGGTCGCCGTCGTCACCATCGCCGAAGTTGCCGAAGGTGTTGTCGCGGCCATCGCCGTCGTCACCATCGCCGAAGTTGCCGAAGGTGTTGTCGCGGCCATCACCGTCGTCACCGTCGCCGAAGTTGCCGAAGGTGTTGTCACGGCCATCGCCGTCGTCGCCGGCACCGATGTCGAGGTCATTGTCCCTCAGGTCGCCGTCGTCACCGTTGGCATTGTCACCGACCTGGGCGTCGTTTCCGGCCTGGGCACCTTCGCCGTTGACGATCCGGTCGAGGGCGTCATCTGCTTCGGCGTCGCTGTCGTCCTGCGCAAAAGCACTCGAAGTCGCGAGCATCGCGGCTGCCGACAGGCTCATCATCAGAAGTTTTTTCATAGGTTCGTTCCCTAGTCCTTGCTTGCTGGAATCCGCCGCGTACGAAGCAACTCACATCAGCAGACGAAGGTACGGATAATTACAACGGGTGAGGCAGTCAAACTTCATGAACAGAGAAAAGACAGTAAAGAAACTAAATGCATCGCGTTGCACTTCCGTGCGTCGGAGTACAATCCGTGCAACCCCGTTGAACTTGTTGAATAGATAAAGCGTGCACGGCCGTTCGGCGCATGCGAAGCAGTGTGTTCGAAACTTATATGGAACTGCCCGGCCGCGGCCGGTCACGCACTAAAACGCGTACTGACTACGCAGACTGACATTGACATCGGGCGCCTCGTCGGTTGCGCCGATGCCGGTCGTCACCCCGACGCGAAGCTTGCGCGTGGGGCGGTAGGAGACGCCGAAAAGAAAGGACCCGATGGTCGTTTCCTGGCCTTCCTGCGTCGAAAGGGTGGGGCCTTCGCGACCGACTTCGCGCCCGTCCTGGACGCTGACCCGGGTGGTCTCGGTCCTGGTCTCGCTCTTGAAGATGTAGGACTGGTCGTAGCCGAAATTGAGATTCACCCTCTCGTTCAGGGCGATCCCGAGGCCGAAGGACGTTCGCAGTGCGTCGCCTGCGTCGAAATCGATGAACCGGGTCCTGGTGGTCGTCAGAATGGGCGGCAGGTCCGGCCCTTGCGGATTTTCGACCACGTCGATGTTCGTCAGCCCGGCATCGGTCTCGAGATTGACCTGGTATCCGATGTTCCCGAACAGGACGACAGGGTCCGTCCGCTTGATGAAGGTCAGGCTCGGCTCCACGCTCCAATAACCCGACCCCGTCGCCGCTTCGTCCTCGTCGAGGTCGAAGAGGCCGGAGCCCGTCGGCGCCTTCCCCCTGATGTTGGCGATCACCACGGGCCAGCGCCGGCCCTGGTTGAGCTGGTAGTGAAGGCCGAAGGAGATATCGCCGAGCCCGCTGCCGTCACGGTCGCGGATGCTGTCGCGCGGATCCTGGATCGCGATGTTGGCGACGCGGTCATATTGCTGGACGAAGGGGATCGTCGCGTCGACTTCGAGCCTGCCGGTCAACCCGAACCGCAGGGTTTGCGATGCCGAGATCGATGTGCGGTCCGTATCACGCGCTTCGATCGCGCCGATGATCAGGGCATCGATGATTTCGACACCGGAAAAGAAGAAGCGGTTGTCAGAGGACGTCGTGTAGTTGATGCCGGTTTCGGCCAGGAGCGTGCCCTTCGGCGTCAGAACACCGACGAAGTTGCCGAAGAGGGCCGTCGGTTGATCGATCACGTCCTCTTCCGGCGCCTCCCCGACCTGCTCGGGGATATCCTCGGGAGTTTCGGGGGCCGGTGTCGTCGGCCTCAGCGGCTCGGGCTGGCGGCGCCTCGGTGTTTGTTTCTGCGCAGGCTCGGTCTTCTGTTCCTCTTCCGACGGGCGGGAGGACAGCGACTGCACGGTACCCTGAAGGTCTTCGAGTTCGCGCCGCAGCGCCTCGTTCTGCCGCTTGAGCGCTTCGATTTCCGTGGCTGCGGATTCTTCGAGTGCACGCAAGCGGTCCTCGACGGATCGCTCCACGCTTTCCTGCGCGTAGCAAGCCGGTATCGCCCACATGACCGTGAGCGTCGCCGCTGTCCCACTGATGCGTTTCATTTCGTTCCCGACCGGGCTCATACGCGATTGCGGATTCACGCGGAACAGATGAACGCAGCCCTTATGCAGTGATACGCTGTAGCGTTCGGCAGCGCCCGGACTTTCCGCCAGGGCCCTACCACCGGCTGTTGACGGCGAAGCGGAACAACTTTAGAACGGTCATGCTTTGTTCTAGAGGTCCCGATGCTCACCGCCAAACAGCGCGCTCTTCTCATCTTCATCCACGAGCGTCTCGAGGAGACGGGCGTTTCCCCGTCGTTCGAAGAGATGAAACTGGCCCTCGACCTGCGGTCGAAATCGGGCATCCACCGCCTGATCACGGCCCTCGAGGAACGCGGCTTCCTTCGCCGGCTTCCCCACAAGGCGCGCGCTCTCGAAGTGCTGCGCTTGCCTGAGGATACAGCTCCCCAGCGGCGCGAGCCCTTCCGCCCGGCAGTCATCGAGAACCCCAATTTCGGTGAGGCCGAAGGGGGTGGCGGCGGCTTCGAAGAGCAGGGGGTGCCTGTGCTTGGCCGCATTGCTGCGGGCACGCCGATCGCGGCCATCCAGCACGAGCAGAACCGCGTGACGGTGCCTCCCTCGATGCTGGGCGGCGGTGAACACTTCGCTCTGGAGGTGCAGGGCGATTCGATGATCGAAGCGGGTATCCTCGACGGTGACACGGTCATCATCCAGCGTTGCGACGATGCACCGAATGGCGAGATCGTCGTTGCGCTGATCGAGGATGAAGAGGCCACTCTCAAACGTCTTCGCAAGAAGGGCGGATCGATCGCGCTGGAGGCTGCCAACCCTGCCTACGAGACCCGCATCTTCAATCCGAGCCAGGTGAAGGTGCAGGGGCGGCTCAAGGGACTGGTCCGGGAATACTGATCGGAGTTTGCAACAGCGCCGCGCTCCGCTATGGGGCGGCACCTGTTCGGAGGAGTGGCTGAGCGGTCGAAAGCGGCGGTCTTGAAAACCGTTGGGCGTTCA
>CAZAFU010000065.1:0-15645 GCA_964484475.1 uncultured Caulobacterales bacterium | reverse complement strand
ATCCCCAGAACGGGCTCGCCTGGCTCCAGGGCGAGGCCGATGGCCGTGCCGTGAAGCGAGGTCACGCGCCCTGTTGGCAGAGCGGCAGCGCCACCGAGAAGCGGGCGCCTTTCGCGTCCTCGTCCTCCCCCTCGTCGTCCCGCAGGTTCTGGCACCAGATGGCCCCGTTATGGCTCTCGACGATCTGCCTGGCGATGGCGAGGCCGAGCCCCGAATTCGCACCGAAGGTCGTTCCCCTTGGCCGGGAGGTATAGAACCTGTCGAAGATCGTTTCGAGATTGTCCGGCGGCACGCCCGGCCCCTGGTCGGTGACGGTCACGAGGATCATGGCGCCGGTCTGGGCTTTCTCAAGCACGATCCGCACCTCGCCGCCGGGCGGTGAGAAACTGACGGCGTTGTCGATCAGGTTTCTGAAGACGCGCCCGAGAGCGGCAGGTGCGGCGTAGATCTTTTCGCTTCCGGATGAGATGTCCTCGAAGCTGATCCGCGGCCCGCCCGCGTCGGACACCGCGTTGTAGCCGACGGCGATGTCCTCGAGGAGTTTCGAGGCGTCCACCGGATGGCGCGCTTCGGTCGCGAGCTGGGCGTCCATGCGGGAGGCCCCGGCGATGTCCGAGATCAGCCGGTCCATCCGGCTGACATCGCTGGCGATGACCTGGAGGAGGCGCTCGCGCTGTTCGGCGGTCTTGCATTTGTCGAGGGTTTCGACCGCGCTCTTGATCGAGGTCAGGGGGTTCTTGAGCTCGTGGCTGACATCGGCTGCGAAGTTGTCGATGGTCTCGATACGGTCGACGAGGGCGCCCATCATCGCACGGAAGGACCGGCTCAGCCGTCCCACGTCGTCGGCGCGGTCATCGAAATCGGGAAGTCTGATCGTGCCGGCCATCCCGGCCTGCGAACGCACGCGTTCGGCCGCATTCGTCAGGACACGCAAGGGCTGGGTCATCTTGGCGGTCAGGAGGAACGCCGATACCGATGCGATCAGCAGCAGCGCCAGCCCGAGGGGGAGGAGGGCTTCCTTGAAGGCCCCGCCGATCGGGTCGATCAGCTGGTCCTCGACGACGAGAATGGCGGACCGGCCTCCCGACTGGACGGGGCGGATGGAATACCCGGTCAGGCCGGATGGCGTCAGGACGACCCCCGACGGCTTTCCCGCCGCGCCTTCGAGCGGCCGTATCTCGCTCGCCCCGGCGCGGCCCAGCGCCAGCTGGGCGAAGCGCAGCCGCAGGAGTCCGAAAGCGGACCTTGGCATCGCGGCCCGCGGCAGTGTCTCGGGCACGGGAACCGGGACGGCGTTGCGGAGGGTCCGGCCGACGACGAAGGGCTGGTTGCCGCTGGTCCCCTCGAGAAAGATCGAGACGTCCCGGCCTATCCTCGACGCGATGGCATTCGCCGCATCGGCCGCCTGGTCGCGGCCGTCCAGGCAGCGGAGGCCAGGGCAGACGGTCTCGCTGTCCATGAGCAGCGCTGCCCGCGCGGTCTCGCTTTCGAGGACGGCGATGCGCGCTTCGAGAACGCCTGCGCGGTAGCTCCGCAGGCCGACCCCGACGCAGAGGAGGATCGCCAGAGCGACGGCGTTTCCGATCAGGAGCGCGCGGGAATAGCGGCCGTGACGCAGCCGCTTGAGCTTGCTCCGGGTACCGTCGGACGTGCCGAACGCACGTCGCCAACGGCTCCCCGGAAGATCAGTCGCACTTATATTTGTAGCCGACGCCATAGAGGGTTTCGATGCCGTCGAAGCTGGGGTCGACCTGTCTGAATTTCTTGCGGATGCGCTTGATGTGACTGTCGATGGTCCTGTCGTCGACATAGACCTGATCGTCATAGGCTGCGTCCATCAGCGCGTCGCGGGATTTGACGAAACCGGGCCGTGCGGCGAGGGCGTGGAGGATCAGGAATTCGGTGACGGTGAGGGTGACGCTCTTTCCCTGCCAGCTGCAGGCGTGCTGCGGCGGGTCGAGAGTCAGACTCCCGCGGCGGAGGATCTGGTCGGCTTCCTCGCGCGAGGGTGAGGCCGCGACGGTGGCCCGCCTGAGGACCGTCTTCACCCGTTCGAGCAGCAGCCGCTGGCTGAAGGGCTTCTTGACGTAGTCGTCGGCACCGAGGGTCAGGCCGAGAACCTCGTCGATCTCCTCGTCCTTGGAGGTCAGGAAGATGAACGGGACGCTCGAATCCACCCGCAGGCGGCGCAGGAGCTCGACCCCGTCCATGCGGGGCATCTTGATATCCGAGACCACGAGATCCGGCGTTTTCGCCAGGATGCCGTCCAGCGCGGTGGCGCCATCGGTAAAGGTCGTCACGCCATAGCCTTCGCTCTCCAGAGCGATCGACACGGAAGTCAGTATGTTTTCATCGTCATCGATGAGCGCGATCGACGCCATGCGCTTCGCCTCCTCAAGGTGGCCGGCCCCTTGACGTCTTCGTTACGCCACAAAGGTCAGCTCGCCGTTAAGGACACGGGGCAAAATGAAGGCGGCGGGCCTTCAGGGCCTGAGGCTGTCGATGAAGCCCGCCATGGCGACGTCACGCTCGGACAGCCCGTCCGCATCATGGGTGGTCAGGGTGATCTCGACGCGGTTGTAGACGTTGAACCACTCGGGGTGGTGGTCCTGCTTTTCCGCGTAGAGGGCCACCCTCGTCATGAAGGCGAAAGCCTCCTTGAAATCATCGAAGGTGATCTTGGTGAAGGCGGCATCCTTGCCCTCGACCTCTTTCCACTGGCTGTGGTCACGGAAGAAGGCGGCGCGGGCATCGGCTGAGAGTTTTTGAACCATGGCCCGCGAGCTAGGCCAATCGGCGGGTCCGTCAAAGCCGCCTTCTCAGTTCGGCCTCCCTTCGGGAATGACAAGACGTCCGGATTGCCCCGGGGCGGCTTGATCGAGGTGGAGGAATGACCGACAACCACAGCCGACCCGCGGTATCAGCGTTCAGGGGCCTTCGTGATCCGTTCTACCCATCGACCCGGCGGCCGTCTTGTCGGCCTAGCCTTCCTCATCGGTCTGGCTGCGTTCAGTACGTCGGCCCGTGCCGAGTACAATTTCTGCAACAAGACAAGCTACGCCCTGTCCGCGGCCTTGGGCTTCGTGGAGGGCGAGGATCTCCTCACCCGCGGCTGGTGGCGGCTGCGCCCCGGCGAGTGCAAGAAGGTCATAGGCGAGGAGGTCGCCCCCGGGCGCTACTATGTCTATGCCGAGGCCATTCCCGGGCACCGCGGCGAGCTTCGGACATGGTCGGGAACAACGCCGCTTTGCGTCCAGAACGACAGCCTCTTCACCCTGCGGGAGCAGGACGTCTGCCTCGATGCCCCCCAGCGGCAGCGGAGCTTCTATCCGGTCGATGTCACCGCAGAGGATGGCGGCAATTTCACGACCGAGTTCACCGAGGAGAACAATTACACGACCTACGAAGCGCAGGTCGCCGGGGTGCAGCGCCTGCTGACCGATGTCGGCTATGATCTCGGCTCGATCGACGGCGCTCTTGGCACGACCACGAAAGCCGCCGTGCGCCAGTACCGGCGCGCCAGGGGGCTCGGGCAAGAAGGGGTCGTCGATGACGGGCTGATCGACACCCTCGTGGCCGAAGCCAACGACCAGGACGCCAGGCTGGGCTTTTTCTTCTGCAACAAGACGATGCTTCCGGTCTGGGCGGCCTTCGCCCAGCCGACAGCTGACCAGGAGACCTATCATTCCGCCGGCTGGTGGCGCCTCGAACCCAGCGACTGCGCGAAGGTGAGGCGCGGGGCGCTTGGCGCGGACCCCTACTACGTCTACGGAATCATGCAGGCGGAGAGCCAGGAGCTGGCGCTCGCGGGCGGGGACGCGGAATTCTGCATCTCCGCGGTCCAGTTCGACGCCCGGGCGGATGTCCCTTGCGCCCAGAACGGTTTCGAGACGGCGGTCTTCCGGAAGATCGACACCGGGGGCGAGAAGGCCTGGACCTTCGAGTTCACCCCCGAACAGTTCAATCCCGAACTGGCGAGTGCGAACACGGCGCCTCCCCGGCCGGACGAGGAATGAAACGCTCCGTCATCAGAAGGGATTTCGAGGGCGTCAGGGACTGGGTGTTCGACCTCGACAACACCCTCTACCCCGCGGGCTGCAATCTCTTCGCCGAGATCGATACGCGCATGACCGAATACGTCCAGCAAGTCCTGGGCTGTGACTGGCAGGAAGCGAGGCGGCAGCAGAAGGCCCTCTATGTCAGCCACGGGACGACACTGGCCGGGCTGATGGACGTTCACGATGTCGATCCGCACGCGTTCATGGACTATGTGCACGAGATCAGGCTCGACGCCCTGACCCCCGACCCCGAGCTCAGGCAGGTCCTCGAAGTGCTGCCCGGTCGCAAGTTCGTCCACACCAATGGCAGCGTCCGGCACGCCGAGAACGTCCTTTCGGCCCTTCGGCTCGACGGCATCATGGAGGATGTCTTCGACGTGGAGATGGGCGCCTGGGTGCCGAAGCCCCATCCTTCCAACTATGACCTGTGCGGACGGCATTTCGGTCTCGAGGGTGCCCGCTCGGCGATGTTCGAGGACATGGCCGTGAACCTCGAGGTTCCCCACGCCCGTGGTATGCGAACCGTGCTCGTGACGTCCGACGCTCCCTGGATCGCCGATGAGCCCGAGGAAAAGCGGCCCGGCGCCGGCCACGAGGGCGCGCGGCATATCCACCATGTCACCGATGATCTGAAAGCCTTTCTTGCGATGCTGACCAAAGAGGACGCCGACGATGAACGAAGCTGAAGCCCGCCAGGAAATCGAACGTGCCTTCGACGGGGAACCCGGTGCGACGACGGAGAAAGCCGTCCGCTTCGCGATCGATGGCCTCGATGACGGAAGCTTCCGTGTCGCGTCGAAGGGGCAGGACGGCTGGGTCGTCAACGAATGGCTCAAGAAGGCGGTGCTCCTGTCCTTCAGGATGACCCCGAACGGCATCGTCGAGGGCGGCGTCGGGGGCGGGAGCTGGTACGACAAGGTCCCCTCGAAGTTCGAAGGATGGGACCGCGCGGCGTTCGAGGCCGCGGGGTTCAGGGCCGTCCCGCCGGCGGCCGTGCGCAGGGGCGCCTACATCGCCCCGGGGGCCGTTCTGATGCCGTCCTACGTGAATATCGGCGCCCATGTCGGTGAGCGGACGATGATCGATACCTGGGCCTCGATCGGTTCCTGTGCCCAGATCGGCAAGGACTGCCACATCTCCGCGGGCACGGGCATCGGCGGCGTGCTCGAGCCGCTTCAGGCCGAGCCGACCATCATCGAGGACAACTGCTTCATCGGTGCCCGCTCGGAGGTCGTGGAGGGCGTGATCGTCGGCGAGGGATCGGTCATCGCGATGGGTGTCTTCATTACCCAGTCGACCAAGATCGTCGACCGCGAAAGCGGGGAGATCATCTACGGAAAGATCCCGCCCTACTCCGTCGTCGTTCCCGGAACGCTGCCCGATCCGAAGGACGGGCCGAGCCTGGCCTGTGCCGTCATTGTGAAAAAAGTGGACGCGCGCACCCGGGCGAAAACGGGCATCAACGAGATCCTTCGCGGCTGAAACCCCTGTCGCACTTCCTGTCTGGACTTGTTCGCGCCGGACTGTTTCTCTAACGAAACAGTCCTGTGATGGAGCTTCGCCATGAGTTTGAACGACGTCATAGGCCCTTGGCGGGACGTGATGGTCGAACTGGTCCGTGCCGACCAGCCCGATCTCTCCATGCGCCAATGGGCGCTTCTTCTGACGGTGTATCTGACCCCGGGCCCGCATACGGTCCGCAGGCTTTCGGAAGATCTCGAAGTTCCCAAGCCGGCAATCAGCCGCGCCCTCGACGCGCTGTCGATCCACGGGCTGGTCCGGCGCGCGCGCGACCTGAACGACAAGCGGATCGTGCTCGTGCAGAAGACACCGGAAGGGTCGGAATTTCTCGACCGTTTCGCGGCGGCCGTGGAGGCCGGCGAGCGAAGCGCGGAATTGAGCGGCTGGTACTGAAGGGGGGCGTGCAGCTCCACCCCGAAACAAAAAACCGCCCCTCGGGGCGGTTTTTGCTTGTCCGGAACGGGCGGGTTTCAGCCGTTCGGATCCTCGTTGATGTCGTCGTCCTCGATGCCTTCCTCGGGGAAGCCGTCATCGGTATTGTCCTCGGGCATTTCCATCTCGCCGGACGAGCGCAGGTCGCTGTTCTGTTCGGGATCGGCGGGATAGCCGTCATCGCCCGGATTGTTGACCGTGGAGTCCGGAAGGGTCTCCTCGCCAGGTTCGGGCACCTCGAAATCGGTCCGGTCGGCGGCGCCTGCCGCAGCCTCTTCCATCGGTGTGTCGCCTTCGGAGGTCTCGCCTTCGGCGACAGCCTCGCCGTCTGCGGCGGGCGGGGTGCATTCTGGATAGGCCGCAGGCTCGCCGGAGGTCAGGGTGCCCAGATAGGCGAGGATATCGGCGCGCTTGCCGTCCTTGCGGATCTTCTGCGCCATCTGGGTGCCGGAAACGAAGCCCTGGCTGTCATAGAGATAGGGGTCGAGATTCTCGTAGGTCCAGTCGCCTTCGAGGCCCTGCAGGGCACCCGAATAGGAGTACCCGCCGACCGAAGCGATATCGCGACCGACGACGTTCCAGAGATTGGGCCCGGTCCCGTTCGCGCCGCCTTCGTCGAAGCTGTGGCACGAGCTGCAGATCGCGGCAGCCCGCGCGCCGCGTTCGGCGCTGGCTTCCTGCATCAGGCAGCCGAGGCTCACTTCCACCTCTTCCTCACCGGTCGCGGCCGCGCCGCCGACCAGTTCGGCGTAAGGGGTGTAGGAAAGGCCGAAGGGGTTATCCTCTTCGAAATGGTGGTCACCGTGATGTCCGCCGAACACCTCAGCCATGGTGTTGGTGATCACAGGCAGACCGATGAAAAGGAGCAGCACGATCAAAACGGCGGCTGCAAGCTTGTTACTGAAAAGCGCGTCTTTCATTCCCGGGTCCGAAACTTGTAGCGTGGCGGACTGGTGCCCGCGGTTGGGTGCCCATAGCGGCGGCGTCGCTGTTCCGCAACGCGCGGATGACCGCGCCTTAGAAAGAGAAGGTTGGCATGGGGTTGATAGCCTATCAGGGTGAGCCGGGAGCGTTCAGCGAGCTTTGTTGTTCAGCATTCGCGCCGGCTTACGAGCCAAAGCCCTTTCCCACCTTCGACGCGGTGTTCCAGGCGGTGACGGGCGGGGCGTGCCAGGCCGCCATGGTGCCGGTGGAGAACTCTCTCGCGGGGCGCGTGGATGACGTCTACCGGCTCCTGCCCGACCGGCAGGTGGCGGCGGTGGCGGAGCATTTCCTGCCGGTTCACATGCAGCTCATGACCCTGCCCGGAGCGGATCGGTCGCAGCTCAGGATCGTCAGGAGCCACCCCATGGCCCTGTCCCAGTGCCGCAACACGATCCGCAGGCTCGGGCTCATTCCGGACGCGGCGCGCGATACCGCAGGGGCGGCGAGAGAGCTGCGCGACGATCCCGATCCGACCATCGCCGTCATTGCTCCGCGCGGTGCGGCCGAACGCTACGGCCTCGAAATCATCGAGAGTGACTGCCAGGATGCCGACCGCAACGTGACCCGCTTCCTGCGGCTGCTGCCCGAAACCGACGCGGAATGGCCCAAGCGCACGCAGCTGCCCATGCTGACGAGCTTCGTTTTCCGTGTGCGCAACATCCCGGCTGCGCTCTACAAGGCGCTGGGCGGTTTTGCGACCAACGGCGTGAACATGACCAAGCTCGAAAGCTATCAGGAAGACCACAGTTTCCAGGCCACGCGCTTTCAGGCGGAGGCGGAGGGCCACCCTGACGACCCGGCCCTCGCAAGGGCGCTCGAGGAGCTCGAATATTTCACCACCGACCGGAAGATCATCGGGGTCTTCGCCGCCGATCCCTACAGGATCAGCCGCGTCGCGGTGGCCTAGCCATTGGCGAGGAAGCGCTCGATCCGCTCCTGCTGACGCTCGACGACATCGGCGAGCCGGGAAATCGTTTCCTGGTCGCGCTCCCTCTCGGCCTTCAGGGCATCGAGTTCGTCTTCGAGGTCGGCGCGGATGCGCGCGCGGATCTGGTCGAAGGTCACCCGGGCGAGGCCCGAACCCGGAAGCGCGTCGAAAGCCAGTTCCGCGAGGGACCTGAGCATCGACGGACCGCGGCGGGGAGCCTCATTCTTCATCGGCGGCCTCGGCTTTTCTCAGGGTGGCTTCGGCCTTGCGCATCGCGAATTCGGCCTTCGAACGGATCGCCTTCCCCCGGTTGAGGGCCCCGGCGGCCTCGGCCTTCCGCCGGGCGAGCCAGGGTTCGTAATCGGGACCGAGAAGTTCCTCGTCGGACATCTCGGCAATGTCGCTCGGACGCCGCGCGACGATCTCCGTCCCCTCACCGGGGGACAGGGACGTGAGGCTGCGCAGCTCCCGCTCGTCCATCCGGTCAGGTCTCCAGCCAGGTCTTCAGGAGCTGGTGCGCGATCGCGAAGGGGGGCGGGCACATCACGTCATGGTCGCCGTCGAGAATGGCGCGGGCTTCGTCCCTCTCGAACCAGCGGGCCTCGACGATCTCGTCGGGATCGAGTTCGAGATGCCTCCCTTCGACCTCCGCGATGAAACCCATCATCAAGGAGGAGGGAAAGGGCCAGGGCTGGCTGAAGAGGTAGCGCATGGACTTCGCCTTGAGGCCCGCCTCCTCGAACAGCTCCCGCGCGCCGCACTGCTCGAGGGTTTCGCCGGGCTCGAGATAGCCCGCGAACGCACTCATGAAGCCTTGCGGGAAATGCGGGCCCCGTCCGAGGCAGACCGCATCACCGTGAACGGGCAGCACGATGGCGACGGGGTCGGTCCTCGGGAAGTGCTCGCTCCCGCGTTTCTCGTTGACCCGCTTGAAACCCCCTTCGGCCGGAACGAGGGGATCGCCGTGGTCGGAGCAGTAGGCCATCCGCCGGTGCCAGGAGAGAAGCCATACCGCCTGCCCGGCGATCGAAAGCTCCTCCGGCGAAAGGAAGGGGGCACCCGAACGAAGCGAGACATAGCTGCCAAGATCGGTGAAGGGCGGGGTGTCGCTGACGGACGCATCCACCGCGAAGACGGGAACCTCGCCGTCGAGACCGAGAAGGACGAGGTGCCGGCTGACGGGCAATTGCCTCAGCGCATCGAGGGTCAGCCACTGGATCTCCGACCTGTGCGGCATCCGGTCGATCAGGAGCTGGTCCCGGTGCACGACCATGAGGCGCGCCCTGGGGTGGCGGCGCTGCCGGTCCAGCCACGCGGGGTCCTTCCGTTCCACACCCGCGGTGTTGAGCGGGTTGTGGCAGAACGCATTGGGGTTGCCTTGCAGCATTCGTGATCCCTCGAACCGACGCCCCTTATCTTGCGTGATCGGTAATGACGAGGCGTTAAAGCACGCAAAGAGCAGGCAGGCTGGTGTTGGTGATCCCCGGTCCCGTGCCTCTGGCGAGCCTGCGAAGATTACGGTAGGGTCAGGTATGGCACGGCGTTGGGTTCCCTTCTCGTTTCTCCTCTTCTTCAACCTTGCGGCCTGCGAACCGCAGGTCGCCGAGATGACCATGACGGCGCCCGGGCTCGACGGACCGCTCACGCAGGGGCGGTGGGAGCAGCGCCAGCGGGACGGGCTGACCTTCTGGCCGCCCAACCCGAACGCCAGCCGGCTGCCCGAAATGATCGATTTCTCCTGTACCCGGAGCGGCGCGCGGCTGAGACTGACGATCACCGGCGATCTGGACAAGACGGGCCTCTGGATCGCGGCGGACGAGCGCAGCAGCCGCAAGGTGCTGTTCGAAACCGAAGACGGCGTTTCGGAGCTCCAGCTCACTGCCGGTGACAAGCGGCTTCCTTCGGTGGAAATACCGCTCGACGAGGACATGCTCTCGCCCTTGCTGACGCCCGGCGGGCGTTTTGCCATCAATGCCTTCGGCAGCCGGACCTACCGGCTCGAAGCGGTGCCCGAAATCGCCGACACCCTGTCCTACTGCGTGCGGCGGCGCTGACCGGGATGCGCGCCGCGCTCGCCATTCCCTTGGGGTTCGCCACGCTCCTCGCCATCGCAGCCGCCATCCTCTGGACGCCCGATACGGACCCCGAAGCGATGGCGGAAAAGTATGGCGGTCCAGAGGCCTCCTTTGCCGAGGGGCCGGACGGGATGCGTGTGCATTACCGGGCATCCGGTCCCGATGATGCTCCGGCCCTGGTCTTCATCCATGGCACCGCGGCGAGCCTGCACACCTGGGAGCCGATGCGGCGGGCCTTCGAAGACCGCTACCGGGTGATCGCCTATGACCAGCCCGGCCATGGCCTGACCGGACCCCACCCGGGGCGCGACTACACCGTGGGCGGCATGGTCGAGGCCCTCGATGCCGTCTTCGCCGCCGAGGCCATTTCGGAAGCTGTGCTGATCGGCAATTCCATGGGCGGATGGGTGGCCTGGCAGGTGGCGGCCGCCTGGCCCGAGCGCGTGCGTGGTCTCGTCCTCCTCGATGCCAGCGGAATGCCCGAAGGCGACGATCCCTCGACGACCCTGGGTTTCCGCATCATGACCTCGCCGCTCGGCCGGGCCGTCTCCCGGAAGGTGACGCCCCGGGGCCTGATCGAGGCTTCGATCCATGACACCGTGGCGGTGGACGGGATCGTCACCGAGGCCATGATCGACCGGTACTGGGAACTGCTTCGTTTTCCGGGCAACCGGCAGGCCATGTCGGACCAGTTCGCGACCCCGCGCCCCGACCGGTCGGCTCTTCTCGAAACGCTCCCGATGCCCGTCCTCCTGATCTGGGGGGAGGAGGACCTCCTGATCCCGACTGCGAGCGGCGAAGCCATGGCCGCGCTGATCCCGCAGGCCGAACTGATCGTCTACGAAGGGGTCGGCCACCTTCCCATGGAAGAAGCGCCCGAGCGGACGGCCGCGGCCATCGCGGACTATCTCGAGCGGATCGGGCTCTGAAGGCGCGGTCATTGTCGCCAAGGGGGGCTTGCGCCCCGCTGCCCGAACGGCAATATCGGCGTCAGGAGAGCCGCGCGGACGTTGCCCTCGCCAACCCGGTCAGGTCCGGAAGGAAGCAGCCGTAACGAGTTTCCGCAGCGGGTCGCGTCGGCTTTCCGCCTCCCCAATTCCTCACCATGCAAGCAATGAGGTGCCCGGTCCCCGCATCGGCTGGGCCTCGGCTTTCCCCGCTGCGGCGGGCTTTGCTCAGCCCCGTCCCCCGCGGCCGGGCCGATGGAGAACGGCGCTGGATGTCAAAAATACTTGACCGAGGTCAAAAATTTCTTACATCGGAGGGTGAGCAAAGGGAGCCTCAGGCATGACCTATAACGAGCAGATCACGGTTTTCGTCGTTCTGGTCCTGATGGCGGCCCTCGCGGCCTTTCTCGGTGCCGTCGAGAGTGCGGGCGGCTTCTCCGCCCCGCTCACTCCGAAGATCGGATGGACTGTCCTGTCCATCACCGTGCTCAGCGCTTTCGGCGCCGCCGCGATCAGGCTTCGCCAGAAGCGCGGGGCGGTCGCGGACGAGCGGGACGGCAAGGTGGCATTTCTGGCGCAGACCCTGCGGGGCTACCTTTATCTTGGCGTTCTGTTCCTGGGCTTCGGCTATGCCATCTTCGCGGGGCACAACCTTCTTGCGAACGGCCTGTTCGTTGCCATCCTGGCCATCGAGATCATCAGCGGCCTCGCCCTCCTGGTGCTCTACCGGCGGGCTGGCTGAAGGCCGGCGATCCCATGCCGAGATCCTCGAGACTGCGCAATCGGGTGCGCGAATTGCGGTTCCACGCGGGCGAGATGACCCAGGCCCAGCTTGCGGAAAAGGTGGGGGTCACCCGCCAGACCATCGCCGCCATCGAGAAGAACCGCTACGCGCCCTCGCTGGAGACCGCCTTCCTGATCGCGGAAGTTTTTGGAAAACCGATCGGCGAGGTCTTCAGTTTCGACCCCGCCGATCGGGAGGGACGCCGGTCTTGATCCAAGGGGCAGGACGCGACCGGCGGGGAGGGACCGTTACCAGTCGAGCTGGCGGTTCAGGTTGCCGATCAGCCAGCTCCAGGTGATCGATCGGAAGAAGGGGTGCCAGGCTTCGGGCGCGAGGAAGCGCATCTCTTCCTCGCCGCTGGGCCAGAACGACCTTGCCGTTCAGCCCGACTTCCCTGGCGACGTTCTGGATCTTGTTGATGGTCACCTTGCGATCGTCGTTGGGACGACGCCCGAAGGTCTCGTCAAGGGGGACGATGATCAGGTCCTGACCCTGCTCCCTGATATGCGCAATTTTAATCGAAGGCATCCTAAGTCTCCGAAAACACTCACTAATTTCACCCCTGCCCAAAATCCAACACATTCCCGCCGCTGTCTACGCACATCTGTGATGTGATAAACGGGAGGTTCCCGAATGGCGTCAAAACCCTTTTGTCCGGGCCCCCCGAAGGGTTAAGGGGGGCAGTGACCGAAAGCGCCCAGTACCAAGTCCTCGCCCGCAAATACCGGCCAGCCTCGTTCGACGACCTGCTCGGACACGAGGTGATGGTGCGCACCCTGCGCAACGCTTTCCAGGCGGACCGCATCGCCCACGCCTTCATCCTCACCGGCGTCAGGGGGGTCGGAAAGACGACCACCGCAAGGATCATGGCGCGGGCCCTGAACTACGAGACCGACGGGATCGACAGCCCGACCGTCGACATGCAGGCCGAGGGGCGCCATTGCCGCGCCATCGCCGAGGGCCGGCATCCCGACGTGATCGAGATGGACGCGGCATCGAGAACCGGCGTCGAGGACATCCGGGAGCTGATCGAAGGGGTTCGCTACGCCCCCACCGTCGCCCGGTACAAGGTCTACATCGTGGACGAGGTCCACATGCTGTCGAGGAGCGCGTTCAACGCGTTTCTCAAGACGCTCGAAGAGCCGCCGCCCCACGTCAAGTTCATCTTCGCCACCACCGAGATCAGGAAGGTTCCGGTCACGGTCCTCTCCCGCTGCCAGCGCTTCGACCTCGCCCGGTTCGATGCTGCCACACTGGCCGGGTATCTCGGCGAGATCGCCGGCAAGGAAGGCGTTCCGGCCGCTGACGAGGCGCTGGCCCTTCTTGCCCGTGCCGCCCAGGGGTCGGTGCGGGACGGGCTTTCGCTGCTCGACCAGGCGATCCTCAGCCGCGAGGGCCAGGAGATCGAGGCCGAAGCGGTGCGCAGGATGATCGGCCTTGCGGACAGGGGCTCGTCCTGGGCGCTTCTCGAAGCCGCCCTTCGCGGCGATGTGTCCTCCGCCCTCGCATCGTTCCGGCACCAATATGACTACGGCGCCGACCCGGCCGAGGTCCTGCGTGACCTTCTCGACGTGACCCATCTTGCCGCCCGGGTGAAGACGGCTGGAGAGGCGGCGGCGGCCCACGGTCCTGCCGGGACCTCCGACGCGGAAGCGGCGAGGAAGCTCGCGGCGGCCATGTCCGTGCCCGCGCTGACGAGGGCCTGGTCGCTGCTGATGACGGCGCTGAAGGAAACCCAGACCGCCCCCGATCCCGCCGCGGCAGCCGAGGTGGGGCTCATCAGGCTCGCCTACGCATCGAGCCTCCCCACCCCGGCCGAGGTCCTTTCGAACGCGCCGCTCACGCCGGGGGAACGACCCGCCGATCCGCCCGCAGGGGAGGCTGCCCCCCCGCAAACGGGGAACGGGGAGGAAGAGCTTCCGAAGTCTCTCGAAGAGATCGTGGCTCTCGCCGCGGCTCACGGCGACCTCATCCTGCGCAACGCGATCGAGAGGAAGGTGCGCCTCGTGTCCCTCGAAGGGACCCGGATGGTCATTGCGCTGACAGATGATGCCGAGGACACCCTGCCCGGCCGCATTCAGGCCGGCCTCGTCAACTGGACGGGACAGGCCTGGGACGTGGAGGTCGGCTCGTCGACCGGTGCCGAGCCCACCTTGAAAGAGGCGCGCGACAAGGCCATCGCTGAACACCCCCTGGTGCGGGAGGCGCTTGCGACGTTCCCGGGGGCGACCATCGCACAGATCCGCCCGTTGGGCGGGAAGGAGAACGGATGAAGAATTTCGCCGACATGATGAAGCAGGCCTCGAACCTCCAGAAGCAGATGCAGGAGGCGCAGGAATCGATTGCCGCCATTGAGGCCGAGGGCCATGCCGGTGGCGGCCTGGTCAAGGTCATCATCAACGGCAAGGGCTACGCCCGCCGTGTCGAGATCGACCCGAAGCTCTTCGCGGAAGACGAGAAGGAGGTTCTCGAGGACCTGATCGCGGCGGCCATCAACGACGCCAAATCGAAGGTCGAGGAAGAGTCCGCCGCGAAGATGAAGGAACTGACCTCCGGGCTCCCGCTGCCGCCGGGGATGAAGCTGCCCTTCTGATGGTGAAGACGACCGCCGGTCCGGAGCTGGACCATCTCATCAGCCTGCTCAGCAAGCTGCCCGGCTACGGACCGCGCTCCGCCACCCGGGCGGCGCTTCACCTGCTGCGAAAGCGGGACGGCCTGATGCGGCCCCTCGCGGACGCCCTTTTCACGGCTGCGGCGACCATCAAACCCTGTTCACGCTGCGGCAACTGGGACGGTGTCGATCCCTGCACGATCTGCAGCGACGGCACCCGGGACCAGAGTGTCATCTGCGTGGTGCAGGACGTCTCGGATGTCTGGGCGCTGGAGCGGGCGCGCGCCCATCGCGGGCTCTACCACGTTCTGGGCGGCGTTATCTCGCCGCTCGACGGTATCGGGCCCGATGACCTGCGGGTCGATGGCCTGTCCGCGCGGGCTTCCGATGCGCAGGTGCTGGAGATCATCCTCGCCCTGCCGGCGACGGTGGATGGCCAGACCACGGCCCACTATCTTGCCGAACGCCTCGAGGGCCGGGGCGTACAGATCACCGGCATGGCGCGGGGCGTGCCCGTCGGCGGCGAGCTCGATGTTCTCGACGAAGGCACGCTGGCGACGGCGCTTCGGTCGCGGCGTCCCCTCTAGTTCAGGACCTCGGCCGTCACCCGGACGGTTCCGTCCTCGATCATGCCGAGGGCGCGGGCGGCCGCCCCGGAGAGATCCAGCACCCGGTTGCCGGCAAAGGGCCCCCGGTCATTGACGACGACCACCACCGACCGACCGTTGGCCGGGTTCGTGACCCGCAGTCTCGTGCCGAAGGGAAGGGTCTTGTGCGCGGCGGTGAGGGCGTCGTGATCATAGGGTTCGCCGCTCGCGGTCGGCCGGCCCTCGAGGCTCCGGGCATAGTAAGAAGCGATGCCGGTGATCCGGCGTGCGGGCGCTTTCGGCTCGGCGGCGACCGGCGGCTGCTCTTTCGGTTCGCCCGCTGCCGGCTCGTCTTCGGTGGTGCCGCATGCCGCGACAGCGCCGAGGGCGAGCAGGAGGGCAAGACGAAGAGGTCCGGGCATGGTCGACTCCACAGATCGGAAAGACCCTGCCACGGGCGAAGGCCGGGAGGAACCCGGCCTCCGCAACTTGTGGGGTCAGTAGCGGTACTGGTCCGACTTGAACGGGCCGTCCGGTGACACCCCGATATAATCGGCCTGCCCATCGGTCAGCTGGCTCAGTTTCGCGCCGACATGGGCGAGGTGCAGGCTCGCCACCTTCTCATCGAGATGCTTGGGCAGCACGTAGACCTTGTTCTCGTACTGGCCTTCGTTGGTGAAGAGCTCGATCTGCGCCAGCGTCTGGTTCGTGAAGCTGG
>CAZAFU010000064.1:12965-15795 GCA_964484475.1 uncultured Caulobacterales bacterium | reverse complement strand
CATGCCTGGGCCATCTACGGCGTTGCGGCGGTGGCCATCGGTCTGGCGGCTACGCGAAGCCACGACCTCATGCCCAGCGGCCCCTTCGCAGGCTCGGCGCGCCCGGTCCGGCGGGCGGTGGACATCGTCGCCTTGGTGGCGGTCCTGTTCGGAATCGTTGCCTCGCTGGGGCAGGGAGTCTTCCAGATGGGGGCGGGGCTCGGGGTCGTGGGCGTTGGCTCTGTCGAACCCGACCTCGGGCGGCAGCTCGCGATCCTCTTCGTGGTGTCCGCTGCGTTTCTCGCCTCCGCGGCCTTGGGGCTGAAGCGGGGTATCGCCGTTCTTTCGAACGTCAACCTGACCCTGGCGGGGCTTTTGGCGCTCTTCGTCATCGCGATGGTCCCGCTCGGCGCCATAGGCGAAGCTCTCTGGCAGAGCGCCGCCGGGTATCTGAGGCAGATTCCCGCCCTTTCCGTCGAACTCAGGCCTGAGGGCGCACCGCGGGAATGGACCCGGGACTGGTCGCTGACCTATTTTCTCTGGTGGGTGGCTTGGACGCCGTTTGTCGGGGTCTTCCTTGCGAGAATCAGCCGGGGACGCACGGTGAGGAGCTTCCTCGCCATGGCAGTGCTCATGCCTTCGGTCGCGACGCTCCTGTGGTTTTCCATCTTTGCGGGTGCGGCGTTCGAGCTGGCTCAGGGCGGCGTCGACTTCGGCGTCGACAGCTTCGATACGGCACCTCAGGCCACCTACGCCCTTCTTGCTGAACTGCCGCTACCGGCAATTTCGAGCGTGTTGACCCTGTTGCTGGTGGCGGTGTTCCTGGTCACCAGCGCGGACAGCGGCGCCTATGTCCTGGCGATGCTGTCCGGCGGCGAGAGCGAACCGGCGGTTGCACCGCGGCTGCTCTGGGGAGGCGTCCTCGCTCTCCTGACCGCGGCGGCCATCATCTCCGAGGGCGGCCAGACGGTCACGAGGGCCATGGCAGTGGCCGGGGCCCTGCCGATGACCTTTCTCCTCGCGGCGCAGGGGGCGGTCACCCTCTGGCAGGCCCGCCCCCGAGCCGCAAACAGGGACTAGCGGCTCGCCAG
This sequence comes from uncultured Caulobacterales bacterium, assembly GCA_964484475.1. Lineage (GTDB taxonomy): Bacteria > Pseudomonadota > Alphaproteobacteria > Caulobacterales > Parvularculaceae > Parvularcula. The sequence goes on along the minus strand of CAZAFU010000064.1, from coordinate 14,725 downwards.
CTCGTCGATGTCACGCCCGGTATCGTCGTAATAGCGGCGGCGGGCCTCGGCGACTTTCTCCTCACCTTCTTCGATCATGCGCTCCCCCCGGGCGATCTTGCGTTCGGCGTCGCGGATGTCGTCCGCTGCGTCCTGCGCCTCTTCGCGGTGTTCGTTGGCCCTTTTCTCGCTTTTGCGGATACGGTCTCCGAGTTCTTCGAGCGTCTCGGGCTTGCCGCCGCTTGCGGAGACGCGGGTGATTTCTTCGCGGGTCAGGCGCACGTCCTGCTCGGCCTTGCTGAGACCGGCGAGCTCACGCTGACGGCGTTCACGCTGCTTTTGCAGGTCCGCACGTCCGTCCTCGACCAGGTCGCGGCCCTTGCGGATGTCTTTCTGACCGTCGCGGTAACTGTCTGAAATATCGTCGAGACGGTCGGCGAAGGTCTCCTCGCCACCGAACGGCATGCTCGAGCAGGAAGCCATGCTCAGGGACAGGATGGCAGGAAGTACGAAGCGGGCGATGGCCATAAAAAATCCTCTCTGTTCGGGAAGGAACAGAGAGGAGCTGTCGCGAGTTCGCAACGGTTGCAGTGCGGTCAGTTCAGCTTGCCGCGAATGTTGCCGATCGAACGATCGAGAAGCGAGCGCTGGGCCGCGCCATCGGTCCTGGCCTTGATGATGTCCCGTGCCGCCTCGACGGCGAGGTCGGCTGTCTGCGCCCTGACGGCCGCGACGGCCTGCGCTTCGGCACGGGCGATCCGGTCCTGCGCCGCCTTGGTGCGACGATGGGTCTGGTCATCGATCTTCTGCCGGGCTTCGGCCGACATGGCCTTCGCGTCGGCTTTAGCCTGGGCGATGATCTCTTCGGCTTCGGTCTCCGCCTCCCGCTGGCGCTTCTGGTAGTCGGCCAGAATGCGCTGCGCGTCCTCGCGGAGGCTGCGGGCCTCATCGAGCTGGTTCTGGATCAGGCTCGCCCGGCTCGTGAGGAAGCCGCCGAGTTTCTTGCCCACGCCCTGACTGGCGAAGACGAGGATGACGATGACGAAGCCGACGAGAACCCACAGATTGGTATCCTCGAGGATCGAGCCGTGATCGTCCCCGTGATACTCCTCTGCCGGAACTTCGACATAACCTTCCTGGACGGCCTCCCGGCCGTACTCGTCCTGGATGGCGAACATCATGTCCGGCCTCCTTCGGCGTGGCGGAGCGCGGCGTCGATGGCCTCGTCGCTCGGCGTTTCGTCGATCAGGGCGACGACGATCTCCCGGGTGGTGGCCCGGGCCGCCTCGCGGACAGTCGCTTCGGCCTTCGCCGTGGTTTCCGCGATGCGGGCCTCCGCCGCCTCGATATCAGCCTCGAGCTTCTTGTCGGTCTCGAGCTGCATCCCCTTGATCTCTTCGTCGATCTGGTCGCGGGTTTCCTGCGCGATCCGCGAAGCGCGCGCCCGGGCGTCGGCGAGAGCCTGCTTGTAGCTGGCTTCCGCCTCTTCGGCCTGACGCTTGAACTCGGCGGCCTTGTCGTAATCGTCCGCGATCCGCTGACGACGCTCCTCGATCACCCCGCCGAGGCGCGGAAGGAAGATCCGCGACATCAGCAGGTATAGCAGGAGGAACGCGATCAGCAGCCAGAAGATCTGACTGGCGTAGGTCTCGCTGTTGAGCTGCGGCAGACCGCCTTCGCTCTCCACGCCCGCTGCTTCCGCAACGTCCGTAGGAGCGGCGGCGAGAACGCTGCCGCCCATGACGAGCGCCGAGGCGGCGCCCGCCATGAAGCGCCGCATC